>NZ_CP065915.1:1818333-2121388 GCF_016134045.1 Pelagovum pacificum | reverse complement strand
GAGATGCCCGGTCTTGCCCATTCTTGTCACGAAAGGGTATCAGGACCGCGAAAGCCACGGTGAGAGAGGGGCGAAGAATGCGTCGAGTGGTCATAACGGGTCTGGGTCTGGTTACCCCCCTTGCGGATGGTGTCGAGAAAAGCTGGGAGCGTCTGCTCGCCGGCCAGTCGGGGGCGGGGCCGATCACGGTCTTCGATCCCGAAGGGTTCACCACGACCTACGCCTGCGAAGTGCCGCTTGGTGACGGCAGCGACGGCACGTTCAATGCCGACAGCTACATGGAGCCGAAGGAACAGCGGAAGGTCGACACCTTCATCGTCTTCGCCATGGCCGCAGCCGAGCAGGCCGTGAAGGATTCCGGCTGGCAGCCCGAGGACGAGGACGATCTGCTGCGCACCGGCGTGCTGACCGGCTCCGGCATCGGCGGGCTGAACTCGATCGCCAACACCGCCGTGATGATGAAGGAGAAGGGGCCCCGCCGGGTGTCGCCGTTCTTCGTCCCCGGCGCGCTCATCAACCTGATTTCCGGCCAGATCGCCATTCGTCACGGCTTCAAGGGCCCGAACCACGCGGTCGTCACCGCCTGTTCGACTGGTGCGCACGCCATCGGCGACGCGACGCAGCTCATCAAGACGGGCCGCGCGGACGTGATGGTCGCCGGCGGTGCCGAGGCCGCGATCTGTGAAATCGGCATCGCGGGCTTCAACGCCTGCAAGGCGCTGTCGACCAAGTACGCCGACGATCCGACGAAAGCCTCCCAGCCCTACAACCGGGGCCGCGACGGTTTCGTCATGGGCGAAGGCGCCGGGATGGTCGTGCTCGAGGAGTACGAACATGCCGTCGCGCGCGGTGCGAAGATATACGGTGAAGTGCTGGGCTACGGCCTGTCGGGCGACGCCTACCACATCACCGCCCCGGCCGAGGACGGCAACGGCGGCGAGCGCTCCATGAAGATGGCGCTCGAAGACGCGGGGCTGGAGCCGGCGGACATCGACTACATCAACGCGCACGGCACCTCGACCATGGCCGACGCGGTGGAACTGGGGGCGGTCGAGCGACTGCTCGGCGACGCGGCCTCCAAGGTCACCATGTCCTCGACCAAGTCGATGACCGGGCACCTGCTCGGCGCAGCCGGCGCGATCGAGGCGATCTTCTCGATCCTCGCGATCCGCGACCAGGTCTGCCCGCCGACGATCAATCTCGAGGACCCGGACGTCGAGACCGCGATCGACCTCGCGCCGAACAAGAAGGTGGAGCGCGAGGTGAAATACGCGCTGTCCAACTCCTTCGGGTTCGGTGGCACCAACGCCAGCGTGATCTTCGGAAAGGTCTGACAGCATGTGGCGCTCCATCGCCTCCAACGCGCTGACCTTCTTCGTGGTGGCGACGTTCCTGATGGCCGGCGTGGTCATCTGGGGCAACGAGACCTACGAGGGCGAAGGCCCGCTCGCCGACGCGATCTGCCTGCAGGTCGACCGGGGGTCGAACTTCTGGACCGTCAGCGAGACGCTGGCGAACGACGGCGCCATCACGTCGCCGACCCTGTTCCGGATGGGCGCCCAATATGCCGGCAAGGCGGACCAGCTGAAAGCGGGGAGCTTCCTGCTGCCGGAGAAGGTCTCGATGCAGGAGATCGTCGACATCGTCACACGGGGCGGCGCGAACACGTGCGGGACCGAGGTGATCTGGCGTGTCGGCGTGACCCGCACGCTGGTCGAGGTGCGTGAGCTCGACCCGGTGCAGGGCAGCTACGAGCAGCTCGTCCAGTTCGACCCCGCCGAAGAAGAGACCCCGCCGGAATTCACCGAAGTGACCGAGGCGCAGGACACGCTCTACCGTCTCGCCATCGCAGAGGGTGTCACGTCCTGGCAGATCGTGCAGGCGCTGAACGCCATCGAGCAACTTTCCGAGGATGTCGAGGACATCCCGGACGAGGGCACGCTCGCGCCGGATTCCTACGCGTTCGAGCCCGGCGACACGGTCGACGGTCTCCTCGCGCAGATGGAAGTGCGTCAGCAGAACATCCTGCAGGACGCATGGGCCGCGCGGGCCGACGGTCTGCCTTACGAGAGCCCGGAAGAGGCGCTCATCATGGCCTCCATCGTCGAGAAGGAGACCGGCATCCCGAGCGAGCGCGGGCAGGTGGCGAGCGTCTTCGTCAACCGGCTCGAACAGGGGATGCGGCTGCAGACGGACCCGACGGTCATCTACGGCGTGACCGAGGGGCAGGGTGTGCTGGGTCGTGGCCTGCGCCAGAGCGAGCTGCGCGCGGCGACGCCGTGGAACACCTACGTCATCCAGGGATTGCCGCCGACGCCGATCGCCAACCCCGGCCGGGCCGCGATCGAGGCGGCGCTGAACCCCGACACGACGGACTACGTGTTCTTCGTGGCGGACGGCAGCGGAGGCCATGCCTTCGCGACCACGCTGGACGAGCACAACCGCAACGTCGCGCGCTGGCGCGAGATCGAGGCGGAGCAGGCGGCGACCACGGGCGAATAGGACTGGGCAGTCGTTAACAACCTCAAGTTGATATGGGCTTGACATTAAGTCCTGATTAACGTATAGGTTGTGTCCCCCGGCAGACGGGCGGCGCGGATCAGGTCCGCTCCGCTCTTTTTCATTTCCGCCGGGTCCGAACACATTTCAGGACTGACATTGATGATGACGCATGAGACCGACCTCCCCTGGGAGGAGTTACGGCCACAGATCCTCTCCGATCTCCGCCAGAGACGCGCCTTGCTGCACCGGGTTGGCGACGACCTCACCCGGATGCTCGACGACCTCAACGAGGAAGCCGATGCGACGGAGCCCAGGCAACTTGTCGCGCGCTCCAACGAGCTGACCTTCGCCGTCCGCAAGATGATCGAGATCATGGAGAAATTCGATGACTGGAACGCACGCAATGGTGGCGCCCTCGCCGGAAACCGTTTCGACGCCGATGCCGCGCGGGCTGCGATCGGGCGCCGGCTGGATCGCCTCCGTGCCGCCGGCGGCGCAGGCGAGCTTCCTGTCGGGGCTGACTGACGCGGAGCTGCGTGCGCTGCCGTTCCTGTTCGACTTCTGGGCGATGGACCATCAGGTGCCGCCGGCGGGCGACTGGCGCAACTGGGTGATCTTGGGCGGCCGCGGGGCCGGCAAGACCCGCGCGGGCGCCGAGTGGGTGCGCGCTCAGGTCGAAGGCGCGCGCCGGGACGATCCCGGGCGCTGCCGCCGGATCGCGCTGGTGGGCGAGACGATCGACCAGGCGCGCGAGGTGATGGTGATGGGCGACAGCGGCATCCTCGCCTGTTGCCCGCCCGATCGTCGCCCGCAATGGATCGCGGGCCGCCGGCTGCTGCAGTGGCCGAACGGGGCGGAGGCGATGCTGTTCTCCGCCCACGATCCCGAGGCGCTGCGCGGGCCGCAGTTCGACGGCGCGTGGGTGGACGAGCTGGCCAAGTGGAGGAAGGACCGGGATGCGTGGGACATGTTGCAGTTCGCGCTGCGGCTCGGTGACGATCCGCGCTGCTGCGTAACAACGACGCCCCGGCCGACGCCGGTGATGCGGCAACTGCTGGAGCGGGAAAGCACGCGCGTCACTCACGCGCCGACATCGGCCAACGCCGCCAACCTCGCCGCCTCCTTCCTGCGCGAGGTGGAGGAGCGGTTCGGCGGCAGCGCGCTCGGACGGCAGGAGCTGGACGGCGTGATGCTGACGGAGGTGGAGGGCGCGCTCTGGCCACTGGAACTGCTGGATGCGGTGCGCTTCGACGCGCCGGTGCCCGAGCTCGACCGGATCGTCGTGGCGGTCGATCCCTCGGTGAGCAGCGGCAGGGCGGCGGACGAATGCGGCATCGTCGTCGCCGGCGCGATCCTGAAGGGGCCGCCGTCCGATTGGCAGGCTTGGGTGCTCGCCGACGCGACGGTCCGTCCCTCGGGCGGGGGCGACTGGGCGGCGGCGGCCGTCGCCGCCTACCACCGTCACGGCGCGGACCGGATCGTGGCCGAGGTGAACAACGGCGGCGACCTCGTCACGCGGGTGATGCGCGTGGTCGATCCAATGGTGCCGGTGCGGGCCGTGCGTGCGAGCAAGAGCAAGCATGTCCGTGCCGAGCCCGTTGCGGCGCTCTACGAGCAGGGGCGCGTCCGGCATGTCCGGGGACTGGCTGCGCTGGAAGAGCAGATGGGCCTGATGACGGCGACTGGTTTCACCGGCGGCGGCTCGCCCGACCGCGTCGACGCGCTGGTCTGGGCCCTGACCGAGCTGATGCTGGGGCCGCGCGGGCGGCCCTCCGTGCGCACGCTCTGACAACTGACGACGCGTGCGGCGCGGGAGCCTGACGCTCCCGCGCCGCACTGCCCCGCCAGCCGTCCCGCAACGGCCACCGCGCGGTGGGGACGGCGCATCTTAAGCCCTGGCCGTCATATCTCTTTCCCGACGACGCGAGATGCGGTTCCGGGAGAACGAGATGTTTCCATTCAAAAGGCGCGACGCGGCCCCGGTCGAGACCAAGGCCTCTGCCACGGGTCGGGTGATCGCCGTGCAGGGCGCGGGCCGCGTGGCCTGGAGCCCGCGCGATGTCGCCTCCCTTACGCGGACCGGCTTCACCGGCAACCCGGTCGGGTTTCGCGCCGTGAAGCTTGTGGCCGAAGCCGCCGCGGCGCTGCCGGTGCTCTGCCAGGACAGCGCGGCGCGCTACACCGACCATCCGCTGCTCACCCTGTTGTCCCGTCCGAACGCGGCGCAGGGCCGGGCGGAATTCCTCGAAGCGCTCTATGGTCAGCTTCTGTTGACCGGCAATGCCTACGTGGAGGCGGTGGCCGACACCGGCCTGCCGGTGGAACTGCACGTGCTCCGCTCCGATCGCATGTCGCTGGTGCCGGGGCACGACGGCTGGCCGGTCGCCTACGATTACACCGTCGGCGGACGCAAGCACCGCTTCGCCGTCGGCGAGGGGCCGTCCCCGGTCTGCCATATCCGCAGCTTCCACCCGCAGGACGATCATTACGGGCTGTCGGCGCTCTCGGCCGCCGCGACGGCGATCGACGTGCACAATTCCGCCTCCCGCTGGTCGAAGGCGCTGCTCGACAACGCGGCGCGGCCTTCGGGAGCGATCGTCTACCGGGGCGGCGAAGACGGACAGCTGTCCGCCGACCAGTACGACCGCCTGCTGCAGGAGATGGAGGCACATCACCAGGGCGCCCGAAACGCGGGACGACCGATGCTTCTGGAAGGTGGGCTCGACTGGAAGCCGATGGGCTTCTCGCCGTCGGATATGGAGTTCCAGAAGACGAAGGAGGCCGCGGCGCGTGAGATCGCGACGGCCTTCGGCGTGCCGCCGATGATGCTCGGCATCCCCGGCGACGCGACCTACGCCAATTACCAGGAGGCCAACCGCGCCTTCTACCGGCTGACGGTGCTGCCGCTGGCGGCGCGCGTGTTGGGGACGCTGTCGGATTGGCTGGCTGACCATTCCGGGAACGGTGCGGATCTGCGCCCTGACCTCGACCAGGTGCCGGCCCTGTCGGCGGAGCGGGACGCGCAATGGCGCCGTGTCGGTGAGGCGACGTTCCTGACGGCGGCGGAAAAGCGGGCGCTGCTCGGCCTGCCACCGATGGAGGCAAGCGATGAATGACGTGGTCGAGATCGACAAGCGGCGGCGCGAGCGCGCGCCTGTGACCGACTTCTGGTTCGCGCAGCTCGACCTGCGGCTCGGGCGGATCGAGACGATGGTCGAGCGGCTGGAACGGCAGGTCTGGCTCTGTGTCTGGGCCGCTGGCGCGGTGCTGGCGCTCGAAGCGCTGCGCGCGCTCGTCGGTATCTGAAGAACGGGGGACAAGCCATTGGAACTGGAACACAAGTTCTGCCGCCTCGGGGGTGAGGTGACGGTTCGGGACGGCCACGTGATCGAGGGATATGCCTCGCTTTTCGGCCGTCCCGACCAGGGGGGCGACATCGTCCGTGCCGGGGCCTACGCGGCCTCGCTGAAAGACGGACGGCGGGTGCGGATGCTCTGGCAGCACGATCCGGGCCAGCCGATCGGCGTCTGGGACGAGATCGCGGAGGACGGGCGCGGCCTGAAGGTGAAGGGCCGCATCCTGACCGACGTGGCGAAGGGCCGGGAGGCGGCGGCGCTGCTGGCGGCGGGCGCGATCGACGGGCTGTCGATCGGCTACCGGACCCGCAAGGCGCACCGCGACACCAAGGGGCAGAGGCAGCTGGCGGAGGTGGAGCTTTGGGAAGTCTCCCTCGTCACCTTCCCGATGCTGCCGGAGGCGCGGATCGGGGCAAAGGGCGACAGCCCCGACGCGGCCACCCTGCGCGAGATGGCGGCAGCGCTGCGGGATGCGGCGCGCGCGATGAGAAGCTGAACAGCCAAGGATCAGAGCAGATGAGCAAGGACCAGACGGGGGGCGAGATCCCTCCCGCCGCGACGGAGCTGCGGGACGCGCTTACCGATTTCGTGAGCGATTTCAAATCATTCCGAAGCGACATTGAGAAGAAGGTTGAGGAACAGGAGTCCCGCATGACCAGGATCGACCGCAAATCCCTGATGGGGGTGCAGCGCCCCGCGCTCTCGGCCGCCGCAGAGACCGAAGCCCCGCACCAGAAGGCTTTCGAAGGCTACCTGAGAAGCGGCGACGACGATGCGCTCCGGGGGCTCGACCTCGAGGCGAAGGGCCTCGTGACCTCGGTCGCGGCCGACGGGGGCTACCTCGTCGATCCGGAGACCTCGGCGACCGTCGCCAGCGTGCTGGCCTCGACCGCGTCGCTGCGGGCGGTGGCCAACATCGTGCAGGTCAACGCGACCTCGTTCGACGTGCTGATCGACCATACCGAGGCCGGCGCGGGCTGGGGCACCGAGAGCGCCTCCGTCTCGGAGACGGCGACACCGCAGCTCGACCGGATCTCGATCCCGCTGTTCGAGCTGAACGCGATGCCAAAGGCCAGCCAGCGACTGCTCGACGACAGCGCCTTCGACGTGGAGGGCTGGCTCGCACAGCGCATCGCTTCGAAGTTCGCCCGGGCCGAGGCCGCGGCCTTCATCACGGGCGACGGCTCCGACAAGCCGAAGGGCATCATGACTTACGACACCGTCGGCAATGACGCGTGGGAGTGGGGCAAGCTCGGCACGGTGAAGACCGGCGCAGACGGGTCCTTCGCGATGAGCAACGCGGCGGACGCGCTGGTCGACCTCGTCTACAGCCTCGCCGCCGAATATCGCGCGAACGCCTGCTTCTTGATGAATTCGCGCACGGCGTCGACCGTGCGCAAACTGAAGGATGGCGACGGGCGGTTCCTCTGGTCCGACGGCCTCGCGGCGGGAGAGCCGGCGCGGCTGCTCGGCCACAAGGTGCTGATCGCCGAGGACATGCCCGACATCGGGACCGGTGTCACCGCCATCGCCTTCGGTGATTTCGGCGCGGGCTACACGATCGCCGAACGTCCCGACCTGCGCGTCCTGCGCGACCCGTTCTCGGCCAAGCCGCATGTGCTGTTCTACGCGACCAAGCGCGTCGGCGGCGGTGTGAGCGACTTCGCGGCGATCAAGCTGCTGCAGTTCTCTGCCTGAACGACCTGACGGGCAGGGCGCCGGCGCGCCCTGTCCGGCCCCGCACCGGACAGACGGAGTAACGCGATGATGCTGATCGAAGAGACCACGGTGCCGCAAGGCGCCCTTCCGGTCGCGGAGTTCAAGGACCACCTGCGCCTCGGCAGCGGCTTCGCCGAGGACACGCTGCAGGACGGCGTGCTGGAGAGCTACCTGCGCGCCGCCATGGCCGCGATCGAGGCGCGCACCGGCAAGATCCTGATCGAACGGGAATTCACCTGGTCTGTCACCTTCTGGCGCGACCCCGGCCGGCAGGCGCTGCCGGTCGCCCCGGTCAGCGCGATCTCGGACGTCGCGCTGCTCGATCGGACCGGGGCGGAGACGCAGGTCCCCGGCACGGCCTGGCGGCTGGAGCCGGACCTTCATCGTCCGGCTCTTGTCGCGGCGGGGTCCTGTCTGCCCTCCATCCCGTCCGGCGGCTTCGCACAGGTCGGCTTCCTCGCCGGCTTCGGTCCGGAGTGGAGCGATCTGCCCGCCGACCTCGCACAGGCGGTGAAGATGCTGGCGGCCCATTATTACGAATACCGGCACGAGACGGGGCTTGGTGCGGGGGCGCTGCCCTACAGCGTCAACGCCCTGATCGAACGCTACCGCACGGTGCGCATCCTGGGCGGAGGTACGGCATGAGCTTCCCCCGCCTGACGCGGCAGCTCGTCCTCGAGGCGCCGGAGCGGCTGCCCGATGGCTCGGGCGGCTATAGCGAGAGCTGGGTCCCGCTCGGCACCGTCTTCGCCGAAGTGCAGGGCCGCACGGGTCGGGAGACGCGCGGGCCTGCCGTGCCCCTCTCGACCGCGCGCTACAGCATCACGCTGCGCGCCGCGCCGTGGGGTACGGAGGCTCGGCCCCGCCCCGGACAGCGCTTCCGCGAGGGCGACCGGCTGTTCCCGATCGAAGCCGTTGTGGAGGCCGACGCCGACGCCCGCTTCATCACCTGCCATTGCGAAGAAGAGGTCGTCGCGTGAGCTATGCCACCTCCGCCGCGCTGCAGGCGGCGCTCTACCAGGTACTCGCCAATGACGCCGCGCTGGCCGCCGAAGTCGGCAGCGCCGTCTATGACGCCCTGCCACCCGGCACGCTTCCGGACCTCTACGTCACGCTCGGCCCCGAGACTGTGCGCGACCGCTCCGACGGGTCGGGTGCGGGGGCGCTGCATCGCGTGACGGTCTCCGTCGTCGGCACGGCGGCCGGCTTCGCCTCGGTCAAGGCCGCGGCGGGGGCCGTGTCCGACGCTCTGTCCGGCCCGCCGCCGGCACTGGCGCGGGGCCGGATCGTCTACCTCAACTTTCACAAGGCGAAGGCCGCCCGGATCGACACCGGGGACCTGCGCCGCATCGACCTGACCTACGACGTCCGCGTCGAGGACTGATTTCAGCAAGGGAGCCAGCGACATGGCGGTTCAGAACGGCAAGGACCTGTTGGTGAAGATCGACATGACCGGCGACGGGCAGTTCGAGACGGCGGCGGGCCTGCGGGCCACGCGGCTCAGCTTCAACGCCGAGACGCTCGATGTCACGAGCCTCGACAGCGGCGGCTGGCGCGAGCTGCTGGCGGGCGCCGGCGTCAAGAGCGCCGCGATCACCGGCGCGGGCGTCTTCCGGGACGAGGCGACGGACGAGCGCGTGCGCCAGATCTTCTGGGCCGGGGAGACGCCGGGCTTCCAGGTGGTGATCCCCGATTTCGGCACCGTGGAGGGCGCGTTCCTCGTCTCCTCCATCGAATATGCCGGCACCCATGATGGCGAAGCGACCTACGAGCTGTCGCTCGCCTCGGCCGGTGCGTTGAGCTTCTCGGCGCTCTGATGGGCAACCCGTGGGCAGGTGAAGTGACGCTGCGCATAGATGGTCAGCCGCGCGTGATGCGGCTGACCCTTGGCGCGCTGGCGGAGCTGGAGGCGACACTCGGCGAGGACAGCCTCGTCGGGCTGGCCGAGCGGTTCGAGGGCGGGCGCTTTTCGGCCGCCGACGTGGTGGCGCTGATCGTCGCGGGCCTTCGGGGCGGAGGCTGGCCGGTGACACGCGACGACTTGCTCGCCGCCGACATCGACGGCGGCCCTGTGACGGCCGCGCGGGCGGCGGCGGAGCTTCTGGCCCGAGCCTTTGCGCCGCCCTCATGAGCCGCTTCGACTGGCCCGCGCTGATGCGTGCCGGGATCGGCGGGCGCGGCCTGACCCCGGCGGAGTTCTGGGCACTGACCCCGGCGGAGCTTCTGCTGATGCTCGGGCAGCGCGGCAAGACCGACGCGCCGATGGCCCGCGCCCGACTGGAAGAGCTGGCGCGCGCCTACCCCGACGAGACGAGAGGAGACGGTGATGAGTGACGACAGGTTCGACGCGTTCGAGGCGGATCTCGCCGCGCTCGACGGAACGCTTGCCCGCAGCGGCGAGATGACGGCGGTCTTCACGGCGGAGCTCGACCGGATGCAGCGGGGAATGTCGGACACGACGCGCGACATGGGCAACCTGTCGCGCGCCTTCTCCGGCAGCATCCGCCGCGCGTTCGAGGGCGTGGTCTTCGATGGGCAGCGCCTGTCGGACACGCTCGCCACGCTGAAGGACCGGATGAGCGCCGCGGCCTACCGGGCCGCGGTGACGCCCGTTACGGACCAGCTCGGCGGGATGTTGTCGGGGGGGCTGAACGCGCTGGTCTCCGGGCTGATGCCGTTCGGACAGGGGGGCAGCTTCTCGCAGGGGCGGGTGATGCCCTTCGCGAGCGGCGGTGTCGCCTCGGGGCCCGTTACTTTCCCGATGCGGCGCGGCACCGGGCTGATGGGCGAGGCTGGCCCGGAGGCGATCATGCCACTCGCCCGTGGGGCCGATGGCAAGCTCGGCGTGCGCACCAGCGGTGCCCCGGCGCCGGTCCACGTCACGATGAATATCACGACGCCCGACGCGGCCTCCTTCGAGCGAAGCCGTACCCAGGTGGCCGCGCGCCTGTCGCGCGCGCTGGCGCAGGGCAACCGGAACCGCTGAGGAGGGCCGACCCATGACATTCCACGACGTGCGTTTCCCGACGTCGCTCAGCTTCGGGGCTCTCGGCGGTCCGGAGCGGCGGACCGAGATCGTGACCCTCGCCAACGGCGCGGAGGAGCGCAACAGCCCCTGGGCGCATTCGCGGCGCCGGTACGACGCGGGGCTCGGCCTGCGCTCCCTCGACGACCTCGAGGCGCTCGTCGCCTTTTTCGAGGCCCGCCACGGCCAGTTGCACGCCTTTCGGTGGAAGGACTGGGGCGACTACCGCTCCTGCCTCGCCTCCGGCGACGTGTCCGATACCGATCAGCTGCTCGGCATCGGCGACGAGGTGACCGCCGCGTTCCAGCTGGTGAAGCGCTACGGCTCGGGACCGAGCTTCTACGAACGCCCGGTGAAGAAGCCGGTCGGCGGCACGGTGATCGTCGCGCTGGACGGGGTGCCGCAGGTCGAGGGGGCGGCGTGGTCGGTCGACATCTCCACCGGCATCGTCACGTTCGACCATCCGCCCGACGTCGGCGTCGAGGTGACGGCCGGGTTCGAATTCGACGTGCCGGTGCGCTTCGACATCGACCGCATCCTGACGTCCGTCGCGAGCTTCCAGGCCGGCGACGCACCGGATGTGCCGGTCGTGGAGGTGCGGCTGTGACCCTTGCCTCTCACCTCGTCACCGGCCTCACCACGGTCTGTCGCTGCTGGTCCGTACTTCGTGCTGACGGTGTGCTGTTCGGCTTCACCGACCACGACCGCCCGGTCTCTTTCGACGGCATGACGTTCCGGGCCGACACCGGCCTGACGGCCCGGCAGACCGTGCGGACGACCGGGCTGTCGGTCGACAATTCCGAAGCGCTCGGCGTGCTGTCGGACGACGCGGTGACCGAGTCCGACATCGAGGCCGGCCGCTTCGACGGGGCAGAGGTGACGGGCTGGCTCGTCAACTGGCGCGCGCCGGCAGAGCGGCAGGTGACCTTTCGCGGCCATATCGGCGACATCCGGCGCGGCGGCGGCGCGTTTCACGCAGAGCTGCGTGGGCTGGCCGAGGCGCTGAACCACCCCGTCGGCCGGTCGTTCCAGCCGACCTGCGACGCGGTGCTCGGCGACCGGGCTTGCGGGCTGGACCTCTCGCCGCTTAGCGACACGGACACGGTGGCCGAGGTTTTTGAAAACAGGGTGATCCGCCTCGCAGACACCGGGCGTCCGCCGGGATGGTATGCGCTCGGTCGGCTCGCCGTCCTGAGCGGCGCTGCGGCGGGATTGAGCGCGGTCGTCAAGGACGACGCGATCGAGGGCACGGAGCGGGTACTTGGCCTGTGGGAGCCTCTGCGCGCCACGCTGACCCTTGGTGATACCGTGCGGGTCGAGCCGGGCTGCGACAAATCGGACGCGACCTGTCGGACGAAATTCAGCAATTTCATAAATTTCCGCGGCTTTCCTCATGTGCCGGGCGAAGATTGGCTGGCCGCCGTGCCGCGCCTCGACGGCACCAACGACGGGGGGCGCCGGACATGACCGACATCGTCGCGATCGCGCGGGGCTGGATCGGCACGCCCTACCTCCACCAGGGCTCGACGCGCGGCGCCGGGACCGATTGCCTCGGCCTGATCCGCGGCATCTGGCGCGAGGCGTTCGGCGCAGAGCCTGAACCTGTGCCCGCCTACACTGCCGACTGGACCGCACCGCAGGGCGAGGAGCTTCTTTGGCGGGCCGCCGGACGGCACCTCGACGCCCGGCCGCTGGAGATCGCCGCACCGGGCGACGTTCTGCTGTTCCGGATGCGCAACGGGGCGGAAGCGCGTCACCTCGGCATACAGTCCGAGGTCGGGGCGACCGCACGGTTCATCCACGCCTACAGCGGGCACGGCGTGGTCGAGAGCCACCTGTCCGCGCCGTGGGAGCGGCGCATCGTCGCCCGTTTTGCGTTTCGCACAGGGAGTTAGCGCATGGCCACGATCGTACTCGGCGCGGCGGGCATGGCCGTGGGCGGCAGCCTCGGCGGCACGGTCCTCGGACTGTCCGGCGCCACGTGGGGCCGGGCCGTCGGCGCGACGGCGGGACGTATGCTCGACACCCGCGTCCTCGGCCAGGGCAGCGAGACGGTGGAGACGGCGCGCGTCGACCGCTTCCGCCTGACCGGTGCGAGCGAGGGGGCCCCCGTGGGCCGCGTCTACGGACGGGCGCGCGTCGCGGGCCAGGTCATCTGGGCGAGCCGGTTCCGCGAGCAGGACAGCAGCACGACCACGGGCGGCGGCGGCAAGGGCGCGCCGCGCCAGCCCGAGGTGACGACGGTCGATTACAGTTACAGCGTCAGCCTTGCCGTGGCGGTCTGCGAGGGCGAGATCACGAGCATCGGCCGCATCTGGGCCGACGGCCGCGAGGTCCCGGCGCACATGCTCGACATGCGCGTCTACAAGGGGAGCGAGGACCAGCTCCCCGATCCGAATATCGAGGCGGTGGAGGGTGCGGGACGGGCGCCCGCCTACCGGGGGATCGCCTATGTGCTGTTCGAGGAGCTCGCCCTCGGCCAGTTCGGCAACCGGGTGCCGTCCTTCTCGTTCGAAGTGTCGCGCCCGGCGGGACCCGAGGACGCCTCCGACATCGATCCGCCGGACATCGCCCGCGCGATCCGGGGTGTGGCGATGATGCCGGGCTCCGGCGAATATGCGCTGGCCACTGACCCGGTCACCGTAAACGCGGGCTTCGGTCGGTCACGGCTGCCGAACGTCAACACGAGCTCCGGCGAAGCGGATTTCGTGACCTCTTTCAGGGCGTTGGCGGACGAACTGCCGAACTGTGGATCGGTGTCGCTCATCGTCTCGTGGTTTGGCGACGACCTGCGGTGCGGCACCTGTCGTCTGCGCCCGATGGTGGAACATCACGACGAGGACGGCGACATGCCCTGGACGGTCAGCGCGCTCGACCGGGCGAGTGCGGAAGTCGTGCCATATGTCGAGGGTGCGCCTGTCTGTGGCGGCACACCGACCGATCAGTCGGTGATCCAGTCAATCCGGCACATGAAGGACGCCGGGCAATCCATTGTTTTCTATCCGTTCATCCTGATGGACCAGCTTGCGAGAAACAGCCTGCCTGACCCCTGGACGGGCGAGATCGGCCAGCCGGCGCTGCCGTGGCGGGGTCGGATCACGCTCTCTGCCGCGCCGGGACAGGCGGGATCACCCGATCGGACAGCGACCGCCGCCGCCGAGGTCGCGGCCTTCTTCGGGACCGCCGCGCCGGGAGACTTCGAGCCCGGCACCGACACCGTCGCCTACACGGGCCCGGCGGAATGGTCCTATCGCCGGTTCATCCTGCACTACGCCCATCTCTGCGCGCTTGCGGGCGGGGTCGATGCCTTCTGCATCGGCTCCGAGATGCGCGGCCTGACGCAAATCCGCGATGCGGCAGGCTTCCCGGCCGTCGATGCGCTGCGGCAGCTCGCGGCGGACGTCAGGACGATCCTCGGGTCGGAGGTCAAGATCGGCTATGCCGCCGACTGGTCCGAATATCACGGCTATCAACCCGATGGGACCGGCGACAAGTACTTCAACATCGACCCGCTATGGGCTGATTCCAATGTGGATTTCGTCGGGATCGACAATTACATGCCGCTCGCCGACTGGCGCGACGGCAGCGGCCACGCCGATGCGCACTGGGGGTCGATCTACAACCTCGATTACCTGCGGGCGAACGTCGCCGGGGGCGAAGGGTTCGACTGGTATTATGCTTCGGACGCCCACCGCGACGCGCAGATCCGCACCCCGATCACCGACTTCTATGGTGAGCCCTTCACGTGGCGCTACAAGGACCTCGCCGGCTGGTGGGACAACTATCACCACGACCGGATCGACGGCGAACGCGCGCCGGAGCCGAGCGCGTGGGAGCCGGGCATGAAGCCGATCTGGTTCACCGAGTTCGGCTGCGGCGCGGTCGACAAGGGCGCAAACCAGCCGAACAAGTTCGTGGATCCCAAAAGTTCCGAGTCGGCTTTGCCATATTATTCAAACGGCTACCGTGACGCGTTCATGCAGATGCAGTACCTGCGGGCGCTGATCGGCTACTATTCCGACCCCGCGAACAACCCGGTCTCGATCTACACCGGCAAGCGGATGCTCGACATGGACCGGGCGCATGCCTGGTCTTGGGACGCGCGGCCCTGGCCGGCCTTTCCCGGTCGCACCGACGTCTGGTCGGACGGTGCGAACCACGAGTTCGGCCACTGGCTGACCGGGCGCACAGCGCACCGGCCGCTGGCGCAGGTCGTCGAGGCGCTCTGCCGTGAGGCTGGGGTTCAAGGGGTTGATACGAAAGAGCTCTACGGTCTCGTCCGGGGCTATACGCTCGGACAGGTCGGCACGATCCGTGCCGCGCTCCAGCCGCTGATGCTCGCCCACGGGTTCGATGCGATGGAGCGGGAGGGGCGGCTGGTGTTCCGCACGCGGGACGGAGAGGCCGACGGCACGGTCACGACGGAGACGCTGGCCCTGCTGCCCGACCAGCCGGAACTGATCGAGCGCACCCGCGAGGGAGAGGCGGAGATGACTGGCCGGGTTCGGATCGGCTTCATCGAAAGCGGCGGAAACTACGCCGCCGCCTGCGCCGAAGCGATCCACCCCCGCGACAGCTCGCGCGCGGTGTCGGGCACCGACCTCGACATGGCGATGACCCGTGGCGAGGGTCAGGCGCTGGCGGAGCGGATGCTGGCCGAGGCGCGGGTTGCGCGCGACCACCTCCGCTTCGCGTTGCCGCCCTCGGGACGGGCGTTCGGCCCCGGCGATGTCGTGCGCGTGGAGGACAACGGAAAGGCGACCGGCCTCTACCGCATCGACCGGGCCGAGGACGGGCTCGAGCGGACGGTCGAGGCGGTGCGGGTCGAGCCCGAAATCTACCGCGCGCGCGATCCGGGCTCCGCATTGCGCAGTCTGCCGCCGCCCGCCGTGCCGCTGCCGGTCGAGGGGCTGTTCCTCGACCTGCCGCTGATCCGTGGCGATGAGGTGCCTCATGCGCCGTGGTTTGCGTCGGTGGCCGATCCGTGGCCCGGGCCGGTCGCGCTTTACCAGTCGGCGGGTGGCGGGGACTTCACGCTCGACCAGGTGGTCCCGCGACCCGCCGTCGTCGGGGTGACCGATACGGTGCTGGAATCCGCGCGACCGGGCATCTGGGACAGGGGACCGGCGCTGCGCGTGACGGTGCTTCAGGGCGCGCTGGCGTCCGTGTCGGAGGCGGAAGTGTTGGCTGGTGCGAACCTCGCCGCGATCGGGGACGGCACCCCCGACGGGTGGGAGCTGTTTCAGTTCGCCCATGCCACGCTCGTCGCGCCCGGTGTCTGGGACCTGACCCTGCGATTGCGCGGGCAGGGCGGCAGCGACGGGATCATGCCCGCCAGCTGGCCGGCGGGGAGCCTGTTCGTTCTGATGACGTCGCGCGTCCGGCAAGTCGGACTGCCGCTCTCGGCGCGTGAGACCGGGCGGACGTTGCGATGGGGGCCGGCGGACCGGCCGCTTGATCACCCGAGCTATCGCGAGGCGGTACATGCTTTCGCCGGCAACGGGCTGCGACCCTACCCGGTGTGCCACTTCCGACGCCGACCCGAGGGCAGCGGGCTGCGCCTGTCATGGGTGCGGCGCACGCGGATCGACGGCGACGGCTGGGCGGGACCGGACGTGCCGCTGGGGGATGAGCGGGAGGCATACAGCGTCACGCTCGCCGTCGAGGGAGCGACGGTCCGGAGCCTCGAGGTGACCTCACCGCACTACGACTGGGACGCGGCGGCGATGCTGGCGGATGGCGCGGCGCCGGGACTGGAGGTCGCGCTTACCGTGGCGCAGGTGTCCGACCGGTTCGGGCCGGGGCCGGCGCGGACCTGGTATTTCACCGTTTGACGATCTCGCGCGGGGCAGGCTTTCCTCTTCCCGAACGGCCCCTATTTCGGGTAGGGCAGTCGCGAGACCACGGAGGCGAGCCCATGCCCACTGCGAAGCTGAAACCGACGAAGCTGGATCCGGTCTGGGAACGGATCACGGAAGAGGCCGAGGCCGCCGTCGCGGCTGAGCCGCTGATGGGCGGGCTGATTCATGCCACCATCCTGCACCACAAGAGCTTCGACAGCGCGCTCGCCTACCGGATCGCGATGAAGCTGGCGAGCCCGGAGATGTCCGAGCAGATCGTGCGCGAGATCGCCGATGAGGCGCTGGCCGAGACGCCCGACCTGGCCGCCGCCGCGCGGGCCGATCTCGTCGCGGTGTTCGAACGCGATCCCGCCTGCCACCGGTTCATGCAGCCGCTGCTCTATTTCAAGGGCTTCCAGGCTGTGCAGGCCTACCGCCTCGGCCATTGGCTTTGGGAGCGGGGGCGGCGCGACGTGGCCTACTTCATCCAGATGCGCGTGTCCGAGATCTTTGGCGTCGACATCCATCCGAACGCGAAGATCGGGCGCGGGATCATGATCGACCATGCCCACTCCATAGTGATCGGCGAGACGGCGGTGGTGGGCGACAACGTCTCCATGCTGCATTCCGTGACGCTCGGCGGGACGGGCAAGGAAGAAGAGGACCGCCACCCCAAGATCGGCGACGGCGTTCTGATCGGTGCCGGGGCGAAGGTGCTCGGCAATATTCACATCGGCAGCTGCAGCCGCGTCGCTGCGGGCTCTGTCGTTCTGCACGATGTGCCGAAGTGCAAGACGGTCGCCGGCGTTCCGGCGAAGATCGTTGGCGAGGCGGGCTGCGATCAGCCCTCGCTGTCGATGGATCACCTCATCAAGTCCGGCTCCGTCAGCCCCTGAGATAAGGCTTGGCCCTGTCGCGGACAGCGGCGTAGCATCCCTCTGACAGCCAGGGGAGGGATGTTGATGTCACGCACGACCAACGGACGGGGCCGGCTCTACAGTTCGGTCGTGGAGACGATGGGCGACACGCCCGTCATCCGGCTGAACCGCATCGCGCCGGATCATGTCACGATCTACGTCAAGGCGGAGGCCTTCAACCCGGCGGCCTCGGTGAAGGACCGGCTGGCGATCAGCATCATCGAGGAGGCGGAGGCCTCCGGCGCGCTGGCGCCCGGCCAGACCGTTGTCGAGGCGACGAGCGGCAACACCGGAATCGGGCTGGCCATGGCCTGCGCGGCGACCGGGCATCCTCTGGTGATCGTCATGGTCGAGAGCTTCTCGATCGAGCGGCGGCGGCTGATGCGGTTCCTCGGCGCGAAGGTCGTGCTGACGCCGAAGGGCGAGAAGGGCATCGGCATGTACCGCAAGGCGCGGGAGCTGGCAGAGGCGAACGGCTGGTTCCTGGCCCGCCAGTTCGAGACGCCGGCAAATGCGCTGGTCCACCGCAACACCACCGCGCGCGAAATCCTCGCGGATTTCGAGGGCGAGCGGCTCGACTACTTCGTCACGGGCTACGGCACCGGCGGCACGGTCAACGGCGTCTCCGAGGTGTTGAAGGCGGAGCGGCCCGAGGTGAAGATCGTCCTGACGGAACCGGCAAACGCTGCGCTCGTCTCGTCCGGCGTCGCGCAGGAGCGCGAGTCGGACGGCGGCCCGGCGCAGAGCCACCCGGACTGGGAGCCGCACCCGATCCAGGGCTGGACGCCGGATTTCATCCCCGCCGTGCTGCAGGAGGCGCTCGAACGGGACGCCTACGATCGCATGGTCCCGGTGACCGGGCCGGAGGGCATCGAGATGGCCCGCGCGCTGGCGACGCAGGAGGGTATCTTCACCGGCATCTCCGGCGGCTCGACACTGGCGGCGGCGATGAAGATGGCGACCGAGGTCGACGCCGGATCGGTCATGCTGGTGATGCTGCCCGACACGGGAGAGCGCTACCTGTCGACACCGCTGTTCGAAGGGATCGAAGAGGGCATGTCGGAGGAGGAAGTCGCCCTGTCCATGTCGACACCGGGCTACCAGATGCCATGACGTGGAAAAGCCGCCTCGCGGCGGCTTTTCGAAGGTCTTCTGAGAACGACTGGACGTGCGGTCGAAAGCCCGTCCGCCTCAGGCGAGCATCAGCATCGGGCTTTCGAGGTTCTTCTTGATGGCATCGAGGAACTGCGCCCCGAGCGCGCCGTCGATCACCCGGTGATCGACCGACAGGGTCGTCGACATCACCGTCGCGGTGGTCAGCTCACCGTCTTCGCCCACGACCGGCTTCTTGACGCCTGCACCGACGGCGAGGATCGAGCCATGCGGCGGGTTGATGACCGCGTCGAAGTTGTCGATGCCGAACATCCCGAGGTTGGAGATCGCGAAGCTGCCGCCCTGGTATTCATGCGGGGCGAGCTTCTTGTCCCGTGCGCGGCTGGCGAGGTCCTTCATCTCGGCCGAGAGCGCCGAGAGCGACTTCTGGTGCGCGTCCTTCAGGACCGGCGTGAAGAGCCCGCCCTCGATCGCGACGGCGACGGCCACGTCGGAGGGCTTCAGCTTCAGGATGCGGTCGCCCGCCCACACGGCGTTGGCGTCCGGCACCTCCTGCAGCGCCAGCGCGCAGGCCTTGATGATGAAGTCGTTGACCGACAGCTTCACGTTCTTCGCTTCGAGCTGCTTGTTCAGCTGGGAGCGGAACTTCAGCAGCGCATCGAGCTGGATGTCGCGACGCAGGTAGAAGTGCGGGATCGTCTGCTTGGCCTCGGTGAGGCGGCTGGCGATCGTGCGGCGCATGCCGTCGAGCTTGACCTCCTCGTACTCGCGGCCCTCGTACATCTTGGCGACGGCATCGGCGCTCATTCCCGCCGGAGCGGTCGCGGCGGAGGCGGCTTCCTTGGACTTCGGCGCTTCATCGGACTTCGGCGCGGCTTTCGAGGGCTCGAAGCTCTCGACGTCGGCCTTCACGATGCGGCCCTTGGGACCGGAGCCCTTCACGTCTGACAGCTCGATGCCCTTGTCCTTGGCGATGCGGCGGGCGAGGGGGGAGGCGAAGATGCGGCCGCCCTTGTCGTCCTTCGGCGCGGGGCCGCCGGACGAGGAGGACTTGGCACCGTCGCCGTCCTTCGGGCCGGGAACGCCCATGCCCGCCTCGGGCTTGTCTTCCTGCTCTTCCACGGGGGCCGCCTCGCCGCCGGTCGGCTCGTCGGCGGGCTTCGGTTCGGACGAGGTCTCACCGATGTCGTCGGCGCTCTCGCCTTCTTCGAGCAGCACGGCGATCGGCTGGTTCACCTTCACGCCCTCGGTGCCTTCCTCGACGAGGATCTTGCCGATGGTGCCTTCATCGACGGCCTCGAATTCCATCGTGGCCTTGTCGGTCTCGATCTCGGCCAGCAGGTCACCGGAGGAGACGGTGTCGCCTTCCTTGACCAGCCACTTGGCGAGGGTGCCTTCCTCCATCGTGGGGGACAGGGCGGGCATCAGGATTTCGGTGGGCATCTTGCTACTCCTCCACGAGCTCCATCCGGTCGAACGGCGGCCGTGGGCGGTGGCCGTCCCGGAGGGACTGAAGTGACTGTTCTATGGTGCGCGAGCGGGCGGCAAGCCACTCGTAGGCCGTCTGGTGACCGTGGCCCCCGGTAAGGGCCACGGTCTGCGAAATCACGTGGTCCGGGATCAGCCCGACGATCCGGCCCGCGCCGCCGCCGGTTGCGACGCGGTATCCTTCTCGGATGCTATCCCGGCCGAGGACATCCATCCTCAGCTCCGGTAAGTGACCTGGTTCACGGCCTCGATCACCTCGTCGGTGGTGATGAGCGCGTGTTTCTCGAGGTTCGCGGCGTAGGGCATGGGAACGTCCTTGCCGGTGCAGTTCATCACCGGCGCGTCGAGGTAATCGAAGGCGTTCTGCATGATGTAGGCCGCGATGTGGTTGGACATCGAGGCGACGGGCCAGCCCTCTTCCACGGTCACGCAGCGGTTGGTCTTCTTCACGCTCTCGATCACGGTGCCGTAGTCGATTGGACGCAGCGAGCGCAGGTCCACCACTTCGACGTCGACGCCGTCCTCGGCCAGCTTGCCGGCCGCTTCCATCGCGTAGGTCATGCCGATGCCCCAGGAGACGATCGTCACGTCGGAGCCTTCGCGGGCGACGCGGGCCTTGCCGATCGGGATGGTGAAATCCTCGATCTGCGGCACTTCGAAAGTGCGGCCGTACAGGATTTCGTTCTCGAGGAAGATCACCGGGTTGGGATCGCGCACGGCGGACTTGAACAGGCCCTTATAGTCGGCTGCCGTATAGGGCATGACGACCTTGAGGCCGGGCACGGAGGCATACCATGCCGCGTAGTCCTGGCTGTGCTGGGCGGCGACGCGGGCGGCCGCGCCGTTCGGGCCACGGAACACCATCGGTGCACCCATCTGGCCGCCGGACATGTAGAGCGTCTTGGCGGCGGAGTTGATGATCTGGTCCATCGCCTGCATGGCGAAGTTGAAGGTCATGAACTCGACGATCGGCTTCAGCCCACCGAAGGCCGCGCCGACGCCGATGCCGGCGAAGCCGTGTTCGGTAATCGGCGTGTCGATGACGCGCTTGGCCCCGAACTTGTCGAGCAAACCTTGGGTGATCTTGTAGGCGCCCTGATACTCGGCGACTTCCTCGCCCATCAGGATGACGTTATCGTCACGCTCCATCTCCTCGGCGATGGCGGAGTTCAGGGCCTCGCGGACCGTCATCTCCTTCATCTCGGTGCCTTCGGGCCAGTCGGGCGACTGCTGCGGCTTCGGCGGTTCGGCGGGCTGCGCGGCGACCTTCGGGCCGGAATCCTTCGACTCCTGCTTGTCGTCGTCGCCCTTGTCGCCGTCGTCGTCCGAGCTGCCACCTTCGTCGCCGGTGGAGGCGTTCGAGGTGTCGATGTCGTCGGCGCTTTCGCCTTCTTCGAGGAGCACGGCGATGGCCTGGTTGACCTTCACGCCTTCGGTGCCTTCCTCGACGAGGATCTTGCCGATCGTGCCTTCATCGACGGCTTCGAATTCCATCGTAGCCTTGTCGGTCTCGATCTCGGCCAGGATGTCACCGGAGGAGACGGTGTCGCCCTCCTTGACGAGCCACTTGGCCAGCGTGCCCTCTTCCATGGTCGGCGAGAGGGCCGGCATCAGGATCTCGGTTGCCATCTCAGACTGCCTCCCCCTGCGGAATGTCCTTGGAATAAATGTCGGTCCAGAGCTCGTCGAGGTTCGGCTCCGGGCTCTCCTTGGAGAACTCGGCCGCGTCGTTGATCCGGTCCTTCACCTCCTTGTCGATCTGCTTGAGATCGTCTTCGGAGGCGTGCTTCCCGTCGATCAGCATCGTGCGGATGTTCTCGATCGGGTCGCGCTCGTCGCGCATCTTCTGGACCTCCTCGCGGGTCCGGTACTTCGCCGGGTCCGACATGGAGTGGCCGCGATAGCGGTAGGTCTTCACCTCGAGGATGTAGGGACCGTTGCCGGCGCGGCAGTGCTTGATCGCCTTGTCGCCGGCCGCCTTCACGGCGAGCACGTCCATCCCGTCGACTTCCTCGCCCTCGATCCCGTAGGCCGCGCCGCGTTCCCACAGCGTCTTGGACTTGGTGGAGCGGGCGACGGAGGTGCCCATGGCGTACTGGTTGTTCTCGATCACGAAGATGACCGGAAGTTCCCAGAGCTCGGCCATGTTGTAGGTCTCGTAGACCTGGCCCTGGTTGGCGGCGCCGTCACCGAAGTAGGTGAAGGTCACGCGGTCATTGCCGAGGTACTTGTCGGCAAGCGCGAGGCCCGCGCCGATCGGCACCTGAGCGGCGACGATGCCGTGGCCGCCGTAGAAGTGCTTTTCGCGGCTGAACATGTGCATGCTGCCGCCCTTGCCCTTGGAATACCCGCCTTCGCGGCCCGTGAGCTCGGCCATGACGCCCTTCGGGTCCATCCCGCAGGCGAGCATGTGACCGTGATCTCGGTAGGAGGTGACGCGCTTGTCGCCTTCCTCCGCCGCGGCCTCGAGGCCGACGACCACGGCTTCCTGGCCGATGTAGAGGTGGCAGAAGCCTCCGATGAGACCCATGCCGTAGAGCTGGCCGGCCTTTTCCTCGAACCGGCGGATCAACAGCATTTCGCGGTAATAGTTCAGCAGCTCGTCGGCCGAGACATTGGGCTTGCTGGCGGACTTTCTCGTCGCCATGAGACCTCCTCCCACGTTTTGCGGCGGATAGTTTAGCTTTGAACTATCCCTTACCGCAGGCATCCCGATAATGCGAGGGCCAATCGACGGCCCTCCATTTCACCTAGCGCAGCCCCGATCTGTTTCTAGGGAATGCGTGCCGGTACATCAGCTTGGCACGTAAAACGGTTCGGCGCGACGGTCTTCGGCGATGATGTCGAAACTGCCCGTTACACGCCGGCATTCGGGGGCCGGCAGCGCGTCGCCGGGCAACACGAAGACGTCCTTGCAAACATCGCCGGCGAAAGTGCCGGCCAGACGCACGGCCCCGTCCACCTCTGTCGCGGTCGACAGCCGGATGGTGGCATCCTGCGTCGACTCCGTCTGACCGGGGACGCCGATGACGACAATTGCGCGGTCGCCCGTCCGCGGTGAGAGGTCCATGCCCACGGATCCGGTGAGGCTGACGGTGACTGGCCCCTCCCGCAGGGCGATGGCGATGCCCGCGAGGGTCGACTGGTTCGTCACCTCGGCCCTGTCGTCCCCGTTCAGACTGTAGGTCGTGCTGTTCACGACCAGCGTGCCGGACGGCATGAAATCGCCGGCGGGCGGACCGTCGCCGACCTGTTCCGTGGCACAGGCGGCGAGGGAGAGGAGGGCGGCAAGCGGTGTAATCTTCATGACCCGAAATCTCTTGTTTGGCGGCAATGGAGAAACGCTAGGCCCGCGCGGGTTCTTGCGCGAGCCAAATTCGCACAATTTCGATCGGTCGGCGGGTCTTGACTTGGCGGTCTTCCCGCCAACATCCCCAACCAGACCGGCCGAGACGCCGGACAGACCGAACAGAAGGAGCGTGAAGATGAAGACCGAGCCGGCACCGCTTGTCCTCACCGACCGCAACCAGCTCGACCGCTGGGACGATCTTGTCCGCGCGGCAGAGGCACCGAATTCCGACGGGCTCGAGGCGGCGCTGGATCCGGTGGATGACGATGATTACGATGAAGCGACGCCCGCTGACCTCGCCACGGCCTTCCCGGACGCCGCCGTGATCTTCGCCGCCGATGCGGAGGCCCTGGCCGACGACGACTTCCCGATCCTGTGCATCGATCCCGAAGGGCTGGTGGAGCCGTTCCGCGTGCTGGCCGCCGATATCTGGATGGTAGAGAACAGCCTGGCCTCCGGCGACCTCACGCTCGAGGACCTGGCGGAAGAGGTCGGGCCGGACGGAATCCTCGTGGACCCCGACCGCGAGGATTAGCGGATCACGATCTCGTCCGCGCGGATCAGGCCAAGCATGTCGCGGGCCTGCTCATCCACGAGATCGAGGTCGAGATATTCATCCGACAACCGCTTGGTGAGGTTTTCCATCCGGGCGACTTCCGCCGACAGGACGGCGAGTTCCTCTTCCAGTTCGCGCGCTTCGGCATTCACCACGGTGCGCCGGAACACGCCGTAGTCGCCTTGGACGGCGGCGAACACGAAATAGAAGCTCAACAGGATCGCAACGAGGAAGTAAGCGATCGCGCCATAGGGCAAACGGGTCTTGCGGGTCATGCTCTGCCATTTCCGCCGCCTCTTGCCGGGCGGCTGACCCCAGATTCGCACAAGTCGGAGCGGAAGGGAATCCCTTGTTTTTATCTCCCCGGCGGAGCCGTCCTGAGCGCACGGCTCGCTGAGAGTGCGGCCACGACCAGTCCACGACGCTTTCGACTGAAACCGATGGGATGAGCGCACCGATGTCCAGGACCGGGCAGGCGCGGTTTTCCGGACTGCCGACCGGTAGCGGACGGGCCTGACCGGTAATGGCCGTCCGTCCGGCAAGCGTCACATGTTGTCGAACTGCACCTCGGTCTCGAACCGACCGGAAATCGGCAGGCAGGGGCCGTCCTCCATGCCGCCGGAAGGGCAAATCTCGGCGGAGAAGTCGCCCGCCGCCTTGCCATAGACCTCGTCGCCCTCCCGCTCGATCCGGGTCAGGCGCAGCACCGCCGGTCCCTCCAGGCGCGGTCCGTCGATCGCCTCTTCCATCAGCAGCGCGAAGACCGCATCGGACGCCTGTCCGGGGGCAAGAGAGGGCAGGGTGCCGGTCAGGTTGATCCGCCGCTCCATGACGTCCCACTGGCCCGGCTGGTAGGCCATGATCCTGAGTTCGACGCCGGCCGGCACTTCGTGCATCCATGCCGAGGCGGAGAAGGCCCCGATGGAGAAGTCGTAAGTGGTCCAGCGCTGCGCGCTTCCGGCGAGTTCGGCGGCGACGAAGCCCATCACCGGCGGGCCTTCGGCCCCCCACGGGTCTTCGAACAGCCGGGAGTCGTCGCCGATGGCGGGCGGTGCCACGGTCTCTGTGGCGCAGGCGGCGAGGCACAGGGCCAGCGCCGCCGACAGGAACGGTTTCACGATGGTCTCCCCCCGAAGACGTCGCCCGTCAGGGGGCGACGCTCGCAGCATAGATGCTGTCGATCGCCTCGGCGAGCGTGGAGTCGAACTCCGCGTCGGGCTGCCCGGCCGACAGACCTTCGGACAGGGCACGGCTGAAGGAGGCGATGAGGCCGTCGTTCTCGGCCAGCAGCGCGTTCGCCTCGTCCCGGCTGTAGCCGCCGGACAGGGCGACGACGCGCATCACCTTCGGATGGTCGATGAGCGGCTTGTAGAAGTCGGTGACGGAGGGCAGCGACAGCTTCAGCATCACTTGCTGGTCGTCGGGCATGTTGTCGAGATGCTTGAGGATTTCCTCGCGCAGGATGCCCTCGGCCTCGCCCTTGTCGGAGATCGTGATCGTCACTTCCGGCTCGAGGATCGGCACGAGCCCGTGGCTCAGAATCTGCGCGCCGATGGCGAACTGCTGGGACACGATTTCGGCGATGCCGGTCGGGCTGGCCGCCTCGATCACCGAGCGCATCTTGGTGCCGAACACACCGAGCCCAGCGGCCTTGTCGAGCAGCGCGTCGAGCCCCGGCATCGGCTTCATCAGCTTGACGCCGTCGGCCTCCGCCTCCAGCCCCTTGTCGACCTTGAGAAGCGGCACCACGCCGCGCTCTTCCCAGAGGAAGGTCGAAGTCGGCTTGCCGTCGATCTCGCGGTTCATCGTGTCCTCGAACAGGATCGCCGCGATGACCTTGTCGCCGGTGAATGCGGGCGACTTGATGATGCGGGTCCGCATGGCGTGGATGTGGTCGAACATCTCCGTGTCGGAGGAATATTCGCTTTCGTCCACGCCGTAGGCCTTCAGCGCCTTGGGCGTCGAGCCGCCACTCTGGTCGAGGGCCGCGATGAAGCCCTTTCCGTCACGCATACGGGTGGCCATCTCTTCGGTCGCCATTACGCGGTTCTCCATGAAAATCAAGGTCCACCAGATGTATGGTGGACCTCGGAAGGGGTTGCAAACCTGTTAGCGCAACCGTGCGTCAGCGGGCGTAGCGCGCGGGCAGGTCGGCGTCGATCCAGTCGGCGATCGCCTGCGCCTCGATCTCGGCAGAAGCTTCGCGCCAGCGGGCGGCGACATCGTCACCCCGGTTGGAGAAGCGGGCGACGATCTCCTGCCGCAGCGGCGTGGCGGCGAAATCGCCCGCGGCCTCGGCGAGGATCGCGTAGTAGTAGGCGCGCGCATAGGAACGCGGCGCGCCCGCGCCGGTCAGGTAGTCGAGCACGGCGGCACGCAAGTCCCGGGGATCGTCGCCCTCGATCGCGGCGAGCGGATCGGTGTCGCCGATCTCCTCGAGGTGGTCGGCCTGCGCGGTCATCACCTGTCCCGTGGTCATCCGCGCCTCGAGCCGGTCGTAAAGCGATACCGGCCCGCCGGTTCCCGCGCTGGAGGCGACGAGCGCGTAGCCGTAAGCGGTCACGGGATCGGTATCGGACAGGGCTTCGGCGGCGAACGCGGCGGCCGGACCGCTCTGCGGGCCGCCGCCCTCGATCAGCGGCGCGACGAGGTCGGGCACGAGGCCCGGCGCGCGCGGCACGCCGTCGCCGGACAACAGACGTCCGGCAAGGGACAGCCGGTCGTCATCGGACAGCTGTTCGGGATCGGACAGGCCAGAGAGCTCCGCACTGCCGAGGATCGCGGAGCGCGAGGAGGGTACGGCACTCGCCGTCAGCGCGATGGCCGAGATCAGCGCGCCGGGGTCCTCCAGCATCTCGGGTTCGATCACCGATCCGCCGGGCGGCAGGTCGGCCTCGATCGTGATCTCGCCGGGCTCGGCGACGTAGGCGGCGACCTGGTCCATCAATTGATCGACGAAGTTCCGCTCGACCGCAGTCGGGTTGCGGGTGCCGCCTTCGGACAGCGCCTGCAGGATGCCCTCGGTGCCGATCTGGCGGATTGCCTCGGGATCCTGGAACTCCGCCGGCAGCATGGAGGCCGCGGCGGCCCATCCGCCCTCGTCCTTCAGCGTGACGACGGCGCGGGACAGCCGGATCGCCGGGTCGCCCATGTAACCGTAATCGTCTCGCCGCGGCAGGAACGTGCCGGAGGCGGAGTAGTCGAGCGTCGCGAAGCCATTGACCGACAGGGTCGTGTCCGCCTCGATCTCGCCGGTGGAATAGACATAGGCCAGCCGGGTGCGGGCCTGATCGAGCGTGATGGTCGAAAAGCCCATGGACCGGACTGCCATCTGGGTACTGCGGTCGAGGCAGGCGAGCGTCGCCTCCGCGCCGATGATGTCGAGCGTGGCTTCCGACATCACGTCGAACGGTTCGGCGAAGTCACTGGTGAGCGTGACGCGGTCGGCGGTGACTTCGCACTGGCCGGCCACGTCCCATTCGAACTGGGGCCGGATGCGCACGCCCGACAGTGCCATCGTGCCGCGCAGGATGTCGGTCGATATATGTTCGTAGGTAAATTCCATCTGCGTCCGCAGCCCGCCGATCGCGAAGTTGGCGGCGGCGAGCGCCAGCCGGTTCGGCGCGACGAAGTCGAGCAGCGCGGGCGCCGGGTCGGTCTGGGACAGGGCAGGGGTCGCGACGGTCGCGGCGGCGAGCGCCGACATCAGAAGGCGGGAACGAACGGACATTGGAATTCCTCCTCGGCAATGCTGTCGCAAGGCTACTGCCGCCCTTGCGGGGGCGGCAGTGAGGCTTTCCATACTTTCCGCGCAGATGTCCGCGCGGGGGGGGCTCAGCTCTCGAGCGCGGCGACGCCGGGCAGTGTCTTGCCTTCCATCCACTCGAGGAACGCGCCCCCGGCCGTGGAGATGTAAGAGAAATCGTCCGCGACCCCGGCCTGGTTCAGTGCGGAGACGGTGTCGCCCCCGCCGGCGACCGAGATCAGCTCTCCCGCCTTGGTCATCTCCGCCGCCTTCTGCGCGGCGGCGTTGGTCGCGGCGTCGAACGGCTCGATCTCGAAGGCGCCGAGCGGGCCGTTCCAGACCAGCGTCCTGGAGCGTTCGAAGACCTGCACGATGTGCGCGACCGAGTCGGGGCCGGCATCGAGGATCATCGCGTCGGCGGGACAGTCCTCGGTCTTGACCGTCTCGTTCGGGGCACCGGCCTTGAACTCGCGCGCGACGACGACGTCGCGGGGCAGGAGGATCTCGCAGCCGGCATCCGCGGCCTTGGCGGCGATCTCGCGGGCGGTGTCGGCCAGGTCATGCTCGCAGAGCGACTTGCCGACGTCGACGCCTTGCGCGGCGAGGAACGTGTTGGCCATGCCGCCGCCGATGACCAGCGTGTCGACCTTGGTGACGAGGTTGCCGAGCAGGTCCAGCTTGGTGGAGACCTTCGCGCCGCCGACCACCGCGACGACGGGCCGCTCGGGATTGCCGAGCGCCTTCTCCAGCGCGGTGAGCTCCGCCGCCATCAGCCGGCCCGCGCAGGAGGGCAGGTGATGCGCCACGCCCTCGGTCGAGGCGTGGGCCCGGTGCGCCGCCGAGAAGGCGTCGTTGCAATAGATGTCACCGAGCGTGGCGAGGAATTTCGCCATCTCTGGGTCGTTCGCCTCTTCCATCGGGGTGAAGCGGGTGTTCTCCACCAGCACGATCGCGTCCTGCGGCATGGCGTCGATCTCTTCCCGGGAGGGGCGTTCGACGAAGGTGACCTCGTGGTCGAACGCCGCCTCGAGCGCGGGGACGAGCTGGCGCAGCGACATCTCTTCCACCGGCTTGCCCTTGGGGCGGCCGAAGTGGGCAAGCAGAATGGGCGAGCCGCCCTTCTTCAGGATGTCGGTGATCGTCGGGACGATCCGTTCGATCCGCGTGGCATCGGTGACGCGGCCGTTGTCCATGGGCACGTTGATGTCGACCCGCGTCAGCACGCGCTTGCCGGCGAGGTCCATGTCGTCGAGGCTCTTCCAGTTCATCTCGGTCCTCCTGTGGGTTGGGCATTACCTCAGCCCTTTCGCGCGCCGGGTCAACCGCGGGGAAGGGGGAGCGGTCCGCCGCGCGTCACGGTCGCGCCCGCTTGGCATTGCCGTCCCGTCGCCATAGGGTCCGCGCCGAACCGTTCTGAAGGAAGAGACATGGCCGAGATCAAGGATCCCGAGAACACCATCCTGGTGGAGCTGAAAGGCGGCACCGTGACGATCGAGCTGCTGCCCGACGTCGCCCCCAAACACGTCGAGCGCATGAAGGAACTGGCCCGCGACGGCGCCTACGACAATGTCGCGTTCCACCGCGTCATTGACGGCTTTATGGCCCAGACGGGCGACGTGGAGCACGCCAACATGGAGAAGGACTACAACCCGCGCCGCGCCGGCACGGGCAGTTCCGACAAGCCGGATCTTCCGGCGGAATTCTCCGGCATCCCGCACGATCGAGGCACGCTCGGCGCGGCCCGGAGCCAGAATCCGAACTCGGCCAATAGCCAGTTCTTCATCAATTTCTCCGACAACCACTTCCTGAACCGCCAGTACACGGTCTACGGCCGCGTTATCGACGGGATGGAGCACGTGGATGCCATCACCCGGGGCGAACCGCCCGCGAACCCCGACCGCATGATCTCCGTGAAGGTGGCCGCCGATGCGTAAGTTTCTCATCTCCTCCGCGCTCGTCGCCCTGGCCGCGCCCGCGTTCGCCGACGAGCCGGGTCCCTACCTCGACATCACCGTCGAAGGCCAGGCGTCCGGCACGATCACCATCGACCTGAACGAGGAGGCCGCGCCGCAGCACGTTGCGCGGATCTCCGAGCTCGCCGAGTCCGGCGCCTACGACAACGTGGTCTTCCACCGCGTGATCGACGGCTTCATGGCGCAGACCGGCGACGTCCAGAACGGTGTCGCGGGCGGTGACCTGTCGATGGCCGGCACCGGCGGTTCCGACATGGAGGATCTGCCGGCCGAATTCTCAGACATCTCGTTCGAGCGCGGTGTCGTGGGCATGGCTCGCACGCAGGACCCGAACTCGGCCAACAGCCAGTTCTTCATCATGTTCGCGCCCGCGCCGCACCTGAATGGCCAGTACACCGTCGTCGGTGAAGTGACCGAAGGTCTCGACGTGCTCGACTCGATCAAGAAGGGCACCGGCGGCAACGGCGCCATCGACGGCGCGCCCGACGTGATGGCCGACGTGGAACTCCGCACCGAATGACGGCACGTGGGGTGGCGGCCGCCACCCCACGTTACGCCCCTTGTTCTTCGGGCGTGTAAATATTCCGGGGGGAGTCGCCGGAGGCGACCGGGGGGCCGCGCCCCCCGCGGATCGGCGTGCGACGCACGGCGAGCCCACTTTGACCTCACCCTTTCACCCGGAAGATCGAGAGCAGGAGATCGTCGTGCTGCGCACGCCGATCACCGGGGGCGCTGCCCCCGGACCCCCGGAGGTATTTCCGGCCAGATGAGGTGAGCGGCTCTTGTGACTCGCCCTCACGGAGATAGATTGACGGCCAGGAGGCGCACCATGGCCGGACGCATCACCCCAAGCTACGACACGACACTGGAAACCGCGCTCGACTGGTATCGCGCCGGCAAGGGGGCCGTGATCGCCACCGTGGTCGAGACCTGGGGCTCTTCGCCCCGGCCCGTCGGCTCGGTCCTCGCCGTTTCGGGCGAGGGCGAGATGGAGGGCTCGGTGTCCGGCGGCTGCGTCGAGGGTGCAGTCGTGGCCGAGGCGCTCGAGGTCGTCGGCACGGGGGAAAGCCGGCTTCTGACCTACGGCGTCAGCGACGACGATGCGTTCGCCGTCGGGCTCGCCTGCGGCGGCACGATCCGCATCTCGGTCCAGCCGGTCGGCAAAGGCATCCCCGAGGAGATCGTCGCCCGGATCGTCGAGGCCCGGGCCGCGCGCGAGCCAATCGCCTATGTCGTAGATACGACCACGTGGGAGCGGCGCACCGCCAGCCCGCCGGAGTTTGCGGAGCGGTTCCGACTCGACCGGTCGGGCTACGAGGAAGACGGCAGCGCCTTCATCTGCATCTACAACCCGCCCTTGCGGATGGTCGTCGTCGGCGCCGTCCACATCGCGCAGCACCTTCTGCCGATGGCCCATGCATGTGGCTACGACCCGCTGGTGATCGACCCGCGGCCCGCCTTCGCCTCCGAGGCGCGGTTCCCGGGAGAGGACCTGTCGGACGAGTGGCCGGACGAGGTGCTGGCCGAACGCGGCCTCGACGCGCGCACCTGTGTCGTGACGCTGACCCACGATCCGAAGATCGACGATCCCGCGATCATCGCCGCGCTGCGGTCGGATGTGTTCTACCTCGGCTGTCTCGGCTCGAAGCGCACGCACGGCAAACGGGTGGAGCGGCTGAAGGGCGAAGGTTTCACCGACGAGGATATCGCGCGGATCCACGCGCCGGTGGGGCTGAACCTCGGCGGGCGCTCGCCGGCGGAGATCGCGGTCGCCACGATGGCCCAGATCACGCAAGTGCTGAGGCAGGGCTGATGCGCTTCGGTCCCGTGCCGCCGGAAGAAGCGGCGGGCGCGGTGCTGGCGCATTCTCTGACGCTCGGCAAGCTGCGGCTGAAGAAGGGGCATCTGCTCGAACGCTCCGATATCGAGGCGATCTGCGCCGCCGGTCTGGACGAGATCACGGTTGCCCGGCTCGACGACGGTGATGTCGGAGAGGACGCCGCCGCCGCGACACTCGCGGAGGCCCTGTCTGCCGGCGGCCTCCGCCTGTCGCGGGCGGCGACGGGGCGGGTAAACCTGTTCGCGGAAGGGCCGGGACTGGCGCGGATCGACGCGGCGAAGGTCGCGGCGGCCAATGCGGTCGATCCGATGATCACCGTGGCGACGGTGCCCGAGTGGCAGCGCTGTGCGCGCGGCACGATGGTGGCGACCGTGAAGATCATCTCCTACGCGGTGCCCGGCGCGGCGCTCGAGGCGGCCTGCGCCGCGGCGGCGGACGCGATCGGCTTCGTGGCTCCGGCGCTGGGGCGGGCGCGGCTGATCGAGACGGAAGTGCCCGGGCGGCGCCAGTCCGACAAGGGCGCGGCGGCGGTGCGCGAGCGGGTGGAGCGGCTTGGTCTGAAACTCGACCTCGCCGACCGGGTGCCGCACGAGACCGGCGCGCTCGCCGAAGCGCTAACCGCGAGCGATGCGGAGTTGGTGCTGATCCTCACCGGGTCCGCCACGTCGGACGCGCGCGACGTGGGGCCCGAGGCGGTGCGCCGCGCCGGCGGGGAATTGATCCACTTCGGAATGCCGGTCGATCCGGGCAACCTGCTGTTCCTCGGCCGGATCGGCGCAACGCCGGTGATCGGGCTTCCCGGCTGCGCCCGCTCGCCCGCGCTGAACGGCGCGGACTGGGTGCTGGAGCGCACGGCCTGCGGCGTGCCCGTGGGACCCCGGGAGATCGCGGCCATGGGGGTGGGCGGATTGCTCAAGGAGATCCCGACCCGTCCCCGACCGCGCGACCACTAGCTGCGCGCCGCGATACGAAGATATTATTTCTCGACTCGGGTGCGCCCGTGGTTATGTCTTGAGGAACAAGCGAAAAACGGGAGGACTCCATGTCGAAAGTCAGCATGACGGTGAACGGCGAGTCCGTGTCCGGAGAGGTCGAAGGGCGCACGCTGCTCGTCGAATTCCTGCGGACCGGGCTGCACCTGACAGGCACCCACGTCGGGTGCGACACATCCCAGTGCGGCGCCTGCGTGGTCCATGTGAATGGCCGGCCGGCGAAGGCCTGCACGATGTTCGCGATGGAAGCGGACGGCGCCGAAGTCACCACGATCGAGGGTATTGCCGGGATGGACGGCACGCTGTCCGCGGTGCAGCAGGCGTTCCAGGATCACCACGGGCTTCAGTGCGGCTTCTGTACGCCGGGGATGATCATGTCGGCGACGTCGCTCCTCAAGGAGAACCCGAAGCCGACCGAGCAGGAGATCCGGCAGTACCTGGAGGGGAACATCTGCCGCTGCACGGGCTACCACAACATCGTCAAGGCGATCATGGCAGCCTCTGGGCAAGACGTGACGGCCGTCGCGGCCGAATAGGCCCGCGACCCGAATTTTCGACGAAAATTCGATATCGATCCTTCGAGAAGGATCGGCACATATCTCTGGGAGGAGAGAGACCATGCCGAAGGACCACGGGATAGGCGCGTCCAGCAAGCGCCGTGAAGATTTGCGTTTCATCACCGGTGCCGGAAAATACTCCGACGACATCAACCTGCACCGCCAGCTCTACGTGCACTTCCTGCGCTCCGACGTGGCGCACGGCCGCATCAGCAGCCTCGATACCGACGAGGCCGCCAAGATGCCTGGCGTCGTGCGCATCTTCACCGGCAGCGACTTCGACGGCGTGGGCTCCATCCCGTGCGGGTGGCAGATCACCAGCCGCGACGGCAACGTGATGCAGGAGCCGCCGCACCCGGTCCTCGCGCAGGGCAAGGTGCGCCACGTGGGCGACGCCATCGCCGCCGTGGTCGCCACTAGCCGAGACGCCGCCCGTGATGCCGCCGAGGCGATCGTCGCCGACATCGAGGAACTTCCCGGCGTCATCGACATGAAGGCCGCGCTCGCCGGAGATGCGCCCAAGGTCCACGACGACCTGACGAGCAACCTCTGCTATGACTGGGGCTTCGTCGAGGACAACCGCGACGCCGTCGACCAGGCCATCAAGGAGGCCGCCCACGTCACGACGCTGGAGCTGGTGAACAACCGGCTCATCGCCAACCCGATGGAGCCGCGCGTCGCAGTGGGGGACTACGACCCCTCCACCGACGAGAGCACGCTCTATACCACCTCGCAGAACCCGCACGTGATCCGGCTGCTGATGGGGGCCTTCGTCCTCGGCATCCCCGAGCACAAGCTGCGGGTTGTCGCGCCCGACGTCGGCGGCGGCTTCGGCTCGAAAATCTTCCACTACGCGGAGGAGGCCTTCTGCACCTTCGCGGCCCGGCAGCTGAAGCGGCCGGTGAAATGGACCTCGACCCGGTCCGAAGCCTTCATGACGGATGCGCACGGCCGCGATCACGTCACGAAGATCGAGCTCGCGCTCGACAAGGACAATAACTTCACCGCGCTGAGGACCGAGACGCTCGCCAACATGGGCGCCTACCTGTCGACCTTCGCGCCTTCGGTGCCGACGTGGCTGCATGGCACGCTGATGGCCGGCAATTACAAGACGCCGCTGATCTACGTGAACGTGAAGGCCGTCTTCACCAACACAGTGCCCGTCGATGCCTATCGCGGGGCCGGACGGCCCGAGGCGACCTATCAACTCGAGCGGGTCATCGACAAGGCGGCGATCGAGCTCGGCGTCGACCCGGTGGAGCTGCGCCGGCAGAACTTCGTCACCGAGTTTCCCTATGCCACGCCCGTCGCGGTCGAGTACGATACGGGCGACTACAACGCCACGCTCGACAAGCTGGCCGAGATGGCCGATTTCGCCGGCTTCGACGCCCGCCGGAAGGAGAGCGAGGCGAAGGGCATGCTGCGCGGCTTCGGCATGAACTGCTACATCGAGGCCTGCGGCATCGCGCCGTCGAACCTTGTCGGGCAGCTGGGCGCGCGCGCCGGCCTCTACGAGAGCGCGACGGTCCGGGTGAACGCGACCGGCTCTATCTCGGTCTACACCGGCAGTCACAGCCACGGGCAGGGGCACGAGACGACCTTCCCGCAGGTCCTGTCGGAGATGATCGGCATTCCCGAGGACCAGATCGACATCGTCCACGGCGACACCAGCAAGACCCCGATGGGTATGGGCACCTACGGGTCCCGCTCGCTCGCCGTCGGCGGGTCGGCGATGTACCGGGCCGCGGAGAAGGTCATCAACAAGGCCAAGAAGATCGCCGCCCACCTGCTCGAGGCGTCGGATGCCGACATCGAGCTGAAGGACGGCTCATTCACCGTGGCGGGCACGGACAAGTCCGTGGCCTGGGGCGACGTCACGCTCGCCGCCTACGTGCCGCACAACTATCCGCTCGAACAGATGGAGCCGGGACTGGAGGAGACCGCATTCTACGATCCCGCGAACTTCACCTATCCGGCGGGCGCCTATGCCTGTGAAGTGGAACTCGACCCCGACACCGGCCGGGTCACGATCGAGCGTTTCGCCGCGGCGGACGACTTTGGCAACGTGGTCAACCCGATGATCGTCGAGGGGCAGGTCCACGGCGGTCTCGCGCAGGGGATCGGGCAGGCGCTGCTCGAAAACTGTGCCTACGACGAGAACGGGCAGCTCCTGTCGGCGAGCTACATGGACTATGCCATGCCGCGCGCCTACGACTTCCCCATGTTCCAGGTCGACCATTCCTGCCAGACGCCCTGCACGCACAATCCGCTTGGCGTGAAGGGCTGTGGTGAGGCGGGGGCCATCGGCTCTCCGCCGGCGGTGGTGAACGCGGTCATCAACGCGATGCGCTCCGCCGGTCACAAGATCGACCATATCGACATGCCGGTCTCGCCTCAACGGGTGTGGGCGGCGATGAACGGGGCCGACAGCCCCATGGGCGCGGCGCAACCCTCCGCGAACAACAGCGACACGATGGGCGACCGGTCCCTCGGCGGCCCGGCATAAGGAGAGCACAGCCATGTATGCATTCGAGTTCGAGAAACCGAAAAGCGTGGCCGACGCGGTCACCGCGCTGAAGGAAGAGGACGCGCAGGCGCTGGGCGGGGGGCAGACGCTGATCCCCTCGCTGAAAGCACGGCTCGCCATGCCGTCCAAGCTCGTCAGCCTGTCGGGCATCGAGGAGATGAAGGGCGTTTCCTCCGAAGGCGGCGTCGTCACCATCGGCGGCGGCACGACGCACGAAGTGGTCGCCGAGCAGGCGGCGGAGGCCTATCCGGGCCTTGCCTCGCTCGCCTCGCGGATCGGCGATCCGGCGGTGCGCAGCCGGGGCACGATCGGCGGCAGCCTTGCCAACAACGATCCCTCCGCCTGCTACCCGGCGGCCGCGCTGGGCTCCGGCGCGACGATCGTCACCGACAGCCGGGAGATCGCGGCGGACGACTTCTTCGCCGGCCTGTTCGAGACGGTGCTGGAAGAGGGCGAGATCATCACGTCGGTGAAGTTCCCGGTGCCCGAGAAGGCGCGCTACGAGAAATTCGCGCAGCCGGCGTCACGTTTCCCGCTGGTCGCGGTGTTCGTAGCCAAGTTCTCCGATGGAGTGCGCGTTGCGGTGACCGGTGCCTCGGAGAACGGTGTGTTCCGCTGGAGCGAGGCGGAGAGCGCCTTGTCCTCCGATTTCTCGGTCGGCGCGCTCGACGGCCTGTCTGCTTCGGCGGACCAGATGATCGCCGATCTTCACGGCACACCGGCTTACCGGGCGCACCTGATCGGTGTGCTGACGAAGCGGGCCGTGGCGTCGCTGTCGTAACGATTTGAAACAATTCCCGGTCCGGTCGTGAACCGGGCCGGGGTGACCCGGCGGAATGCCGCAGGGGTCCGGAACGGGTTGGCCTAGCCCGGAGTTTCCTGAGCCAGAGACGCAATCATTGGATGCGTCGTCCCCAAACAGGAAATCAAAATGTCAAAATCGCATATTAAGTCGAGCACAGCTATCGTTCTGAGCCTCGCGCTCGCGGCCGGTCCCCTCCCGGCGCAGGAAGCCGAGATCCAGAATTGTACTCCGGACAATCCGACGTTTCCCTGTCTTGATGCCGACGGCAATGTCGTCGAGCAAGGCAATAATGGCAATGGCAACGGCGGCGGGAACGGCAACGGTAACGGAAACGCCGACGCGGCCAACGGCAACGGCAACGGCAACGGGAATGGTAACGGTGGCGGCGATGAGGCTGTGACCGAAGAGGCGCCCGCTCAGGACGCCGCGCCGGAAGCTCCCGCCGAAGAGGCCGCGCCGGTTGAAGAGGCTCCGGCCCCGGAAGCCGAAGCGCCGGTCGAGGAAGCCCCCGCCGAAGACGCCCCGGCTGAAACGGCTGAAGAGGCGCCTGCGGAGCCGGCTCCGGAAGCCGTGGAAGACGCGCCGGCCGAGCCTGCGCCCGAAGCGGTGGAAGAAGCCCCTGCGGAACCTGCGCAAGACGCACCTGCAGAAACGGCCGAGGAAGCCCCTGCGGAGCCGGCTGGTGACGCACCCGCCGACGCCGCTGAGAATGCGCCGGCGGAAGCCGCGCAGGATGCGCCTGCGGACACCGCCGAGGACGCACCTGAAGCGCCCACCGAAGATGCGCCGGCTGAGGCTGCGCAGGATGCACCGGCCGAAACCGCCGAGGAGGCTCCGGCCGAGTCTGCGGAAGACGCCCCGGTCGATCCTGCTCCGGAAGCTGTCGACGATGCCGCGCCGGCTGAGGACGATGCCGCGCCTGCAGAGGACGAGGCTCCGGCCGAGACCACGGCTGAAGACGCGCCGGCTGATGAGGCTCCCGCTGAAGAGGGTGCTGCCGAAGACGCACCTGCAGACGAAGCTCCGGCTGAAGAAGCGACTGAGAACGCGGATGACGACGGCCCGAGCGCCGAGGACATCGCCAACGATCTCGCCGGTAACGCAGAGGCTGAAGCTGACGCTGCCCCGGAGGCGGAAGCCGAGGCCACTGCCGACGATGCCCCCGCCGAGGAAGCCGACGCGCAGCCCCAGCAGCCGCAGCAACAGGAAGCGCTTGCCGCCGTGGCCGGTGAGGACGATTCCGGTGGCGAGACGACGACCGAGGAAGTCACCGAAGAGAACGTCCGTGCCTCGGATGAGGATTTCGAGACGTCCGCCGAAGGCAATGAAGAGGCGTCGAACGACGATGACGACGAAGAAGGCCTGTCCGACCTCGAGAAAGCCGTCCTTCTGGGACTCGGCGCTATCGCTGTCGGCTCGATCCTCGACAACGGTGACGAAGTCGTCTCCAACACCGGCGACCGCATCGTTGTCGACCGCAACGGCGAACTGCTCGTCCTGAAGAACGACGACACGCTGCTGCGTCAGCCGGGCACCGAAGTCACGACCCGGCAATATGACGACGGCTCCACCCGCACGACCGTGCTCCGCCAGGACGGCAGCCAGGTGGTAACGGTGCGCGCCGCCGACGGGTCGGTGATACACCGCGAACGCATCCTCGCCGATGGCACGCGGATCATCCTGCTCGACGACACGCAGGCCTTCCAGCCGGTCAACGTCTCCGAACTGCCGCAACCCGCAGAACGGAACGACGTCGCCCTCAACGATGAGGAGGCCCTGCGCCAGGCGCTGATGACGTCGATGTCGGTCGATCCGGGCCGGACCTTCTCGCTGGCACAGGTGCGCCAGATCCGTGAAGTGCGGGAGATCGTGCCGGAAATCGAGCTGGACGCGATCACGTTCGAGACGGCCTCTGCCGCGATCCAGCCGGCTGAAGCCGAGGAACTCGCCGCGCTCGGCCGCGCGATCACGCTGGTGATCGACGAGAACCCGGGTGCCGTGTTCCTGGTCGAGGGTCACACCGACGCGGTCGGCGAAGCGAGCTACAACCTCGCCCTGTCCGACCGTCGTGCGGAGACGGTGGCGCTCGCGCTGACTGAGTATTTCGAGGTCCCGCCGGAGAACCTGATCACGCAGGGCTACGGTGAGAGCGTGCTGAAGGTCGAAACGCAGGACGCCGAGCGTGAGAACCGTCGTGCCACGGTGCGCAACATCACGCCGCTGCTGACCCGCGGCTGACCGCGACACGCGGACCGAAGCAATCGCAGCCCCGCCAACCGGCGGGGCTGTTTGCGTTTCGGGGGCAAGTGGGGCCGGCAAGCAACCGGCGAACATAGAAAAGCCCCCGCGAACCCGCGAGGGCTGTCCTGTCCGTCAACGGATGACGGTTACTTCGTCGACGGTCCGATCATCATGACCATCTGCCGACCTTCCATCTTCGGCATGTTCTCGACCTTGCCGATTTCCTTGACGTCGTCCGCCACCCGCTCGAGCAGGTTACGGCCGAGATCCTGGTGGGCCATCTCGCGGCCCCGGAAGCGTAGGGTGACCTTCACCTTGTCGCCGTTCTCGAGAAACTTGAAGACGTTCTTCATCTTCACTTCGTAGTCGTGCACGTCGGTGTTGGGGCGGAACTTCACCTCCTTCACCTCGATCGTCTTCTGCTTCTTGCGGGCTTCGGACTCGCGCTTCTGCTGTTCGTACTTGAACTTGCCGAAATCCATGATCTTGCAGACCGGCGGATCGGCGTTCGGGGAAATCTCGACGAGGTCGAGCCCGGCCTCCTCGGCCATCTGCATGGCGCGGGCGGGAGAGATGACGCCGACGTTCTCGCCCTCTGCTCCGATGAGGCGAATTTCGGGGGCACGGATGCGATCGTTGACGCGGGGACCCGTGTCACGGGTCGGCGGCGCGTTGTGCGGTCTGCGGGCTATGGGATCTTCCTTTTTGGCAGTTCTTGGGACTCGGTGCGCCAAGGTAAGCCCGCGCCGCGCTTCGTTCAACCCCGCATGGCGTGTCCGGCGGCAGGTGCTTCCCTAAGGGGATGGCGTCTGGCATAGGTATGATTGTGCTCGATTTTGCGGGCTGACTTCAGCGGAGGGGATTAAACTCATGAGAGGCGTCATCATCATCGTGGTGGTCGCGGTGCTGGCCTATTTCGGCTACGAATACATCGCGAACGAACGCACACCGGCCCAGGTGATCAGCGGCGAGTCCCAGGCAGAAGACGCCGCCGAAGAGGTGGTGGACGAGCTGGAGGAGACCGCCGAGGCCACTGAAGAGGCGGTCGAGGACGAGGTCTCCGAAGAGATTGCAGAGGAAGAGGCCGCCGAGGAGACGACCGAGGACGCCCCGGAAGAGGACGTCGCCGAGACGTCCACCGAAGAGGAGACCGCCGGAGACGAGGCTGCCGACGCCGATGCCGCGGATGAAGCGTCCGCAGACGATGGCGCCGAGGCGGCCACCGAGGGCGACGCCGCTGCCGCGACCGACGCTGACGCTACGGATGACGTCGCCGAAGAAGTGGATGCCGCGATCGACGAGACCGAGGAGCTTCTGGACTCGGAAGAGGCGGCCTCTGTCGGCGACGCCATCACCGACACGGCCGAGGCTGCGGGTGATGCGGTCGACGATGCCATAGATTCGGTCACCGGTGCGATCACCGAGGAGGCGGACGAGGCCGGCGCCGTTGCGGGCGACATGGCCAACGATGCGACCGAAGAGGCCGCGGAGGCCGCCGACGCGGCCGCCGCCGCCGCTGCCGAGGCCGGCGCGGAGGCTGGTGATGCTGCGGGCGACGCAATGGCCGAGGCCGAAGAGGCGCTCGACGACGCTGCCGAAGCGGCCGAAGATGCCGCCGTCGTCGCCGAGGACGTGGCCGGTGACCTCGCCGACAGCGCCGGCGATGCGGCGGCCGAGATCGTGGACGGCGCCGATGATGCCGTCTCGGACCTGTCCGATGCGACCGAAGCGGCCGGCGACGACCTTGCCGACGGGGCCGATGACGCGGCTGCGGCCGTGGAAGAGGCCGAGGCAGCCGAAGATGATGCGGAGATCGCCGAGGAAGCCGTCGCCGGGACGGACGACCCGAGCGAGGAAGCCATCGCGCTCGCCGAGTCGGCCGACATGGACGTCGAAGAGCTTCAGCAGCTGTTCACTGTCGACGGCTTCGACTCCGATCGCATCGTGGAAGTGATCGGCGACTCCGATCTCTCGACGGTTCAGAAGGGCGCGCTGACAGCGGCAGTGCAGGCGGTCTCGGACAGCCCCGAGCAGGTCAGCGCGCTGGTTCAGCGGCTGCGGGAAGCGCTCGGCCTCTGAAGGTTGGATCGGTTGGGATCGGGCCGCCCCGGGGGACCGGGGCGGCCCTTTTGTTTGTCGTCAGGGGGCAGGGTGCGCATTGAACGCGCACCCTACGGGCGGCATGGGAGGAGGTGGCCGATGCGGGGGGTGCGCATCGAGCGCGCACCCTACGCGATCCATCTCCATCGCGCCGCATAGCCCTCTCCCCTTGGGGGAGAGGGTTGGGTGAGGGGCCAGGCGAGGCATCAAACCCGCATCCAACCCGCCAACCATCAGAGCCGACCAAAGGCCCTCTCTGCCCCGGAGGAGAGGGTTGGGTGAGTGGCAGCCCCCCCAAACAGCAAGACGCCGCCACGGTTTCCCGCGGCGGCGCCTCTCCAATCAAAATCGGTCTCAGCCGACGAAAGCCTTCTCCACGACGAACTCGGCGGGTTCGGAATTCGCGCCTTCCCGAAGCCCGGCCTGCTCCAGCAGCGTCTTGATATCCTTGTTGAACTCTAGGCTTCCGCAGACCATGGCGCGGTCCGTCTCGGGGTTCAGCGCGGGGATGCCGAGGTCGGCGAACAGCTCACCGGTCTCGATCAGCTTTGTGATGCGGCCCATCTTGGGGCTCTCTTCCCGGGTCGTCGTCGGGTAGTAACGGATCTTCTCCAGCCCGTCGCCGAGCAGCTCCTGCATCATCTCGTCGGCTTTCAGGCCCTCGATCAACTCACGGCCATAGGTCAGCTCTTCGACGTCGCGGCAGGTGTGGGTGATGATGACCTCGTCGAACCGCTCGTAGGTCTCGGGCTCGCGCAGCAGCGAGGCAAAGGGTGCGAAACCGGTGCCGGTCGCGAAGAAATAGAGCCGCTTGCCCGGCAGCAGTGCGTCATGAACGAGCGTGCCGACAGGCTTTGGCCGCACGATCAGCTGGTCGCCCGGCTGGATATGCTGCAGCTTCGATGTCAGCGGGCCGTCCTGCACCTTGATGGAGTAGAACTCCAGCTCGTCGTCCCAGGACGGTGACGCGATGGAATAGGCGCGCAGCAGCGGCTTGCCGTTGTCGCCAAGCAGCCCGATCATCAGGAACTCGCCCGAGCGGAAGCGCAGCGACGCCGGCCGTGTCACGCGGAAGCGGAACAGCCGGTCGGTATAATGCTGCACCTCGGTGACGGTCTGGGCGTCCGGAAGAGCGGGTGCGGGGCGGGCGATGGTCTCGTTCACGGTCGGGTCGGTCATGCTTTGTCTCTACAAGGGGGGCGTAGGCCCGGCCCTCTCCCTAGTCGTTGATCCAGGTCAGGTGAAGTGCGTCAGCGCTCAGGCGGGTGTGCCGCGAAGCCGCGACTGGTAGTCATGTGCCCGCCAGTCGGCGCGGCGCTTCCACTGGTCCTCGGGCTGGCGGGTGGCGAGTTCGTCGCTGATCTCGACCTCGTCGAAGCCCGCGCGCCGGGCCATGGCGTACTGGTCGGCGATCACGTGTCCATGGGCGCGCAGCCGTCCGGTGTAACCCGCACGGCGCAACGCGGCGGCCAGCGTGAAGCCGCGCCCGTCCGAGAAGGAGGGGAAGTCGATCCGCACGAGGCCGGCGGCCTGCGCGCGTTTGCCGAGCTCGCCGGCATCGGCGGAGGACGGCACGTCGAGCGCGGCCCCCGGTCCGGCCTCGGCGCCGTCGTCGTCGAAGGCCACGAAGGGGCCGGTCCAGTCGTCGGGGGTGAACCCGGTATCGGTCACGATCACGCTCATCTCTGTGCTCCAGCGATGGTCTGTCTTGTCATTGGTTCAGCAGGCGACGGGCAGGGGACCGCGCACGATCTTGCCGTCCACGAAGTGGATGCCGCATTCTTCCTTTTCCTCGCCGCGCCAGCGCCCGGCCCGGGGGTCTTCACCCTCGGCCACCTTGGAGGTGCAGGGCCAGCAGCCGATCGAGGGGTAGCCCTGGGCCACCAGCGGATGCCGGGGCAGGCGGTTCTCGGCTATGTAGTCCTGCACGTCCTGGTTGGTCCAGTAGGCGAGGGGATTCACCTTGATCCGGCCGGTGCCGGCCTCCGCCTCGAAGAAGTCGAGGCTTGCCCGTTTGCCGCCCTGGTATCGCTTGCGCCCGGTGATCCAGCCGTCGAACGGCGCGAGTGCCCGTTGCAGCGGTTCGGTCTTGCGCAGCGCGCAGCAGGCGTCGGTGTCCCGCTGATGCAGCGTGCCGTCGGGATCACGGTTCAGCTGGTCGTCCAGCCGGGCGCGCACGACCTTGAGGTTGCCGAGCTTCAGCTTCACCGCAAGCTCGGACTGGTAGGTCAGCGTTTCGGGAAACAGCATCTCGGTGTCGATGAAGAGCACCGGCGTCTGCTTGTCGATCACCGAGACGAGGTGCAGCAACGCCACCGATTCCGCCCCGAAGGAGGAGACGAGGGCGATGTCGCCCACGTCCTCGTCCTCGAGCGCCTTCTCCAGCACCGCAGTCGCGCCGTGATGGCGGTAGCGCTCGTTGAGCGCGGCGACGCGCTCTTCCAGCTCTGGTGCTATATCACGCGGCATCGGCCTGTTCCTTCGACTCGGGGTACAGCGCAGCCTTGAACGGTGCGGGCCCAAGTCGTCGGTAGGCCATCAGGAAGGTTTCGTCTTCGCCTTCGCGCACGTCGAGATAGGCTTTGATGATACGCTCGATCGCGGGCACGACCTCTTCCGCCGGGAACCCGGGGCCGGCACGTTCGCCGATCGAGGCCGTCTCGGTGCCGTCGCCGCCGAGGGTGATCTGGTAGTTCTCCACCCCCGCGCGGTCGAGGCCGAGGATCCCGATATGGCCCACATGGTGGTGGCCGCAGGCGTTGATGCAGCCCGAGATCTTGATCTTCATGTGCCCGACCTCGTGCTCGATCTTGAGCTCGTCGATGCGGGTCGCGATCTCCTGCGCGATCGGGATCGAGCGCGCGGTCGCGAGCGCGCAGTAATCCATGCCGGGGCAGGCGATGATGTCGGAGATCAGTCCGATGTTCGCCGTGGCGAGACCGGCCTCCTTCAGCGCGGCGTGGACCGCCGGGATGTCCGACTTGTGGACATGCGGCAGGATCACGTTCTGCTCGTGGCTGATGCGCAGCTCGGAATGACCGTAGCGCTCGGCGAGGTCGGCCATCACGCGCATCTGGTCGGCGGAGGCGTCACCCGGTGTCGCACCGTGCGCCTTCAGCGAGATCGAGACGATCCCGTAGCCCGGCACCTTGTGGTCGACCACGTTGGTGTCGGCGAAGGCGCGGAACATCGCGTCGTTGGTGTAGGCGGATTCGAAGGCGGCGAGCGAGGCCTCTTGCAGGTCGGGCGCGGCGAAGGCCTGTTCCAGCCCGGCAAGAAGCTCCTGATCGACGCCGGAGAACTGGGGCCGGATCTCCTCGAACCGCTCCTCGACGAGGCGGCGGATCTCGTCGATCCCGTGCTCGTGCACGGTGATCTTGATCCGCGCCTTGTACTTGTTGTCCCGGCGGCCGAGCAGGTTCCAGACGCTGACGATCGCCTCGACATAGGGCAGCAGGTCGGCCTTCGGCAGGAATTCCCGCACGACCTTGCCGATCATCGGCGTGCGGCCAAGGCCGCCGCCCACGATGACTTCGAAGCCCTCATCGCCGGCATCGTTGCGGACCATGCGCAGGCCGATGTCATGCGCCTTGGTCACGGCGCGGTCGTTCGGCGAGCCGGTGATCGCGATCTTGAATTTGCGCGGCAGGAACTGGAACTCCGGGTGGTCGGTCGACCATTGCCGCAACAGCTCCGCCACCGGGCGGGGATCGGCGATCTCGTCCGCGGCGGCGCCGGCGAAGTGGTCGGCGGTCACGTTGCGGATGGTGTTCCCGGAGGTCTGGATCGCGTGCATCTCGACATCGGCGAGCGCGTCGAGGATGTCGGGCACGTCCTTCAGCTTCGGCCAGTTGTACTGGATGTTCTGGCGCGTGGTGAAGTGGCCGTACCCCTTGTCCCACTTCTCGGCGATCATCGCGAGCTGGCGCATCTGGTGCGGGTTCAGCGTGCCGTAGGGAATGGCGACGCGCAGCATGTAGGCGTGGAGCTGCAGGTAGAGCCCGTTCATCAGGCGCAGCGGCTTGAACTCGTCCTCGGTGAGCGAGCCGTCGATGCGGCGCTCGACCTGGGCGCGGAACTGGCTGACGCGTTCGCGCACGAACTGTTCGTCGAATTCGGAATAGCTGTACATGTCGCCTCCTCAGACCGCGGTCTGCTTGCCGTGGTCGTAGTTGGACGGACCGCGCGTGCGGAACGCCTCGCGGAAATGGGTCGGAACGGGGCCGTTATCGCCGGCGACCGCGTCAGCGAGGTAGGCGCCGACGACCTGGTCGGGCTGGGCGGTGGCGTGGGCCAGACGCTCCTGCGCGAGCTCCTCGTCCTCGATGAGCTGGGCCTCGGCCATGTCGGGGGACCAGCGGTCATCGGCGGTGAGCCAGACGGCGTCGCCCTCGATCAGGGAATTGGCCGTGACGACCTTGGGGGTGAACTTGCGGGGCATCAGGCTTGCTCCATCCGGTCGAAATCGCGGGCGATGAGTTCGGCCCGGCGCGGGGCGAGGCCGAAGAGGATCAGGGCGGGGCCGGCGAGCGCGGCGTCCGACAGGGTCGGCTCCAGCTCGCCAAGGGTGCAGGCGAGCACGCGCTGATCGGCGCGGCTGGCGTTCTCCACGACGCTTACGGGCGTGGCGGGATCGGCGCCGTGCATCAGCAGCCGGCCCTGCACGAAACGGGCGGTCTTCTTGCCCATGTAGATCGCGGCGACTTCGCCGGGACGGGCGAGCGCCTTCCAGTCATGCTCGGCGAAGCCCTTCATGTCGTGTCCGGTCAGCAGCCGCACGGACGAGTTCCGGTCGCGTTTGGTCAGGCTCTGACCCACGGCGGCAACGGCGGCGGACGCCGCCGTGATGCCCGGCACGACGCGCCAGCTGATCGCGGCGGCGTCACAGGCGTCGATCTCCTCGTCGAGCCGGCCGAAGACGGTCGGATCGCCGGATTTCAGCCGGACCACCTGGTGGCCCTGCTGCGCCTCCGCGACGATCATGGCGTTGATGTCGTCTTGGCTGACGGAGGGGCCGAAGCCTTCCTTGCCGGCCTCGACCAGCACCGCCTCGCGACGGGCGAGCTCGAGGATCTCGGGCGCGATCAGCCGGTCGTGGATGATGACGTCCGCCTCGTCGAGCGCCTTGCGCGCCTTCAGCGTCAGAAGCTCCGGATCGCCCGGACCGGCACCGACGAAGTCGACGTGGCCGACGCGCGCATCCGCGGCAAGATGCCGGTCGAGCAGCGCCTTCAGGGCCGGTGTCACCTCGTCCTCGCCCTGCTCGATGGCACGGGGGCCCTCGGCGAAGTAATAGTCGCGCCAGAAGTCGCGGCGCTTGCGGCCCATCGGCAACGCGTCGGCCGCCTTGCGGAAGGCCTTGCCGATCCGCGCCAGCGTGCCGAGCTGAACCGGAAGCCGCGCTTCGAGGTCCGCCTTGATGGCGCGGGCCAGCACGGGGGCGGCGCCCTCGGTGCCGATGGCGACCGTGACCGGGTCGCGGTCGACGATGGCGGGCGTGATGAACTGGCTGTCGCGGAGATTGTCCACGACGTTGACCAGCACACCTTCGGCGTCGGCGATGGCGGCGACCCGGGCATCCTCGGTCGGATCGTCGTTGGCGGCGTAGAACAGCGCGGCGCCTTTCGCGTCGCCCCGGTTCATCGGCCTGCGGACCAGCGTCAGTTTGCCGCCCTGCGCCCAGTCCTCCAGTTCGGTCACGGGCGCGTCTGCATAGACGACGACCTCGGCCTCGGACTTCAGGATCAGGCGCAGCTTGGCCAGCGCGCACTCGCCGCCGCCCGACAGGACAACGCGGCGGCCGCGAAGATTGAGGAAGATCGGAAAGTGCTGCATCGAGGGAAGCTCCGGTTTCTTGTCCAAGATATAGAACAACGTCCCGGTTTGTGCCTACCCGACAGCTGGAATAAGGACACATGTTCCAGTATGTCGGCACAGAAGAACATGTGTGCAGCGCAGCGAGGTTCAGGCGAATGAATGTTCGGATCGACGAGACGGATCGGAAAATCCTTTCCGAATTGCAGGAGGACGCGAGCCGTTCCCTCGACGAGATCGCCAAGGCGGTTGGGTCCTCAAAGACCCCGGTCTGGAACCGGATCCGCAAGATGCGCGAGGCGGGTATCATCGGTCGCCAGACGGTGGAACTGGATGCCGAAGCGCTCGGCTTCGAGGCGACGTTCTTCGTGCTGATCCGCACCAGTGCCCACGAGGCGGAGTGGCAGAACAGGTTCCTCGCCGCGCTGAAAGCGAGGCCGGAAGTGCAGGAAGCGCACCGCCTCGCCGGCGACATCGACTACATCCTGAAGGTGCGGGTCAGAAACGCGCGCGCCTACGACGCCTTCTACCAGGCGCTGATCTCCGAAGTGCGGGTGCACAACGTTACCGCGCTCTTGTCGATGGAGGAGATCAAATCGACCAGCGCGCTGCCGCTCTGACATCGACGCGCTCCGGGCGACGGCAGCAGACCCCGGCTTCGGCGTCATCTGGCCGGAAATACCTCTCGGGGGTGAACGGGCCGCAGGCCCGGAGGGGGCAGACAGCCCCCTGACCATACCGGCCCGCAAGGGCCGGGAAACACTGCGCGCGCGTCAGCGCGCCCCGCCGGATCAGGTTACCGAAGGATCACGTCCCGTCGGATCAGACGTTGAGCGGGCAGAGGTCGCGACCGTGGATCAGGCTCGTCAGGATATGGCCGGCCCCGCCGTCGCGGATGCCGTAGCCGTATCCGGCAAGCCGGTGCCGCCATTCGCGATCGGACAGGCAGCGGGAGCGTTCGGCGATGACGAACTGGCGGACGTCATCGATTTCAGTACCTGAAGTTCTGGTCGTGTGCATGTCGGCCTCCTCGGGTCCATGTGACGATCCGAGCTTCGGAGGCTGTTTTGTTCGCAGTCGTGCAACAATACGGCAGAGCGGTGATTTTGTTCCGCCAAATGCGTGACGCAGGGTCAAGCTGACCGGTTGGCGACCTGTCGCGCCTCTTCGCACGGAAACTCGACCCAGAAGCTTGCGCCCTCGTTCTCGGCGGAGCGGAAGCCGACGGCCCCGCCCATGCCCGTCGCCAGCCCCTTGCAGATCGACAGGCCCAGCCCGGTGCCGCCATGCAGGCGGCTGGTCGAGGCATCGACCTGGCTGAAACGCCGGAAGATCCGATCGTGATAGCGTTCGGGAATGCCGGGGCCGCTGTCGGTCACGATGATCCGCGCCGCCCTGTTGGCGATTTCGACCCGGATCTCGACGGCGCCGTCGGTGGGAGAGAACTTGGCCGCGTTCGACAGGAAATTGTCGAGCACCTGCTGGAATCGGCCCTCATCGACCTGAACTGTGACGTCCGGCCACGCCCCTGGCACGTCGAGCCGGACCCGGTGGCGCAGCAGGTATCCCTCGTTCGCCTGGATCGCCACGTCGAGCAGGTCGCCGAGGTGATGGTCGGCAAAGTCGAACACCATCTTGCCCGAAGCGATCTTCTCCACGTCGAGCAAGTCGTTGATGAGCGCCGTCAGCCGATCGCAGTTCCTCAGCGAGATGCCGAGCGTCTCCTGCGCCTTCTGGGGGATCGCTCCGAGCGCGCCGGCGCGGACCAGCCCGAGTGCGCCCGCGATCGAGGTCAGGGGCGTGCGCAGCTCGTGGCTGACGGTGGAGATGAATTCGGACTTCATCTGGTTGATGCGTCTCGATTCGGTGATGTCGCGGACGATCCCGACGAGCACGGTCTGTCCGTGCTGCTGGATCGAGGAAATCGCGAACTCGACCGGGAAGATGTCGCCGGTGCGCCGCTTGAGCTCCAGCTCCTGCCGGTGACCGGGCGAGCGGGGCGAGCTGTTGCGCAGCAGTTCTGCGACGAAGGTGTCGTAGTAGGCGGCGATGTTCTCGGGGATCAACATGCGCACGTTGCGGCCGACGATCTCGCTCTCGCGGTAGCCGAACATCGCCTCGGACGCGCGGTTGAACGACAGGATGCGGCCCGACACTTCGAACGTCAGGATCGCGTCGACCACGTTGTCGAGCACCGCGCCGTTATATTGCGCGGATTCGGTGAGCGACCGGGTCGCCGCGCGCTCTGCGGTGACGTCGATGCTGACGCCGGTCAGGAATTCCCGCCGCCCGCGTTCGTCGAACTCCATGTGCGCGATGTTGCTGATGACGCGCTGGCCGAGCGTCGGATGGATGATCCGGAACTCGTTGACGAAGGGTCGGTCGCTGTAGCGGATCGCTTTTTCGAAGATCCCGACGGAGCGTTCGACGTCATCGGGGTGAACCAGCGATTTCCAGTCGTCGATCGTGCCGTCGAACCGCTCCCGCGTCAGGCCATAGAGGGTCAGGGCCTGGTCGCTGAAGTACAGGGAGCTTGACCGCAGGTCGAGCTCCCAGATCCCGATTCCGGCGACTTCGACCGCTCTTTGTAAACGGCTGCCTCGCATCTGATCTGGTCGTTTCCGTGTCTTGGTGCGCCACCGCGCCGAGAGGACAGGCGGAGGACTGAGGGGTGCGGAAAGACGTAATGGCCGAATGTGGCCGCCATCGGGCCAAAACCCGGCGATCCGCGGCGGGCGACGCAAGGGCAGGGCGGTTGCCTCCCTCTCGGGGCGGCGGCATGGTGCAGCCCGACGCAGACCGGAGGGGGCGCATGAAATACATTCTTGCAATCGACCAGGGCACGACCTCGAGCCGGGCCATCCTGTTCGACGAGGACATGCGGCCGACGGCCTCCGCGCAGGAAGAGTTCACGCAGCATTTTCCGAAGTCCGGCTGGGTCGAACATGACCCCGAAGAGATCTGGGAATCGGTGCTGACAACCTGCCGCGCGGCGATCGAACGGTCCGACGGCGAGGTGACTGACATCGCCGCCATCGGCATCACCAACCAGCGCGAGACCGTGGTGGTCTGGGACGCTGCTTCGGGCGAGCCGCTCGACCGGGCGATCGTCTGGCAGGACCGGCGCACGTCTGACTTCTGCGCCGAGCTGCGCCAAGACGGATTCGAAGAGGAGCTGACCCGCCGCACCGGCTTGCTGGCCGATCCCTACTTCTCCGGGACCAAGCTGAAATGGCTGCTCGACAAGCACGAAGGCGCGCGGGAGCGGGCGGAACAGGGCGAGCTGCTGTTCGGGACGATCGACAGCTACCTGATCTGGAAGCTCACCGGCGGCAAGCGGCACGTGACCGACGCCACGAACGCCGCCCGCACGCTGCTCTTCAACATCCGCGAGAACGCGTGGGACGAGGTGATCTGCGAGCGGTTCGGCATCCCGATGGCGATGCTGCCCGAGGTGCTCGACTGCGCCGACGACTTCGGCACGACGGAGGCAGACCTCCTCGGCGCCGTGCTGCCGATCCTCGGTGTCGCGGGCGACCAGCAGGCCGCGACCGTCGGGCAGGCCTGCTTCGAGCCGGGAATGCTGAAATCGACCTACGGGACGGGCTGTTTCGCACTGCTGAACACCGGGCCTGATCTCGTGGAGAGCCGCAACCGCCTGCTCGGCACCATCGCCTACCGGCTGGACGGCGAGGTGACCTATGCGCTCGAAGGGGCGATCTTCATCGCCGGCGCGGTGGTGCAATGGTTGCGCGACGGGCTCGGCGTAATCGAGAGCGCGTCCGAGACGGCCGACCTCGCCGCGAAGGCGGACGAGGGACACGAGCTCTACCTCGTGCCTGCCTTCACGGGGCTCGGTGCGCCCTACTGGGATGCCGAGGCCCGGGGTGCGGTCTTCGGGCTGACCCGCAATTCCGGCCCAGCGGAGTTCGCCCGCGCCGCGCTCGAGAGCGTCGGTTTCCAGACCCGCGATCTCCTGGAGGCGATGCACGCCGACTGGACCGGCGGCGAGGAAAAGGTCCTGCGGGTCGACGGCGGCATGAGCGCGTCCGACTGGGCGATGCAGTTCCTGGCCGACATCATCGGTGCCTCCGTCGACCGGCCCGAAGTGCTGGAGACGACGGCGCTCGGCGCGGCGTGGCTCGCCGGCTGGCGGGCAGGTATCTATCCCGACCAGGAGACGTTCGCCGAGCTTTGGTCGGCCGAAAGCCGCTTCGAGCCGACGATGGACGAGGCTGAACGCAAGCGCCGCTATGCCGGCTGGACCGACGCGGTGCACCGGACGCTCACGCGCTGACATCGCCGCGCGTGCCGCGCGTCGATCCGCGGGGGAGGCGCTGCCTCCCCCGACCCCCACCGGAATATTTCAGGCTCAAAGAAGGGCGGGTGTGTCGCGCCGGATCAGCCGACCTCGACCGGCAGGGTCTCGAGCCCGTGGAAATGATAGACGTCGGCATAGGTCGCGGGGCCGGCGGCGCGCAGGGTCGGGCAAAGTTCGAACAGCGCGCGCAGGGCCACCAGCATCTCCAGCCGGGCAAGCGGCGCGCCCACGCAGAAGTGGATGCCGCCACCGAAGGCCGCCGTTTGCGGACCCGTCCGGCCGGGCCGGAACGCGGTGGGGTCGTCGTAGGCGTCAGGATCGCGATTGGCGGCGGCGAGCAGGCAGTTCACCTGGTCGCCGCGCTTGAAGCTGTGGCCGAACAGCTCGACATCTTCGTAGACCCACCGCTGGAAATTGTGCAGCGGCGGGTCGAGCCGCAGACATTCCTCGACCACGCCCGCGTCGATCTCTCGCTGGCCGGTCTCAAGCAGCAGCTTCACCGCGTTGCCGAGTGAATGGACCGTCGCTTCGTGGCCGGCGTTCAGCAGCAGGATCACGGTGGTGACCAGCTCGTCCGTCGAAAGCCGCGCGCCGTCTTCCTCGGCCGCGATCAGCTCCGACAGCAGGTCAGAGCCGGGCGTTCCGCGACGGGCTTCGATCACCTCTTCGACATAGCCGCGGAAGGCGAGACTGGCGGCGACCGCCTCGTCCTCCATCTCGCGCGAGCGACGGGCCTGATACATGCCGACCATCGCGTTCGACCAGCGCACCATGTCGTCCGCCCGTGCCTCGGGCACGCCGAGCAGGCGGGCGATCACCAGCACGGGGATCTGCCGGCAGAAGGCGTCGAGCAGGTCGAACGGTCCGGCGGGGAAGCGCGCGGTCAGGTCGCGGCAGATCTCCGACACCCAGCCTTCGGTGCCCGCGATCCGGCGCGAGGTGAAGGCGCGTAGCACCAACCCCCGCAGCCGCGTGTGGCGCGGCGGTTCCAGCTCCAGCATCGAATGCGCCTCGATGTCGTAGAACGGGCGCAGACGCGCGGGAATGTCGGGCGCCATCTCCGCCGGCACCTCGCGTCCCAACCGGCGGTCCTTCAGCAGGGCGCTGACGGCGCGGTGCGACACCGCGCAGAGACCGTATTCCTCCCACTCGAACAGGTCGCCGGCGGCGCGGGCGCGGTCGTAGAAGGGGTAGGGATCCTGCACGAAGGCGGGCTCGGTCGGGGACTGGGAAAAGCGCTGCATGGCGCGGAGCCTTGCCCGGTGGCTCTGGCCAAGGCAAGCGGTGCTTTCTATCCTGCCAGACGATGACGACCCGAACCGCCCGCCTGCTGGCCATCGCCGGATGGATCAGCCTTGCCGCCGCCGTCGCGGCGATCGTCTTCTGGGCGGGCTACAGGGCTGCGCTGGAACCCTTGGCGCGGCGCGGTGACAGCGACCTCGCGCTCGCGTCCGACCGGCTGAGCGGGCAGCTTCAGCGGTTCCGCGAACTGGCGGTGCATGCCGCCGTGCACCCGGATGTGCGCCCGGTGGTCGAGGGCGGCCCGACCGAGCTGGCGCGGGCGACGCTTCTCGGAATGCGCGACCGCAGCGGATCGCTCGACATCCTCGTCGTTGACGCCGACGGCGAGGAGCTGCTCTCCGCCCTGGGCAGTCCGCGCGGCGACCATGCGGGGGCGCCCTACTTCCGGCGGGCGCTCGACGGTGCGCTTGGCGTGCATCATCTGCGCTCCGACCGGTGGGGGCGTCGGACGTTCCTGTTCGCGGCGCCGATCTTTTCGGCCGACGGGCCTGTCGAGGGGGCCGTCGTCGTCGCAGTGGACGCCGAGGCGATCGAGCAGGCATGGCGCGGGGATCGCCCGACGGTGTTCTTCTCCGATCGCAACGGCGTCGTGTTCCTCTCCAACCGCTCGGAACTCGTCGGGCAGGTCCGGTCGGGCGCGCCCGAGGACACCGAGCCGTTCCTCGGCTTCCGGGCCCGGCAGATCGGAAACGAGGAGGTCTGGCAGCTCAACGGCGGGCGCTACCTGCCGTCCCGCGCGCTGCATATCACGCTGGACCTGCCGGTGATCGGCATGACTGGCGAAGCCCTGGTCGACACGGCCCCGGCCCGTCAGGTCGCGCTACTGCAGGCCGCGGTCGCCGCCGCCGTGACGCTGATCTTCGGGGCGCTGCTGGTGCTGGCGACCGAGCGGCGCCGCACGCTGGCGGAGGCGAACCAGCAGCTTGAGGCGCGGGTGCAGGACCGCACCGCCGCGCTGACCCGGCTGAACGCCGACCTGCGTCGCGAAGTGGCGGAACGCACCGCGGCCGAGGGCCGGCTGAAGAAGGCGCAGGCCGACCTTGTTCAGGCCGGCAAGCTCTCCGCGCTCGGCGAGATGTCGGCGGGCATCAGCCACGAGCTGAACCAGCCGCTGATGGCGATCCGCTCCTTCACCGAGAACGCCGAGGCCTTTCTCGAGCGTGGCCGCACCGACGCGGTCGCGGCCAATCTCGGCCGGATCGGGGAGCTGTCGCACCGGATGGGCCGGATCATCCGCAACCTCCGCGCCTTTGCCCGGCAGGAGAGCCACCCGCCCGTCGACGTCGATCTCGTCGCCGTGGTGAACGCGGTCCTGGAAATGGCCGGCCCGCGCCTGCGCGAGACGGGGACGGTGGTCGACTGGACACCGCCCGACGCGCCGGTGATCGTCCGCGGCGGCGAAGTGCGGCTGCAGCAGGTGGTACTGAACCTCGTCTCCAACGCGCTCGACGCGATGGCCGGCGGGGCCAGGAGCCGGCTGGAATTCACCCTGTCCCGGTTGCCCGATCGCACGCTCCTGTCGCTGCGTGACCACGGGCCGGGTATCCGCGAGCCGGAGCGCATGTTCGACCCGTTCTATTCCACCAAGGAGGTCGGCCAGTCGGAGGGCATGGGCCTTGGCCTGTCGATCTCCTACGGCCTCGTCCAGAGCTTCGGCGGCGCGATCGGCGGACGCAACCATCCCGACGGCGGGGCCGTGCTGGAAATCGAGCTCGACAATGCTACCGGCCGGAAGGACGCGGCATGAGCCGGCGGGTGCTGCTTGTCGATGACGACCGCGAAGTGCGAGAGGCGCTCGGCCAGACGCTGGAGCTCGCCGATCTCGATCCGATCCTTGCCGGCTCCTTCATCGAGGCGAAGGACCACATGTCGGCGCGGTTCGACGGGGTCATCGTCACCGACATCCGGATGCCGGGGCGCGACGGGTTTCACCTGCTCGACCATGCGCGGACGCTCGACGCGGACCTGCCGGTGATCCTGCTGACCGGGGAGGGCGATATCCCGACAGCGGTGGAGGCGATGGGGCGCGGGGCCTACGATTTCCTCGAGAAACCCTGCGCGCCAAAAGACCTTCTGGCGGCGGTCGGCAAGGCGCTGAAGGACCGCGCGGAGGTGCTCGAGGCGCGGCGCTACCGGTTGCAGCTGGAAAGCGGCGACGCGGCGGCGCGGATGATCTTCGGAACGTCCAAACTGTCGGAGGACATGCGCCAGCGGCTCCGCGTCGTGGCGCGAGCGTCGGCCGAAGTGCTGGTGGTGGGCGAAGTCGGCTCCGGCACCTTCAAGCTGGCCGAAGTGATCCACCTGCTCTCCTCCGCCGCGAAGTACCCGTTCGTGAAACGCGCGGCGGCTGGCCTGACGGTCGAGGCGCTGGACGAGGCGCTCGACGCGGCGAGTCCGGGCTCGCTCTACCTCGACGACGTGGCGGCACTGCCGCCGGCCACGCAGTTCGCGCTGCTCGACCGGCTGGAGGCCGGAGGCGCGACGCGGGTGCTGGCCGGCACGACGCGCGACCTGGAGGAGGAAGTCGCGGAGGGGCGGTTCAGCGCCGATCTGTTCTACCGGCTCGACCTGATGCGTGTGCGCATCCCCTCGCTCAGGGAGCGGCCCGAGGACATCCCCGAGATGTTCCACCGCTACGTCGCGCAGGCCTGCGAACAGGCCAACCTGCCGATGCCCGACATCACGCCAGAGGTGCTGTCGCGGTTGATGGCGCAGGACTGGCCGGGCAATACGCGCGCCCTGATGAACGCGGCGATGCGCTTTGCCATGGGGCTGTCGGACGGGCAGGAGGAGACGGGGCTCGGCCTTGCCGAACAGCTCGCCCGCGTCGAGAAATCGCTGTTGGCCGACGCGCTGCGCCGTTCGGGCGGGCAGGCGACCGAGGCCGCGCGGGCGCTGCGGCTGCCGCGAAAGACCTTCTACGACAAGCTCGCCCGCCACGGCATCCGGGCCGAGGATTACCGGGGAGAGTAGGGGCCGGACCGCCGGTCCGGCGGGGGAGGCGCTGCCTCCCCCTCATCGGACGGCTGCGCCGCCCGATCCCCCTCCGGAATATTTCGAGCCCAAAGAAGGTGGGGCGCGGCGCCCTGCTTCTTTGGGCCGACAAATATTCCCGCCGGAGGCATGCGCCCATGGGGCGCGAAAGGCCCAGCGAGTGGCCTCAGTTCACCGGCGTCTCGAGCGCATCGCCGGCCAGGAACGCGGTCACGTTGCGCCGCTGCAGCTTGCCCATGTCGGCGCGCGTGCCATGCGTGGCGGAGCCGACATGCGGCTGCAGCACGACGTTGTCGAGTTCCAGGAACCGCGGATCGACCTTCGGCTCGCCCTGAAACACGTCGAGGCCGGCCCCGGCGAGGCCACCCTGTTCCAGCGCGTCGAGCATCGCGCCCTCGTCGATCGTCGAACCGCGCGAGATATTGACGATCACGCCCTGCGGGCCGAGCGCGTCGATCACTTCCCGGCTGACGTAATGCTCCGTCTCCGGCCCGCCGACGAGCGCGACGACGAGGAAATCGACCGCGTCCGCCAGCGAAACGGGATCGGCGTGGTAGGTCCAGCCGGGAGTCTCCTTCTCGCTGCGGGAATGGTAGTGCACCTCGAGCTTCAGCGCGGCGAGGCGATCGGCGATCTCGCGCCCGATCCGGCCAAGCCCGACGACCCCGGCGCGGCTGCCGGATACCTTGCGGGCAAGCGGCGGCGGACCTTCCTTTGCCCATGTGCCGCTGCGCACCCAAGCATCGCCCTGCACCAGACCGCGCGCCTGCATCAGCAGCATCGCGATGGCGAGGTCGGCGACATCGTCGTTCAGCACGTTCGGCGTGTTGGTGACTTTCACGCCGCGCGCGTCGGCATCGGGGATCGAGATCGCGTCGTAGCCGACGCCATAGTTCGCGATGAGTGCAAGCGCGGGCAGCTTGTCCATCTCCGCCGCACCGAAGGCCTGATGGTGCTTGTAGGCGACGACGCGGACGCCCGCGCGCTCGTCCTCGGGCGCGGCGAGCAGGTCGGACAGCGTGTCGTGAAACACCGCGCCGATTTCCGCGTAGGCCGCGCGTTCGCTGTCACTGTAGCCGCCGATTGCTGCAACTTCGGTCATGAAGGTCCTCCCGCTTTTCAGATTGGCTGCAACGAGACACGGAACGGGCCGGGACACAAGGTCGGACGGGGTGTGCGGATTTTCGCACAGCAGCGCTAACAGGTTGTGTGGAAACTCGCCCGAAGCGGCGCCGTTGCCATGGCCGGCTCCGGATGTCGACGGCGTAAATAACTGTAATTGTTTAGAAAATTAAAAACCTCGAGCGGCCGTGTCAATCCGCTTGGCGGACCCAATTCGCGGCGTCACCTTCACCGAACAGGTATCCGGGAGGGATACCGGGGTTCACATTCGTCTGGGAGGACAAAGATGAAATTCCTGACCACCGCAGCCACCGCGCTCGCGCTTTCCGTCACTGCCGGTGCGGCGCTCGCCGCCTGCGACGACGGCGAAATCGTCGTCAAGTTCAGCCACGTCACCAATGCCGACAATCACCCCAAGGGGATCGCGGCGAACCTGCTCATGGAGCGGGTGAACGAGGAGATGGACGGCACGATGTGCATGGAGGTCTACCCGAACTCCACGCTCTACAACGACGACCAGGTGCTCGAGGCGATGCTTCAGGGCGACGTCCAGCTGGCCGCGCCCTCGCTGTCGAAGTTCGAGACCTTCACCAAGGTCTTCCGCATCTTCGACCTGCCCTTCATGTTCGAGGACATCAACGCCGTCGACGCGTTCCAGTCCTCCGAGGCCGGGCAGTCGATGATGGATTCCATGCAGCGCCGTGGCCTGCAGGGCCTCGGCTTCTGGCACAACGGCATGAAGCAATTCTCCGCCAACGTGCCGCTGGTCGAGCCGGGCGACGCGGAAGGCCTCAAGTTCCGGGTCCAGCCCTCCGACGTGCTGATCGCCCAGATGGAGGCGCTCTCCGCCTCGCCGCAGCCGATGGCGTTCTCCGAGGTCTACGGCGCGCTGCAGACCGGCGTCGTCGACGGGCAGGAAAACACCTGGTCCAACGTCTACGGCCAGAAGTTCTTCGAAGTGCAGGACGGCACGACGGAGACCAACCACGGCGTTCTCGACTACCTCGTGGTGGCCTCGACCGACTGGCTCGACAGCCTCGAGCCGGACGTGCGCGACCAGTTCCTGTCGATCCTCGACGACGTGACCGCCGAGCGGAACGCGGCGGTCGGTGAAGTCGATGCCGAAGCGCGCCAGGCCATCCTCGATGCCGGCGGCGAGATCCGCGAGCTGACGCCCGAGCAGCGCCAGATGTGGGTCGATGCGATGCAGCCCGTTTGGGAGCAGTTCGTCGACGACGTCGGTCAGGACAACATCGACGCGGCGCAGGAGTTCAACGCGAACACCTGACCGGGACGGCGCGGGACGCGAGGCCCCCTTGCGGGGGCCCGCGACGCCCGCCCGCCATCCCGCCCAGCCGTCGGCCCCTGCGCGGGGCCGACGCAATTTGCTCAATATCATACGGGAGTAAGGGACGATGAGTGCCCACGGATATCGGCCACGGACCGCGTTCGCCCGGTTCGTCAACAACGCCGAAGAGACCTTCATCGCGTTCCTGCTCGGGGCGATGACCCTCGTGACCTTCATGAACGTGGTCCTGCGTTATGCCTTCAACTCGCAGCTCATCTGGGGGCTCGAGGTCACGCTGATTCTGTTCGCTTGGCTTGTGCTGTTCGGCATCGCCTACGGCTTCAAGGTGACCGCACATCTCGGGGTCGACGCGGTGACCAACATCGTCTCGCCCGGCCTGCGCCGGATCATGGCGCTGGTCGCCGCCGGCGTCTGCCTCGCCTACGCGCTGCTGGTGGCAAAAGGGGCCTGGGACTACTGGGCGCCGTTCGCCGGCTTCGACGCCACGACGGGCCGCTGGTTTCCGACGGGCTTCGCCGACAGCCGCGATCAGGCCTGGTACGAGACGGACCAGGTGCCGATCCCCTTCGCCAAGGCGTGGCTGGAGGCGACCTTCAACCTGGGGGAGGAGTACGAGCAGCTGCCGCGCTTCATTCCCTACATCATCCTGCCGATCTCGGCGCTGCTGATCCTCGTCCGTCTGGTGCAGGCGACGGTCCGCATCGCCACTGGCCGGGCGGACAGCCTGATTGTGAGCCACGAGGCCGAAGACGCCGTCGAAGACGTCGCGGCCCGGAACCGGGAGGACTGACCCATGGACGTGCTTATCCTGTTCCTGATGATCGTCGGACTGTTGCTGATCGGCGTTCCGATCTCGGTCTCGCTCGGCTTCAGCTCGATCCTGTTCCTGCTGTTCTACTCCGACACCTCGCTCGCCAGCGTTGCGCAGTCGCTCTACCAGGCGATGGCAGGGCATTACACGCTGCTGGCGATCCCGTTCTTCATCCTCGCCTCGACCTTCATGTCGACGGGCGGGGTGGCCAAGCGGATCATCCGCTTCGCCGTGGCCTGCGTCGGCCACCTGCAGGGCGGTCTGGCCATCGCGGGTGTCTTCGCCTGCATGATGTTCGCAGCGCTCTCGGGATCGTCGCCCGCCACGGTGGTCGCCATCGGCTCCATCGTCATCACGGCGATGCGGCAGGTCGGCTATACCAAGGACTTCGCCGCCGGCGTGATCTGCAACGCCGGCACGCTCGGCATCCTGATCCCGCCGTCGATCGTGATGGTGGTCTATGCCTCCGCGACGGATGTCTCCGTCGGCCGGATGTTCCTCGCCGGGGTCATTCCGGGGCTGCTCGCCGGCGTTCTGCTGATGGTGACGATCTACATCTTCGCCCGGATCAAGAACATGCCGAAGGGCGACTGGCTCGGCTGGCGCGAGATCTGGGACAGCTTCCGCGAGGCGTTCTGGGGCCTGCTCCTCATCGGCATCATCATGGGCGGCATCTACGGCCACCCGTGGTTCGGCCTGCGCGAGATGACGTCGGAGAGCGGCACCGTGCTCGAGGTCTGGGGCTTCTACTGGAAGGGCGGGGCCTTCACCCCGACCGAGGCCGCGGCCGTCGCCGCCGTCTACGCCTTCCTCGTCGCGGTCTTCGTCTACCGCGACATGGGTCCGCTCGCCGCGCCGTCCGAGGACGAGGTCTATACCTCGGCCATGGGCGAGCGGACGGTGAACGCCGCCGCGGTGCCGGCGCGCTCAAGCCTGCTGCGGAAGCCCTGGGCGCTGGTCACGGCCTTCTTCCATGCCGACACGCGCTCCGCGCTGTTCGAGGCGGGGAAGCTGACGATCACGCTGATGTTCATCATCGCCAACGCGCTGCTGCTGAAGCACGTGCTGACGGACGAGCAGATCCCGCAGGCAATCGCGCGTTCGATGCTGGATGCGGGCTTCGGTCCGGTGATGTTCCTCATCATGGTGAACATCATCCTGCTGATCGGCGGGCAGTTCATGGAGCCCTCGGGCCTCCTCGTGATCGTGGCGCCGCTGGTGTTCCCGATCGCGCTTCAGCTCGGCATCGATCCGATCCACCTCGGCATCATCATGGTGGTGAACATGGAGATCGGGATGATCACGCCGCCGGTAGGTCTGAACCTCTTCGTCACCTCGGGTGTCGCGGGCATGCCGCTGATGCGGGTGGTCCGGGCGGCGCTGCCGTTCCTCGCCGTGCTCTTCGCCTTCCTGATCCTTGTCACCTACGTGCCGCGGATCTCGACCGCGGTGCCGAACGCGGTGATGGGCCCGCAGATCAGCTGTGGCGGAGCGGTGACGAACTCCACCGAGCAAGCCTATTGCGAGGCTCTCGCGGCACGCTCCGGCCAGTAAGTCCGGTTGGATCACAGGGCGGGCGTCACTTCGGTGGCGCCCGTTCGCGTCTGAAGCGTCTCGTCGCGCTGACGCGCGCCGATCCGTCGGGGAGGCTCTGCCTCCCCCACGCCGCAGGGCTGCGCCCTCCGGCCCCCTCCGGAATATTTCAGCCCGAAGACGGGGGCAGCGTGGCGCTCACCTTCAGGGCGTGGACACGCCAGGTGTCGCCATCGTGGGTCGCGGGTGTGACGGTCGGCGTCCAGGGGGCGAGCGCGGTGGCCCAGAAGGCGCGGGCGGGCGCGTTATCTTCCAGGGTTGCAACGTGCCAGTCGCCGGGGTGCCGGTGCAGGATCGTCTGCGCGGCCAGGGTGCCGAGGCCGCCGCGGCGGTAGGGGCGCAGCACGAAGAACTCCGCCATGAAGTGGCAATCGGCACGGTCGGTGATCGGACAGCCCTCGATCACCAGTGCGAAGCCGGCGAGCTCGTCCTCGCGGTAGAGCAGATAGGGCGTCTGCCAGAAACGGTCGAGAAAATCGTACGCGTAGAGCCCGTCCGCTTCGATGGAGAACGGGCTCTGCGCCGCCATGTCGTAGAGATAGAGCTGGATCAGCCGCGCCACCACCGACCGGTCGTCGTCCGTCGCCGGCACGACCGAGGGGTCGCGGCCCGTGTTCAAGCCACTCAGGCCTTCTGCAGGGCGCTGACGATGGGCGAGAAGTCCTCCGCCGTCAGGCTCGCGCCACCGACAAGCGCGCCATCGACATCGGCGACCGCGAAGATCTCGGCCGCGTTCGATCCCTTGACCGAACCGCCGTAGAGCAGCCGGATCCCGTCCGCATCGCCCGGCAGGTGATCGGCCAGCTGCGCGCGCAAGTAGCCGTGCACTTCGCCGATCTGCTCAAGCGTGGGGACCTTGCCGGTGCCGATCGCCCAGACCGGCTCGTAGGCGATGACCAGCGTGTCGGCGTTCGCGCCCTCGGGCAGCGAGTCGGCGAGTTGCGTGCCGACGACGTCAAGTGTGTGGCCCGCCTCGCGCTCCTCCAGCGTCTCCCCGACACAGACGACGGCGAGGAGGCCGTTCGCGATGGCCGCGCTGCCCTTGGCGGCGACCGTCTGGGACGTCTCGCCATGATCGGCGCGACGCTCGGAATGGCCGACGATCACGGCGGTGGCGCCGGCTTCCTTCAGCATCGCGGCGGAGATGTCGCCGGTGTGGGCGCCCTTCGCCTCGGCGTGGCAATCCTGCGCCCCGACGGCGAGCGGATGGTCGTGGCGCATCGACGCCATCGGCCAAATCAGCGTTGCCGGCGGGCAGAGCAGGATGTCGACCGTCGGCGCGGGATGCGCCTCGCACAGGGCGCGGACCTCCGCCATCGCGGCGAGGGACCCGTTCATCTTCCAGTTTCCGGCGGCGAGTTTGCGGCGCATTGGCGTCTCCTGTTGTCCGGCTTCCCGATTACCAAGACGGGCGACGCCGGAAAAGCCTTGAACTCCTGACCTCGCGGAGGCGAGACAGGGCGCGAGGACGAGAGGGGAGAGGCCGACATGATCCCGACGATCGACGCGCGCGCGCTGCTGGCGGGCGACGGGGGCGAGATCGCCCGCGTGGCCGAAGCCGCCGCAGAGATCGGTTTCATGACGGTGACGAACACGCCGCTGTCGCGCGCGCGGGTGCTTGACGTGCTCGACGGATACCGCGCGTTCTTCGCGCTGCCCGATGCGGAGAAGGCGGAAGTCGACATGTCCCGCACCGGAGCGAGCCGGGGCTGGGGCGCGTCCCGGTCGGAACAGGTGGACCCAGGATCGAACCCGGATTTCAAGGAAGTCTTCGACTGCGGGCATGAGTGGCCGGAAAGCGGGTTGCGGGTCTATGCGCCGAACCTCTGGCCGCAGCGGCCCTCGGGATTCCGCGCGCTTCTCGAAGGGTATTATGCCGACGCCTGCGCCTTCTCGCGGGAACTTCTGGGCGCGATCGCCGAAGCCGTGGGCGAAGATCGCGCCTACTTCGCCGAGGCGTTCGACCGTCCGATGGCGCTGCTGCGCGGCAACTTCTATCCGAAGCGTCCGGACTGGGCGGGCGATCGTGACTTCGGCATCGGCTCGCACACCGATTACGGCTGCCTGACGCTGCTCGCGACCGACGGAGTCGCGGGGCTCGAAGTGCGGGGCCGGGCCGGTAGGTGGGTCAACGTCGAGACCGAGCCGGGCGACTTCGTCATCAATTTCGGTGAGATGCTGGAGATGTGGACCGCCGGGCGCATCCGCGCGACCGAGCACCGGGTGATCGGCACGGCGCAGGAACGGCTGTCGATCCCACTGTTTTTCAACCCCAGGTTCGACGTGAACGTCGCGCCGTCAGGGTCGGGCAAGGTGATCCGCGCGGCGGATCACCTGCAGAAGCGCTACGATGAGACGTACCTGCACCTGAAGGCGGCGCGGGCCTAGGCTCCGCGTTCGGCGGCGAGTTCCTCGACATCCTTGAACTTGATCGACTCGCCGCAGCCGCAGGCATCTGCCACGTTCGGGTTGCGGAACTTGAAGCCGCTCTCGAGCAGCGACGTTTCGTAGTCGATCTCGGTCCCGAAGAGGAACATCTGCGCCATCGGTGCGATCATTACGCGCGCGCCATCCTGTTCGACGACTTCGTCGTTGGGGTCGACTTCGGCCGCGAAATCCATGGTGTATTCCATGCCCGCGCAGCCGCCCTTCTTGACGCCGATCCGGAGGCCCTGGTGGCCGTCCTTGTCCATCAGGCGTGCGATCTGCTTCGCCGCCGTGGGGGTGATCGTGACAGCTTGTTTGCCGGGGATTGAGAACATGGGTCGCCTCGCTTTCCTGACCCGCAATCTAGGACTTCGGGCGCGATGGCTCAAGGGGCCGCCGGGACTGTTGATCCGGGCGGCTCAGAGCAGGTGCGCGCCAAGCCACATCGTCGCCTGCGTGATGGCGATCGCCCAGCCGAAGGATGCCAGCGTGCCGATGATGACGTATTCGCCGGCGCGCTGGTCCTTGTTTGCGGTGTCGAAACGCAGGATCGACTTGGCCGCGATCAGGAAGCCGATGCCGGCGGCCTGTCCGGTCGTCAGCAGCAGGTAGATCAGCGACCGCTCCAGCAGGCCGATCATCCGGCCCGCGCGCAACAGACCGTCGGCCTGCGCGTCGTCCTGATAGGGTTTCATCAGCAAGCCCACGGCCGGGCCGCCGGCGAGCGTCGCCGCGATCAGGCCCGACAGGGTCAGGGCGAGCGCCAGGGCGGGGTCGGGCAGGTGCCAGACCGCCGCATCGGAGCGCCAGGCCGCGAGTGCGACGAGGACGGCAAGGTGCGCCGCCTGATCGGCGAGGAAGGTCAGCAGCGACTCCGGCAGCATCAGCTTGATCCGGTCGATGACGAGGTGCGTCGCCGCGATGAGAAGCGCCAGCAGCGGCGCGCCGGTGAGTGCGAGGACCAGCACGAGGTGGATCGCGATGTGAAGCAGCAGCACCTTCGTCTGGTGCTTCGTCTCCGCCATGCGGGCGGTCTGAAGCACGAAATCGCCGAGGAAGTGCGCGAGGGCCAGCGTGACGAGGAGATCGGTCATGTTGGCTCCCCGTAGTGGTGCGCGCGGAAAGCGTCCAGCGCGCCCTGAAGGTGCGCCATGCCGGCGGCGGCAAGGCGCGACTGCACGGCCTGCCGGGTGATCCCGAGCCGGGCGGCGATCGCTTCGTGCGTCGTGCCACGGGGGGAGAGCGCATGGCTCACCGCTTCGGCTTGCGCCGCCGTCCAGCCGACGGAGAGACCGTCGGCGAGATCGGCGACCGCGTCCTGCCACGGGCCGATCCCGTCGCCTGCCATGACGAGCCGCCGTCGGCGCGGCATCTGGTCCAGCCCGTCGCCCGAGCGATGAAAAGCGGGCCCATTCGCATCGGACAGGTCGAGCGTGCCGGTCGAATCGACCGGCCCCGTGCCGATGGAGATTCGCGTGTCGACGCCCAGGTCCGCGGCCCTGAGCCGGGCGAGGAACCACAGGCCTGCGATCAGGATCAGCGACGGATCGGAGAGGTGGACCTGCCAGCCGTCCCCGCGATGGCGGGTGAAGCGCAGGGCCGTGTGGTGGTCGTCGCCGAATGCGATGGCGGCGGCGCTGAGGGCGTCGATGGCGGCATCGACTCGGTCATTGCCGGCGGTGCGCGACGCGACGAGGTCGCCGGTCAGGACTGCGGATATGGTTGCAATCGACATGAGCAAACAATAACCTTTGCTATGAGTAAAGCAAGACCTAAAGCTTGCTTTCTATAAAGCAAAGAGGCTGATGCTGTGCGAGGCGTCTCCAAAGCCTGCACCGGGGCGCTCGCGCCAACTGATCCGGTCCTTGTCGGAGGTCCGAAACTGGACCAGTGACCGGAAACGGACGGACGAGCCTGAACGAACGGGTGATCGACAACAGCCGCGCCTCCGACGTCAGTCCGCTGACCAACGCCGGTCCACTAACGGAAGACCGGCTCAGGCGGCTTCTGCGGGGGTGGCCTGCGGGAAGATCGGATTGCTCTCGGAATGGACCTCACGCGCGGCGGCGAGGAGCCTTTCGCGCACTTCACAGGACAGCGCCCAAGCCTGGTTCGGGTTGGGGCAGGGGACGAGGAACGTCACCGTCTGGCTGAACACGTCATGGTCGGTGACGTAGACGCCGCGCTCCTCCTCGGGACCGAGCTCGTCCTGCAACACGTCGAGAATGCGATTGTAATGCTTCCGCATGACTTCCACGTCCGCGTCATGGGCGAGTTGCAGTTTCACCTCGCGGATCAGGAACGGGTCCTGCATCGTCCAGTTCTCGAACGTCTCCGAGACGAACTCGTTCACCGGCACGACGAGGCGCTTGCCCGTCCATGTCCGCAACTGGACATAGGTGAAGTTGATGCGCTCCACCGCGCAGATATAGTCCTTGTAGACGACCCGATCGCCGATCCGTGCCGACTGGTTCATCGCGATCTGGAGCGACGACATGATGTTCGACAGAACGTCCCGCGCCGCATAGGCGAGGATCAGCGTCAGCACACCGGCGGAGGCGACCATCGAGAAGCCGAGAGTCTGCATCAGGTTGGCTTCCTGAAGCACCAGCCCGACACCGAAGACCACCAGCACCACGATCGCGGCCCGGCGCACTGCGGCGATCTTGGTGGCGAGGGCGCGCTTGCGCTCCTGCCCGTCGCCGATAGTGGACAATTGTCCGCCATCGAACGGGATCAGCCGGTCGAGCACAACGTCCGTCGCGTTGACCAGCGCCCAGCAGGCCGCGACGGTGAAGCCGATCACCACGAGCGGCGAAATCAGCGTGTCGATCCGCCCCGAGAACACGAACAGGTTCTGCGTCAGTGTCGCCATAACGCCGGTCACGACCGCCAGGATCACCGGCGCGCGGAACGCCACAAGGAACGAGGACGACCCGGAGTCACGCAGCGTCCGGTGCATCCCCCGCGACATCAGCCGGTGAGACATCACCCCGACCCCGATCGAGAACAGGATCGCGAGCGGCAGGATGATGACCTCCCACCAGCGCAACGACCAGAAGGCCTCTCCCTTCAGGACCTCGGGGATGTTCTGTTCGAGCTTCGACGGACCGTAGAGGTCGTACAGCTGAGGGATATTCTGCACCGATTGCTGGCCGAAGACCCAGACGGGGTTCTCGCCACCGACGGCGATGCGGTTCAGATTGATCGTCACCGGACGGTTGCCGGCGTCGATGATCCAGATCATCAGCGACTTGCGCGGCATCCCCGCCATCGCGCTTTCGCTCGGCGCTTGCGGGTTCAGCGCATCGGGCCGGTCGGGCAGGGCGTGCCAGTTCACCACAACCTTCCGGTCGATCACGACATGCAGTTCGCGCGCGAGCTTGGGACCGAGTTCGGCCTGCTCATCCTCGGGCCATGCGGTCAGGTCGAGCAGGTGCGCCGCAGCTTCCCAATTCTCGTTGTCGGCAAAGAAAAGGAAGCTCTCCATCGTCGATTGGGGAGTTTCGCGGTCGATACCGTCCGGCACTTCGCCAAGGCCGGGGTTCAGCGCCTCGACCTCATAGAAGGTGCCGTCGTCATCGCTCGTCTGCGACAGGGCCGCGACGGGAAGAAACAGGCAGATCGCCAGAAAGGACAGTATGAAACGACGCGCTGCCATCGCTTTTAAACGGCAGCGCGGCGGAAGGGTTCCCGACTACATGAAGCCGAGTTCGAGCCGCGCCTCGTCGGACATCATGTCCATGCCCCACTGAGGCTCCCACGTCAGGTCGACATCGACCTGCTTCACGCCGGGGATCGGCTCGATCGCGCCGGCAACCCAGCCGGGCATTTCGCCCGCGACGGGACAGCCCGGCGCGGTGAGTGTCATGATGACCTTAACGGCGTTCTCGTCGTCGATCTCGATCGTGTAGACGAGACCGAGGTCATAGATATTGACCGGGATTTCGGGGTCGTAGACCTGCCGGCAGGCTTCCACGATCTGATCGTAGAGCGGATGCTCGGTCGAGGAGGGTGCGATGAGCGGCGTGCCTTCGAGAGGCGGTGACTGTTCGGTCATGGGGTCCCCAACGGGTTATTCCGACGAAACATATAGGAAATCCGGGGGAGGCGTAAAGGCCACCTCAGCCGACGCGGTTGCCGCTGGCGTCGAGAATCAGGCTTCCGTCCTCTTTTTCGAGCGGACCGGGCGGCCACCGGTCGAGAAGGTCGAGCACCTCCTCGGACGGACGGCAGAGCTTCACACCCTTCGGCGTGCAGACGATCGGCCGGTTCACCAGCACCGGATGCTCCAGCATCGCATCGAGCAGCGCGTCATCTCCGACCGCCGGGTCGAGCAGGCCGAGCTCTTCCGCCGGGCTCTTCGAGGTGCGCAGCGCGGTGCGCGGCGTCAGGGCGGCGGCGGCGAACAGCGCCAGAAGCTGCGGCCGGGTCCAGCCGGTCTGCAGATATTCGATCACCGTCGGCTCGTAGCCGGCCTTACGGATGATCTCGAGCACGTTGCGTGAGGTGCCGCAGTCGGGATTATGGTGAATAACGACGCTCATGTCGGGGTCTCCTGGGGGTCTGCCGGGCCAAGCAGCCAGCCGCACAGCGCGGTGGCGATCAGCGCGCCGGCGATCTGGGCGAGTATGAAGGCGGGCACGTCGACGGGGCGGATCCCGGCGAACGTGTCGGACAGGCCGCGCGCGATGGCGACGGCGGGGTTGGCGAAGCTGGTCGAGGCGGTGAACCAGTAAGCTGCGGTGATGTAGAGGCCGACGAGCATCGGCACCGCCTCGGCCCTGTGGCGGATCCCGGCGAAGATGGTGAGCACCAGCCCGAAGGTGGCCACCACTTCCGCCAGCCATTGCGACGGGCCGGTGCGGACCGTCTGCGACAGTTGCAGCGCGGGCAGTTCGAACATCAGGTGGGCGAGAATGCTCCCCACGATTCCCCCGGCGATCTGGGCGGCGATGTAGGGGCCCACTTCGCGCCACGGCGCGTCGCGGCGCGCGGCGAAGGCGAGCGTCACGGCGGGATTGAAGTGCGCCCCGGAGATCGGGCCGAGCACGGTGATGAGCACGAACAGGATCGCCCCGGTGGGGATCGTGTTGCCAAGCAGCGCGACGGCGACGTCATCCGTAAGGCGATCGGCCATGATGCCGGAGCCGACGACCGTCGCCACCAGCAGGCCGGTGCCGAGAGCCTCCGAGGCAAGGCGGCGGGAGAAGCCTGTCATGCGCGGCGTCCTTGGTCCTTCGGCTGCCCGCCTGGGTGATAAACCGGCACGACGATCATGTGACGGGCTTTGTATCAGGCGCGCCCGACCGGTCGGACAGGGCCACGACGCGATCGCCGCCCTCGCGGCGAAGGATCGCCTCCGCCATGATCGAACGGGCGGAATTGTCGGTGCACAGGGACACCACGGTCCTGATGGTCGGGGTCGTTTCGGCGGCCACGATGGCTCCTCCTCAGCAGGCCTTTGCAGACAGGGATTCAACGACCGGCCGGCAGAGTTCAGGACGGCCGCCGCAGCAATCTTCGACGAGAAACGAGATCAGACCGCCGAGCCGGTCCATGTCGGCCCGGTAGCGGATGTGCCGGCCCTCGCGGACGCTCGTGACAAGCCCTGCGGCCGAGAGCGTGGCGAGGTGCGACGACATCGTGTTCGCCCGCGCGTCCTGCGCGGTGGCGATGTCGCCGGCGGTCATGCCGTCATGCCCCGCCCGGATCAGCAGGCGAAGGACTGCCAGCCGGATCGGCTGGCCGAGGGCGGAGAATGCATCGGAGGCGTCTGTCGTTTCCATATTTCGCGAAATATCGAAACGTCGACGTCCGGTCAAGCACGGGGTGGTCGTCCGAAGGGCCCTGTCAGCCCTTCGCCCCCGATACGCGGCTTTGCTTCAGTGGCGTGGGCCGGACCTGCTGCTCGATCTGGTCGTAGAGCATCCCCGCGAGGTTCTTCTTCGACGCGCCCTCGATCCCCTCGAGACCGGGGGAGGAGTTCACCTCGAGGATCTTCGGCCCGTCGTTGGAGCGGAGCAGGTCAACCCCGGCGAGGTTTAGTCCGAAGGCGCGCGCGGCGCGAACAGCGGCGGTGCGCTCTTCCTTGGTGATCCGCACGGATTCAGCGGTCCCGCCCCGGTGGAGGTTCGACCGGAAATCGTCACCCGCCGCCTTGCGCCGCATCGAGGCGACGACCTTGCCGGCGATCACGAAGCAACGGATGTCCTCCCCGGCGGCTTCCTTGACGAATTGCTGGACGAGGAAGTTGGCGCGCAAACCCCGGAAGGCGTCGATGACGGATTCCGCCGCCTTCTTCGTCTCGGCCATCACGACGCCTTTGCCCTGCGTGGATTCGAGCAGCTTCACGATCAGGGGCGCGGTGCCGACGAGGCCGATCAGGTTATTGGTGTCCTTCGGCGACGCGGCAAAGGCGGTGGTTGGCATGCCGATCCGGTGCCGGGCGAGGACCTGGTGCGCGTGCAACTTGTCGCGGCTGGCCGTGATGCCTTCAGAGCCGTTCACGCAATAGGTGCCGAGCGTCTCGAACTGGCGCACGACCGCGGTGCCATAGGGGGTGATCGAAGCGCCTATGCGGGGGATGACCGCGTCATATCGGGGCAGGCGCTTGCCATCGTAATGCACTTCCGGTGCGAGGCTGTTGATCGCCATGTAGCAGCGCGTCGTGTCGATGACCTCGACCGTGTGGCCGCGCCGATCGCCTTCCTCCACCAGTCGGCGGGTCGAATAATTGTTCGGCTCGCGCGACAGGACGGCGATACGCAGCGCGCGGTTCGGCGCGGTCTGGCGGATCTTCTTGGCCGTGTAGACGTCGAAGCTGCGCTCGGGGCGGAGCAGTTTCTCCGCCGGAACCACGACGCAATCTTCGCGGAGCGCCTGCCGGCCGAGAAGCATCCGGGAGTTCATCGTCGCCCGGTCGGTCAGCGTGATGTCGATCGGCCATTGCTGGTCTTCGCCGACGTCGAGCATCGTGCGGATGACATAGCGCATCTCCGTCTCGCCGTTGCTGCTCGTCACCTCGCGGCGGTCGATCAGCGTGGCCGAGCAGGGGATCGAGAGGTGGTCCTGGCCGGGAAGCGGATGCACGGCGAAGCGCACCTTCGGCGCGCGCGACGATCCGAACGTCTCGATGTCGAAAGCGTGGAGGGCCGAAGTCTTCGCGCCTGTGTCCACCTTCGCCCTGAGGGTCGGAAGGCCGAGATCGGGAAGACCGAGCCACTCCTCCCAGCCGAGACGGATGAAGGAATCGTCTGTGGTATCGCTCATGACTGGCCTTTCCCGCTGTTCGCCGCTTGGGTAACAACGCCGGGCGGTGGTGGAAAGGTTGCAATGGTTACCAAGTCGACGTTGTGGTTTCGCGATCTGACGGGGCTGGAACGGGACGATCCCGCCACCGTGCGCCGCAATGTCTGGCCCGTGGGAGAGGAGATCCTCTGCACTGCCAACGCCCGGCGGATACGGGTCGGGGCGCTCTCTCTGCCCTCTCTCGCCGACCTCCGCCGCAAGCCTGTCCGCGATGCAGGTCCTCTGGACTACGGGGAAGTCGTGGCCGATGTCGTCGACCTGCACCGCAATCCCGCCAACGCCGGGGCGCTGTTCCAGGTCGCCTCGCAGTTCAACCTGCTGGAGATGATCGGCCCTGAAGTGACGCCCGAACATGGCATCGCCGGGTACGCCTCCGATCAGACACAGGGGCCGGCCTGCGCGATGGCCTGCGGAGCCGGGACCCTGTTTCGCAATTACTTCGTTCCGCTCGACGGGCAGAGCGGTCAGACCCAGCAACGCCAGCTCGACGCGGCGGCGGAGCTTCACGACGCGCTCGGCGGCAGATGCTGGAAAATGCGCAACGGCTACCTGCTGCCGCTCGACGGCGGGCTGGCGCGAGCGGCCCGCCTGATCGCGCAGGATCGCGAGGCTTTGATGGGACGTTTGCGCGTCGGGCTGCAAGCCTCCACCGAAGTGACGCTGCCCGGTGCCGGCCACCTGGTGAACCAGGTCTATTGCAGCGCGGTGCCGGTCGCCTACACCGACGACGCGACGACGGAGTGGGAGCCTCTGGCGCGCCTCGTCCTCGACGCCGCCTACGAGGCGACGTTCCGCATCGCGCTCGACCTCGGCGCGCCCCTGTTCCTGACCCGGATCGGCGGTGGAGCCTTCGGCAACGAAGCCGCGTGGATCGACGATGCCATTGCCCGGGCGTGCGAGATGTTCGCGACGTCGGGCCTGCAGGTGCGGATGGTCCGGCATGGCTGAGTGCGGATGCGCGGATCGACGGCCCATGTCGGTCGGGATTGCGCGGCGCGTCGCGAGGGCGTAACCGCCCGGCATGAAATTCGGCTTCACCCTGTCCGCCACCGATGGCGCCGCCCGCACCGGCACGATCTCCACCCCGCGTGGCGACATCCGCACGCCCGCCTTCATGCCGGTCGGCACCGCGGCGACCGTCAAGGCGATGATGCCCGAGAGCGTGCGCGAGACCGGCGCCGACATCCTGCTCGGCAACACGTACCACCTGATGCTCCGCCCCGGTGCGGAGCGGATCGACCGGCTTGGTGGGCTGCACAGGTTCATGAACTGGGATCGCCCGATCCTGACGGATTCCGGCGGCTTCCAGGTGATGAGCCTCGCCGACCTGCGCAAGCTGACCGAGACGGGCGTGACCTTCCGGTCGCACGTTGACGGCAGCAAGCACGAGCTCACGCCGGAGCGGTCGATGGAGATCCAGCGATTGCTCGGCTCGGACATCGTGATGGCCTTCGACGAGTGCCCCGCGCTGCCTGCCGACCGCAAGCGGATCGAGGAGAGCATGCGCCTGTCGATGCGGTGGGCCGAACGGTCCCGTGCGGCGTTCGGTGACCGTCCCGGCCATGCGCTGTTCGGCATTCAGCAAGGCGGGCTGGAACAGGACCTGCGGGAGGAGAGTGCCGAAGCGCTCGCCGCGATCGGTTTCGAAGGTTACGCGATCGGGGGCCTGGCCGTCGGTGAGGGGCAGGAGGCGATGTTCGCCTGCCTCGATTACGCGCCGGGGCAGCTGCCGATCGACAAACCACGCTACCTGATGGGCGTCGGCAAACCCGACGACCTCGTCGGCGCGGTCAAGCGCGGCGTCGACATGATGGACTGTGTGCTGCCCTCACGCTCCGGCCGGACCGGTCAGGCGTGGACGCGGCGCGGGCAGGTGAACCTGAAGAACGCCCGGCACGCCGACGATCCGCGCCCCCTCGACGAGGACTGTACCTGTCCCGCCTGCCGCAACTACTCCCGCGCATACCTGCATCACGTCATGCGGGCAGGAGAGATGATCTCGGGCATGCTACTGACCTGGCACAACCTACATTACTATCAGGAGCTGATGGCGGGGATGCGCAGTGCGATTGCCGCCGGGGACTTCGCAGGCTTCGAGGCGGCCTTCCACGCCAAGCGGGCAGAAGGCGATATCGAACCGCTCTGACGCGGCGCGGCGGTTCAGCCGACGACGGTCGCTTCTCCCGCGTCCTCCGCGCCGAGCTGGCTGCCGGAGCGGGCGCGGATGCGCCCGAGGCCGGTCGCGCTCCATGAACTGCGGTCTTCCAGCACGGATGCCCCGTCGTCGGGACGCTCGCCGCGGACGTCGTCGAACCAGCGGGCGATCGCGATGCGGGGCGGCAGATCGGCCTGCACCGTGCGCGTCTCCACATCGGTCTTGCCGTTCACCTCGGTCAGGTGATGGGTGACTTCCGTCTCCTCCAGACCGAAGCGCGTCGTCCGCTCCAGCATGTAGCGGCAGTGATGGGGGCGATCCTGCTCGATGAAGGTCAACGTCGCCTCCTCGAACAGCCCGTCGGGCGTCCGGAAGCGCAGGTAGAGCGTTTCGTGATCGTCGTCGTCGGAATCGAAATCCATCAGGGCGCCCGACCAGTGATCGTCCGGATGACCGGCGCCCGGCACCAGCCAGCGCCAGACCAGCGGCATCGGCTCGGAAACCTGACTGTGGGCTCGGGTCTCCAGCTTCAGCCGCAGGAAGGGCAGGTCGCTCCATTTGCCGTAGAGAAGGACATGTGCCACGGCGCCCCAGAACAGGAAGAGACCGGGCAGCAGCGCCGGCTCGACCGGCATCAGCGCGGTCAGAACGGCGCCGAGGCCGGCGACCTCCAGCAGCTGTCGCCGTCCGGGAAAGAGCAGCAGAAGGGCGCTCCCGAACAGGATCGCGGCCAGTCCGGCCAGCAGCGGCGCCAGCGCCGCATCCACGAGCAGCGACGTCGCGAGGATCGCGCAGACGGCGACGGTCGTCAGCCGCCGTGTCTGTCCCGTAAGTCGCCGATGCAGGTGGCGCCCGTTCATGGCTCTCGCTCCAAGCCGTGGTTGTCCGCCCACGTCGTGACACGTCTTTGTGACGCCGTCGGGGCCGGGGCGGGGCCATTTGCCGGTGGCAATGGGCGCCCGGCACAATTTGCAGGACTTCCGGCTTGCCGTGATCCGACGCGGCGGGCATTCTCCCTCAAACGCCCTGCAACGGTTGAAACAAGTGGGACAGGCCCCCAAGTTTCTTTCCCAGTCAGGGGATGGCCAGCGCTGCCGAAAGTCGGGGCCGGGCCATCTTGCCAGAACAAGGACACGAGCATGCAAGAGCCTCTCAGCACATCCTACCCGGTCCTGCCGCTGCGCGACATCGTGGTGTTCCCCCACATGATCGTGCCGCTCTTCGTCGGGCGTGAAAAATCCGTTCGCGCCCTCGAAGAAGTAATGCAGGACGACAAGCAGATCCTGCTGTCGAGCCAGATCGACCCGACCGAGGATGATCCGGCCGCCGACGGCATCTACAACGCCGGCGTTCTCGCCAACGTGCTGCAGCTTCTCAAACTGCCCGACGGCACCGTGAAGGTGCTGGTCGAAGGCCGCGCCCGCGTGCGGATCACAGATTTCCTCGAAAACGACCGCTTCTTCGAAGCGAACGCCGAATATCTCGAAGAGAACGATGGCGACGAAGAGACGATCAACGCGCTCGTCCGCTCCGTCTCCGCCGAGTTCGAGCGTTACGCCAAGGCGAAGAAGAACATCCCCGAAGAGGCGCTCTCCGCCGTGTCCGAAGCGACCGAGCCGGCGAAGCTTGCCGACCTCGTAGCCGGTCACCTCGGCATCGAAGTCGCCCAAAAGCAGGAACTGCTCGAGACGCTCTCCGTCAGCGAGCGTCTTGAGAAGGTCTATGGCCTGATGCAGGGCGAACTGTCGGTCCTGCAGGTCGAGAAGAAGATCAAGACCCGCGTGAAGTCCCAGATGGAGCGGACGCAGCGTGAATATTACCTGAACGAACAGATGAAGGCGATCCAGCGCGAGCTGGGCGATGGCGACGATGGCGCCAACGAGATCGCCGAGCTGGAAGAGAAGGTCGCCAACACCAAGTTCTCGAAAGAGGCCAAAGAGAAGGCCGAAGCCGAGATCAAGAAGCTCAAGAACATGAGCCCGATGTCGGCCGAGGCGACGGTCGTGCGCAATTACCTCGACTGGATGCTGTCGATCCCTTGGGGCAACAAGTCCCGCGTGAAGAAGGATCTCGGCCGCGCCGAGGACATCCTCGACCAGGATCACTACGGCCTCGACAAGGTGAAGGAGCGGATCGTCGAATATCTCGCGGTCCAGCAGCGCTCGAAGAAGCTGAAGGGGCCGATCATGTGCCTCGTCGGTCCTCCGGGCGTCGGCAAGACCTCCCTCGGCAAGTCGGTCGCCAAGGCAACGGGACGCGAGTTCATCCGCATTTCGCTCGGCGGCGTGCGTGACGAATCCGAGATCCGCGGCCACCGCCGGACCTACATCGGCTCCATGCCTGGCAAGATCATTCAGGCGCTGAAGAAGGCGAAGACCACGAACCCGCTCATCCTGCTCGACGAGATCGACAAGATGGGGCAGGACTTCCGTGGCGATCCGGCTTCGGCGATGCTGGAGGTGCTCGACCCGGAGCAGAACGGGACCTTCGTGGACCACTATCTCGAAGTGGAATACGACCTCAGCAACGTGATGTTCCTGACGACGGCGAACTCCTACAACATGCCGGGCCCGCTGCTGGACCGGATGGAGATCATCTCGCTCGCCGGCTACACCGAGGACGAGAAGCGTGAGATCGGCAAGCAGCACCTGCTGCCCAAGGTGATGAAGAACCACGGTCTCAAGCCGAAGGAATTCTCCGTCGCCGACGACGCGCTGACCGCCATCGTGCGCACCTACACCCGCGAAGCGGGCGTGCGGAACATGGAGCGTGAGATCGCCAAGGTCGCCCGCAAGGCCGTGACGAAGATCGTCAAGAAGGAAGCCGAAACCATCGAGGTGACGGCGGACAATATCGACGACTTCCTCGGGGTGCCCCGGCACCGCTACGGCCTCGCCGAGAAGGAGGATCAGGTCGGTGTCGTCACCGGGCTGGCCTACACTTCGGTCGGGGGTGAGCTGCTCAACATCGAGGCACTGCGCCTGCCGGGCAAGGGTCGGATGAAGACGACCGGCAAGCTCGGCGACGTGATGAAGGAGTCGATCGACGCAGCCTCGTCCTACGTGCGCTCCATCGCGCCGCAGATCGGGGTCAAGCCGCCGCGCTTCGACGGCTGGGACATCCACGTCCACGTGCCCGACGGGGCGACGCCGAAGGACGGGCCCTCTGCGGGTCTGGCAATGGTTACCGCCATCGTGTCGGTCCTGACGCAGATCCCTGTCCGCAAGGACATCGCCATGACGGGCGAAGTCACGCTGCGCGGCAACGCCTCCGCCATCGGCGGCTTGAAGGAGAAACTGCTCGCGGCCCTTCGTGGCGGCATCACCACGGTGCTGATCCCCGAGGAGAACGAGAAGGACCTGCCGGATATCCCCGACAACGTGAAAGCGGGGCTGGAGATCATCCCGGTGTCTCACGTGTCCGAAGTGCTGGAGCTCGCGCTCACCCGCAAGCCCGACCCGGTCGAGTGGGATGAGGAGGCCGAAGCCGCCGCAGAGGCCGAGGCCGCCGCGATGCGTCGCGCCAACGAACGCGCCGGCGCCGTCGCGCACTGAGCGGATCAGGACGATTTCGGAAAGGGCGTGCCTCCGGGCGCGCCCTTTTTGCTTGTCTTGATGGCAACAACGCGAACTGCGGCAGGAATGTCAGGGCTATGTCTGCGTTCGGCCCCAAATGGCGAGTAGCCTTGCCCGAGACGCCCCGTGTAACCTCGGGGCAGCGAAGCAGCCAAACGGGACAGGCAGATCATGGCCACGAAAACCACGAAGACCCGCACGACCGCCGCCAAGACGACAGGCCCCAAGACCACTCCGACGCGCAAACCCGCCGCCGCTCCGAAGCCCACGGTGGTGTCGGACACGCCCGTCGTCGTCGGGGCCGAGCTGAAGAAGAAGGACTTCATCGACCGCGTGGTGGAGCTGTCGGGTGGCAAGAAGCGCGATGTGAAGCCGGCCGTCGAAGCCGCGCTGGCCGTCCTCGGCGATGCGATCGAGAGCGGTGAGGAGCTGAACCTGCCACCGCTCGGCAAGGTCAAGATCAACCGCGAGAAAGACCTCGCCAACGCCAAGGTCTTCATCTGCCGCATCCGTCGCTCCAAGCCGATGGTCGAAGCGGCACCATCGCTTGACGACAGTGGCGAAAGCCCCCTTGCGGACGATGGCGAAGACGGCTAATTGACCGCCCTGTCGGGTGATTAGCTCAGTGGTAGAGCGCTTCGTTCACATCGAAGATGTCGGGGGTTCAAATCCCTCATCACCCACCATCAAACCAACACCTTGGTCGACACCTGCGAAGCGCGCTGTGGTTCGGTGAACCTGTGCGCCTCGTTTCAGGCTGCCGGGATCGAGAAGATCGGGGCGGGCCGCGAGACGCCCCCACCTCCGATCATCCGACGACCGACAGGTCAGGTCGGCAGGACGATCGCGGCGCGCAGTCCGGGATCGCGGGGCGACAGGTGGATGTCCCCGCCATGCTGCCTGGCGATCGCGCGTGCGATGGAGAGGCCGAGTCCCGTGCCTCCGGTTTCCCTCGACCGGGATTCCTCGAGCCGGAAGAACGGAGCGAAGACCTCCTCCGACAGCTCGAGCGGAATTCCGGGGCCGTCGTCATCCACGAAGATGGTGACGGATCGCGGGTCCGAGATCAGCCGGACCTCTGCGGCACCGGCATAACGGACGGCATTCTCTACCAGGTTGCGGATGACGCGGCGCAGCCCCTCGGGCCGGCAGCGGTAGGTCAGCCGGTCGCTCGGATGAAAACGGACCGGATGGCCCAGTTCGGCGAGGTCATCGCAGACGCTTTCGACCAGCGCGGAAAGGTCTATCGACCGCGTAGGCTCCGTGTTCGTCTCCTGCTGCGCGATGGAGAGGGTGGATTCGGTCATCACCTGCATTTCGCTGATCGTGTCGAGCATCCTCTCCTGCAGTTCGGCATCTTCGACCAGTTCGGCGCGCAGCCTCAGCGTTGTCAGGGGTGTCCTGAGGTCGTGGCCGATGGCGCCGAGCATCCTCGTCCGGTCGGCAACGAAGCGGTGAAGGCGTTCTTGCATGCTGTTGAACGCGATGGTCATGCGGCGGATGTCCTCTGGACCGCGTTCGGCGAGAGGTGCGACAGCCTCTCCGCGTCCCAGAGTCTCTGCGGCTTTCGTGAGGTCTCTCAATGGGCGCGCCAGACGGCGAATGGTCAGGACACCGACCATGGAGACCAGGATGGCCGTGATCGTGAGGGACACCGGAAGGTGCGTCTGCCAGAGCGACGGCGGTATCGCCTTGTAGTAAGCTGCGTTGAGCAGCTGTCCGGTTTCCAGCGGTACGATCACACCGGCGCCGTTGCGGTTTGCGAAGTCGATATGGCGCGCCGAGGCCGACAGGTCGCCCTGTGCCGCGGACGGCGTCGTCCAGTCCGCCCCCTTCAGGAAATAATGCGGGTCGGCGTCCAGCGTCAGGCGATCGAGGTCGGGTCCGCCATCGGCGTCCTGCAGGAGTTGGCTCAAGGGAATCTCGAACTCCGCGAAGGCACGCTGCACCCACGCCTCGAGCGTCAGGGGATCGCCCTCGGACACCCAGAACCGCGAACTCATGGTACTGCTGATCCGGATCAGGTCGCCCCGGAATTCCGGCGGCGCGGCCTCGAACAGGCGGGCGACGGCGGCGGCACGATTGCCGATCTCCGTTCGCGCGGACGTCCTCAGGTCGGCCTGCAGATAGTTCCAGAGCAGAGCCAGCGCGATGGCCTGGGACACGAACAGGGCGACCAGCATCCATGACAGCAGCTGCGCGGTCAGGCTCGATTGCCAGAGGTGCGTGAGGCGCCTCATGCCGGGTAGACCTCGGGCGTGAAGCTGTAGCCGCCGCCACGGTGGGTCTGGATGATCGTCGGGCTCTTCGGGTCGCGCTCCACCTTGCGCCGCAACCGGCTGATCTGGTTGTCGATCGACCGATCGAACGGATCGGCCTCGCGGCCGACGGTGAGATCGAGCAACTGGTCGCGGCTTAGCACCAGGCCCGGGTGATCGACCAGAACCTTGAGCAGCCGGAACTCCGCAGTCGAGAGCGGCACGCCCACACCGTCGTCGCCCTGCAACTCGCGGCGGCCGAAGTCGAGCATCCAGCGGTCGAAGCGCACGTGACCGGCCAGCCGGGCAGCGCGCTGCGGGGGCAGGGTGTGGACCCGGCGGAGCACCGCCTTGATCCGGGCGAGCAACTCGCGCGACGAAAAGGGCTTCACGAGGTAGTCGTCCGCCCCGAGTTCCAGCCCGAGCACGCGATCCATCTCGTCGGATCGCGCGGTCAGGAAGATGACGGGGACGTCCGGACCCGATCGCGCACGCAGGTCGCGACAGATCGTCAGCCCGTCCTCACCCGGCATCATGATGTCCAGAACCACAAGATCCGGGGCCCCCGTGTCCAGGATCCGGCGCAGCGCCGAGCCGCTTTCGGCCAGACTGACGCGGTAGCCCTCTTTCTGCAGGTACTTGCCCACGAGATCGCGGATCTCGCGGTGGTCGTCGACGACGGCAATGTGGTGCGGTTGCGCCATGACCGGCTCCCGGGCTTCTGGATGCAACGGGTTCTAGCGCAGAGCACCCGGTGAGGCGCGTCCGAAATTGTATCCGATTGTAACGGACCGGGCCGTAAGCAGGCATCCGGCCGGGGCGGCGATACAAAACGATACAATTTGCGACATGGCCGGCACAGCCCTGCGACGCACGCTCCGTAGGTTGTTCATCGAAGCCGGATGAGCGCTGCGTCGCTTCTCCTTCGCCATCCATATCGGCCGGCCCTGTGCCGGTCCTCGCATCGCCCAAGGAGGTTCCATGATCGCATTTACCGTGAACGACAGGCCCGTCGAGGTCTCTGTTGACCCGGGCAAGCCGCTGCTCTGGGTGCTGCGGGAGGACCTCGGCCTGCTCGGACCCAAGTACGGCTGTGGCGTCGCAGAGTGCGGCGCCTGCCGTGTGCTGATCGACGGGGTGTCGACACCGGCCTGCGTCGTTCCGGTCGACATGGTGGAGGGAGCCGCGATCACGACCGTCGAAGGTCTTGCGGGCGAGGAGGGTGCCCTTTCGGTCGTTCAACAGGCGTGGATCGAGGAGCAGGTTCCGCAGTGCGGGTACTGTCAGCCGGGCTTCATGATCGCGGTCACGGACTTGCTCAGCCGCAATCCCGACCCGACGGACGCGGAGATCGACGACGCGATTACCAACATTTGTCGCTGCGGGACCTATCCGCGCATCCGCCGCGCCATCCACCGCGCCGCCATGCTGGCCCGAGACTGAGGACAAGACATGCCCCGCATCCTATCCCGACGCACATTCCTGATGACCGGCGCCGCAGTGGGCGGGACGGCCCTCGTCGCGGCCGTCGGCGCGACCGGCTACCTTGCCTCGCTCGATGTCGAAGGCCTGCACGGCGGGCGGCTCGACGGTGACGACGCGATCCTCAACGCCTTCGTCGTGATCCACCGCGACGGCACGGTCGTCATTAACGTGCCGCGGACCGAGATGGGGCAGGGGATCCATACCGGCCTCGCCACGGTGGTCGCGGAAGAGCTCGACATTCCTTTCGACGACCGGATCAGCGTGGTCTTTCCAACCGACGCACACCCCGCCTACTCGGCCTGGACCAACGCGCTTCAAGTGCGCCCCGAAGAAGCGAGCGGCCCGGTCGCGTGGTTCGGCCGGCGCGTGCTCGGGCAACTGGGCATGATCGCGACTGGCGCCTCCGGCTCGGTCATGGGCCTCTGGCATCCGATGAGGGTGGCCGGTGCGTCGGCACGGGCGATGATCGTCGCTGCAGCCGCGGAGCGTCTGGATGTCCCTGCCAGTGAACTGACCACCGAAGACGGGATGGTTATTCACGCCGCGTCCGGCCGCAGCCTCGCCTACGGCGATCTCGCTCAGGACGCCGCACTGCTAACGCCGCCAGACGAGCCGCGTCTGAAATCACGGGAGGAGTGGCGCCTCATCGGGCGGTCTCAGCCTCGCATCGACATACCTGCCAAGGTCCGGGGTGAAGCGATGTTCGGCATCGACGTCGTGCTGCCCGACATGCTTCATGCCTCGATCCGTCATGCGCCGGTCTTCGGCGCAGAGGTCGCGGTGATCCGCAACGAGGGCCGAGTGCGTGCGGCCGACGGCGTGCTGGACATCGCGGTGATCGACGGACGTCACGTCGCGGTGGTCGCCGGGTCCTGGTGGCAGGCCGAACAGGCGGCCTGGCTGCTGGATATCGAGTGGACCGAAACCGGCAACGAGTCCGAGACCAGCGACAGTCTCGCGGACCGGATGTACGCGGCCCTCGAGACGGACACGCCGCATGACCACATCGACGAGGGCGACATCGAGTCCGCCTTCGCCGCCCCGGACGCCAGATTGGTCGAGGCCGACTATGACGTGCCCTACGTCACGCATGCCTGCATGGAGTCCATGAACGCCACGGCGGTTCTCCAGAACAACCTGGCCGAGGTCTGGGCACCATCGCAGAACCGGGCAACCATGCGCATGGGCGTGATGCGGGGCATGGGCTGGGCCGGCGTCCGGCCGGACGAGGTTACGCTGAACATCACCATGGCCGGTGGGGCATTCGGACGTCGCAGCGATCTCGACGTCGTCGCCGAAGCGTCATGCCTCGCTGCCAGATATCCGGGTCGGCCAGTCAAAGTGCTTTGGTCTCGGGAAGAAGATATAGGACGGGGCGTGTATCGCAGTCAGGCCGCTGCCCGGCTCCGCGCCGTATTGGGGCCCGACGGGCTGCCATCGGGATACGATGCGATGGTTGCCACCCAGTCGATCATGAACGCGATGAGCGGGCGCAACTTGCCCGTCACTGTCGGACCGGACGGCGACTACCTCTCGGTCGAGGGACTGGAGAAAGCCCATTACGCGATTCCGAGCCGGCGCATGCGCAGCCAGAACGTTCCCAGTCACCTGCCGATCCACTTCTGGCGGTCCAACGGGTACTCCTTCAACACCTTCTTCACCGAAAGCTTCATCGACGAATGTGCCGATGCGGCGGGGGCTGACCCGGTTGCGTATCGCCGCGACCTGCTGAGGGACAATCCAAGGCACCTCGCCGTTCTCGATCGTGTGGCCGAAATGGCAGGCTGGAGCGACCCGCTACCCCCGGGTCGCGGCCGGGGCATCGCGATCGAGGAATGTTACCGCAGCGTCGTTGCTCAGGTGGCCGAAGTGACGGTGTCACCGGATGGCGAAGTCCGCGTCGACCGGATGGTCTGCGCCCTTGATGCAGGCCTTGCCATCAACCCCGACCAGGTCGTCGCGCAGATCGAGGGCGGCATCGTCTATGGCGTCACGGCGGCCCTGATGAACCGGATCACCATCGAGGGCGGCGCGGTTGCGGAGACGAACTTCCACGACTTCGCCGTTCAGCGGATCGCCAATGCTCCCAGGATCGAGGTTTCGATCGTGGAAAGTGACGGGCCGCCCTGCGGCGTTGGTGAGCCGGGCGTGGTTCCCGCCGCCGCCGCTGTCGCGAACGCCATCTTCGCCGCCACCGGGCGACGGCTGCGGTCCTTGCCGCTCGCGGTGACCGAGACGATCGGCGAACGCCGGACCAGGTCGGTCCTGCCGGCCGAGCGGGCATGAGGGGCGCAGCGATGCAAAATACGTCCATCGCCTGCGGGGGCCACATCGAAGGGGCGTCCGACCTCCGGCGGTTCCTACGCTCGTGGGCGGCCGACCCGCTGCAGGTCGCCGCGATTTCACCCTCCGGTACCGCGCTCGCGCGACTGATCACGCGAGAGATCGACGTCCACCACGCGCCAGTGCTTGAACTGGGTCCGGGAACCGGGGTCTTCACGCGGGCACTGATCGACCGGGGGCTTGCTCCGGCCGACTTGACCCTCGTGGAGCTGGGCGCGGAGTTCGCGGCACTGCTCGGTGACCGTTTTCCCGGGGTGCGGATCGTCCGCGCCGACGCCGCGCGGATCGTCCCGCAACTGCTCTTCCCGGAGCAGAAAGCCGGCGCGGTCATCAGTGGGCTTGGCCTTCTTTCGATGCCGCCGAGGCGCGTGTTGGCCATCCTCGCGAACGCCTTCGATTGCCTCCGCCCGGACGGTTACGTCTACCAGTTCACCTACGGACCGATGTGTCCGGTGCCACGGCCCATCCTCGACCGGCTCGGCTTGAAGGCCAGACGCATCGGAGGCACCTGGCGCAATCTGCCGCCTGCCTCCGTCTATCGGATCAGCCGACGCGGACCGCTTCAACGGCGAGCCGCGACCAAATCCCTTACTCACGAGAACGCATGATGACCAAATGGACCACCGAGAACATCCCCTCCCAGCGGGGCCGCACGGCAATCGTCACCGGAACCGGTGGCATCGGGTACGAGACGGCGCTTGAGCTATGCCGCGCCGGCGCAGACGTCATCCTCGCCGGTCGCAATCCGACGAAGGGCAGGGCGTCGATCGACCGGCTTCAGGCCGAGGTGCCGAACGCGCGTGTGCGCTTCGGGCAGCTCGATCTGGCCAGCCTCGCGTCGGTGAGAGCCTTCGGTGACAGGATGCAGTCCGAGCTCGAACGGCTCGACATCCTTGTGAACAACGCTGGCGTGATGACACCCCCCGACCGCCGCGAGACAAGCGACGGGTTCGAGTTGCAGTTGGGCACGAATTACCTCGGTCATTTTGCCCTGACCGCGCATCTGTTGCCGCTTCTGCGAAAAAGCAGCTGGGCCCGCGTCGTGAGCCTCAGCAGTGTCGCCGTGCATCAGGGCAAGATCGACTTCGACGATCTCAACGCCGAGACGGCTTACAAGCCGATGCCGGTCTACAGCCAGTCCAAGCTCGCCTGCCTGATGTTCGCGATCGAGCTGCAACGGCGGAGCTGGTCCGAGAGCTGGGGTATCCGGAGCATCGGTGCCCATCCCGGCGTTTCGCGAACCGATCTGCTGATGAACGGCCCCGGCGAGAGGGGCATCACCCGGCGCATCCGAACCTACTTGCCGTTCCTCTTTCAACCCGCGGCCCAGGGTGCATTGCCGATCCTGTACGCTGCGACCTCGGACGCGGCTGAACCGGGCGGCTACTACGGCCCCGACCGCCTCCGCGAGACGCGGGGACATCCGGCACCCGCGAAGGTTCCGCGCCTCGCGCAGGACGAGAAGGCCGCCGCGAAGCTGTGGAGGCTTTCGGAGCAATTGACGAAGGTGCGGTTCGAGGCCCCGGAGATGATCTAGTCCAGTGCGCTCTGAACCCAAGGCGGGCCACCGGGCAGGTCCTTCTCCCGACGGGCGTGGAGCCAGTTCATCCCCAGCAGGACCGCGACAAGTACGAACCCGGCAGCTTCGACGATCAGGCCGGGCCAGAACAGCGCCACCACACCCGGCAACAGCAACAGCCGCATCCAGATCGGCATGGGCCGCCAAAGGAACCCTTCGAGCACCGCGGCAAAGGCAACGAGCCCGAGGATCGCAAGCGCACCACCCCACAGAACCAGCGGAAGGGGGCCACCGAGGATGATCTCTTCGTTGAACACCATGAACAGCGGGATCAGGTAGAGACCCTTGGCATATTTCCATGCCTGAACGCTTGTCTCCATGGGTTTCGACCCCGCGATGGCGGCCCCGGCAAATCCGGCGAGCGCCACGGGCGGGGTCACGTTGCTGTCCTGAGAATACCAGAACACGACGAGATGCGCGATCAGCAGCGGGATGCCGAATTCCTCGGTCAGCGCGGGGCCGACCAGGATGATCAGCACGATGTAGGCCGCCGTCACCGGCAGGCCCATGCCCAGAACGAGGCTCGCCAGCAGAACGAGGATCAGCGCCAGTACAACGTTGCCACCGGAGAAGGCGATCATCATGGCCGAGAACTTCAGCCCGAGCCCCGTGAGGCCCACGACCCCGACGATGATCCCGGCCACCGCACAGGCGACGGACACCGCGACGGCGTTCCGCGCACCAAGCTCCAGGGCCTCGAGCGTCAGAACAATGCCGCGCCTGCACAGGGACACGAAGCCGGAGACGGTCGGCCCGCTGGCGGCGAAGGTCCAGAGCGCCCGCGCGGAGGCGGCCGCGATGATGGACAGGATCGCGTAGAAGCCGACACGCATGGGCGAGTAGCCGGCTACCAGCAACGCCACCAGCGCGACCAGCGGCAACAGGAAATGCCAGCCTTCCGCCAGAACCTTGCGCGTGTCGGGCAGGTCCTCTGCGGCCAGTCCCGTCATCCCCTGTTTGACCGCCGCGATATGGACCAGCAGGTAGACCGTGCCGAAATAGAGCACGGCCGGAAAAATCGAGATCAGGACGATGTCGACATAGGGAATGCGGGTGAATTCGCTCATCAGGAAGGCACCGGCCCCCATGAGCGGTGGCATGATCTGCCCGCCGGTGGAGGCCGCGGCCTCGATCCCGCCGGCCTGGGCGGGGCGATATCCCAGTTTCTTCATCAGCGGGATGGTGAAGGCGCCGGTCGTCACCACGTTTGCAATGGCAGACCCGGAGATCGAGCCCATGCCGGCACTGGCAATGACGGCGGCCTTGGCCGGGCCGCCACGCTGCTTGCCGGCGGCTGCGTAGGCCAGGTCGATGAAGAACTTGCCCGCGCCAGTGACTTCCAGAAAAGCCCCGAACAGGACGAAGATGAAAACGAAGGTGGCAGCAACGCCCAGTGGAATCCCGAAGATACCTTCAGCGCCAAGGGTCATCTGGCTCGCCACCCGGTCGAGCGAATAGCCCCGGTGATTCAGGATGCCGGGCATCCAGTCGGCGAAGATGGGCAACTCCCCCCGGTTGCCGGCAAAGGCATAGACCAGGAAAAACACGCCGATCAGCGTCATGCCGAGGCCGACGGCACGCCGGGCGGCTTCCAGCACCACGATGATGGTCGCGACGCCCATGACGATGTCGATGGTCCGCGGGAAGATCTGGTTGGCGATGATATCGATGTTCAGCGGCACCCATGCGCCGGCGCCGATGCTCATCACGATCAGGATGCCGTCGATAATCCAACCCGCAACGCCCCGCGCGCGGTGGCGCCCGAAGGCGGGGTAGATCAGGAAGCAGAGGACCAGCACGAAGCCGAGGTGGATGGGGCGCTGGAAGAACAGCCCCAGGGGCTGCACGCCCGCCGTGTAGAGCTGAAAGAGCGAGAGCGCGATCCCGATCACCGCGATCGCACGGACCACCATCCTCGGCTGCTCGATCGGATGAAGCGCATCGTCCGGAGTCGAAGTCATTGGTCCTCAGTCCTTTTCAGCGCGATCCGCACTCTTTGGCGCGGCGCCACGGCAGACAGCGAGACGATCGAGTCTCCGACCTGCAGCCGGTGGTCTACAGGACCGGCACCTGGCCGCAGAATATAGGCATTGCCCGGAACCGGCTCGTTGATGTCGAGGATGAAATATCCGCCCTGTCCATCCGTCACCTGCCGCCCGCGTCCGGGAATGTGATCCAGACCGGCGGCGAAGTCGGGAAGATGCGCGTCGACAAGGACCATCCGGCCCGCCTGGTTCTCGTAACAGTCCGAAACGGGAAAGCCCTTGACCGAGTGGTTCCATAGCACGCACCACTCGCCCCCCTCGGGAACTTCGAAGCGGGCAATCTCCGTGCCGTCTTCCAGGGTCGCCGTCAGCGCATCCGCCCCAGCCGGGGCCGGCAGCAGCAACAGAAACAGGAGGGGGAGGGCTTTGCCTCCCCCGTCCCGATCCCGACCCATCACGGACGCAGATTGTCCGGAACGGTGGCGCCGGTCTCTTCGTAGTAGCGGATCGCGCCCGGGTGCAGCGGAACCGGCGTTGCCGACAGCGCGAACTCGACGGTCGTCTCGTTCGCCGCCGGGTGAACCGCCTGAAGCTCGGCAATGTTCTCGTACATCGCCTTCGTGATCTCGTAGGCGAGGTCGTCGGACATCTCGGAAGAGACAGTGAGCACGTTGGGAATACCCAGCACCGTGATGTCTTCGTCGACGCCGGTGTAGCTGCCGCCCGGCAGGGTGGTCATGGCGAAGGTCGAGTCCTCGGCCATGGCGGCCTCGAGTTCAGCTTCGGTCAGGGCGATGATCACGATGTCCTGCGTCGTCGCAAGGTTCAGGATCGACGAGGTGGGCGCACCCACGGACCAGAACCCGGCATCGATATCGCCGTTCGACAGTGCGTCGGCGGTTTCGTTGAAGTTCAGGCGCTGCTCGTCGATGTCATCGTAGCTGATGCCGTTGGCGGCGAGGATCGCGTTGGTGTTCACCTCGGTGCCGGACCCCGGCGCGCCGATGGACACGCGCTTGCCGCGAAGATCCTCAAGCGACGTGATGCCGGAGCTTTCGAGTGCCACGATCTGCACCATGTTGGCGTAGAGCGACGACAGGCCGCGGACCATCGAAAGTTGCTGACCTTCGAAGCGGCCCGTGCCGGAGTAGGCCTGCGCGACCGTATCGGCCAGGCCGATGGCGAGGTCCGCGTCACCTGTCGCGATCAGACCCATGTTTTCGACAGAGGCCCCGGTGACTTCGGCCGTCGCCGAGTAGCCGTCGATATGGTTGTTGATGATCTCGGCCAGGCCACCCCCCATCGGGTAGTAAACGCCACCGGTGCCACCCGTCGCGATGGAGAGTTGGCTCTGCGCCATCGCAGGCGCGCCAAAGCTCACGGCCACAGCAACGGCGGTTCCGAGCAGGCCGAAGGTCCTGCGGTTCACGGTCTTGGTCATGGTTGTCCTCCCTTGTCGGGCAAATGCCCATAGTCTTCCCGACTCCCTTTCGAGAATGCGAAAAAACTACGGACTCAAGGGCGGCGCGTCAGCCTTTATCCGACTAGCGGCTAAAGTTTCATCGCAATGAGCCGCCACGACCGAGGCGGATGTTCCGCCAGAACCGTTGCGGGCGGTTCGTTTGGCCCAAATTATTCTGGTGAAGGTTGCTGCGGCCGACGCTGTTGTCGAGGGGATAACCGATACCACCCTAAGCGCTTCGTTGACCAAAATGCATGAGGTCGGTGCGAACGTTGATAGGCAGCCGGGTCCCTCAGGACGCGTCGAGTTGCGAGGTGTCGACTGGGAACCGACCAGAGGGATCCTGCAGGACCAAAATGTCTCTTTTCGCAGCTTCCACCGAGAGCCCTCGCTGTTGGAGTACTTCGTTGAGCATCTCCCGGTGTGCAGGGTTCTCGCCTCGGCCGCTGGCAGCGTTCGCCCACGCCTTTGCAGCCGGCGCGGGACGCCCGAGAAAGTCGGAGACCTTCGTCGATGCGTTGGCGTCCGTCACGAAGTTGATGATGCAAAGATCATCCGGTCGACCGGCAAAATACTCGAGTATCGCGGAATGATGCTTTTCACGATTGTCCAGCCAATGGTTGATCGCATCCGGCGACGCCGTCCAGTTCTCCGCCCGATCACCATCTCCGTTCGCGGCAATATCGCGAGCGATGTGCTTGAGACGGCTGATCGCCCAGTCGTCAAAGGCCCTCACATTGAGAATAAACTTCGACCCGGGGAAATTTTGGTCGAGGGTCCTGAAGTCCGGTCGCACACCATCGCTGAAACAGTCGAAAGCGTGCATCAGCCACTTGTTCTGTCCGGTTGTCCAACGCGTTCCGTGGTAGCTGGAGAAGCCAAGTTCCTTGAAGGTCCGGTGAAGTGAACTGGTGCCGGTCTTGTTCATTCCGATCGCGAATACCTTGCCCGAAGAGCGAAGGCCGACCCTGCCGGTCATGCTTCGGTATGCAGCCTGAACATATTCGGGAGAACGAGATAACTGCATTTTCAATCCTTTGAGGTCCCCGTCACCGCTGATTTCCATGTCGGCCAAGCAGAACGGGCAGGGCAATCAATTTTCGAAACGACGTTGTCTTAAATTATCGCGCAGACGGCCAAGAATGGTCAATGCTCGGCTCGAGCGGCACACGTCGTGGTGGGGTCGAACAGAACAGTTCCGCGGACACAAGTCAGGCCACTGCCCTTAAAATGACCGAAAAAATATTTATGCAGACGATAGAACGAAAAAGGACGCCCTAGGGCGTCCGTTTCGTTGGATAACAGAGCGCCTCAGCTGCCCCAGCTGCGGACGTTGCCGCAGTCCATGTGGACGAAGTTCGAACCGGAGTACCGGCCGACGCCGCCGGCGTGGCAGGAGGCCGCGGCGCGGGCCATCTGGTTGACCGAGCGCGAGGAGAGCCGAAGGTCGGCTGCCTGGCCCTGCAGGTGGAGCGAGTTTCTCGCCACGCCGGAGGACTGCGAGCGCAGCATCTGGTTGGTCGCCGGCGAGCGGTAGCCGGACACCAGCGTGTAGGGCTCGTTCACATCCAGAAGGTTGTGTGCGGCTGCAGCGATGTCGAGCGTGCGGGTGTCGATGTTCTTCACCTGGCCGTTCCGCCAGTCACGCATGAAGTGGTTCACCTGCTGCAGGCTGTCGGCGATGTACTGTCCGTCGATCCAGTAGATCATGTCGATCTGCTCGCCCGTACGGCCGTTGTACATTCGGAGCCTCCGAACGTCGCCGGCGCCACGCAGGAACCCTGCGGCGGAGGAGTACGTTGGTGCTGCGGTAACTGCGGTTGCTGCGAATGCTCGCAGCAGGCCGCGCCGAGAAATACTCGTTGAACGGTTATCGGTCATGGGTGCGCCTGTCCCGTCGCTTTGCCTAGTGTGCCCGTATTCCCGGGCTTTTGTCATCTCATCCCCAGATGCATGCACACCATTGCACAGCCGTTTTCGATTCCCAAGCCGGGAATGAGTTCGGTTCCATGTTCAATCACCGAGTCGGCAATTTTTTGCGCAAACGTTGATGAGCCGCAGATCTGTGTCCTCCCTGCATCGGTGTCGGGGGTCTAATCGCACAGAAACGTTCAGAAATCGTAAATGTGAATGGACTGCCGGATTGGTGAAGGCATCGTGACACCAAGCCTGAATCCCTCTGCCTGATGCATTTTTTCCGGAGTTTGCCATGCCGCTGCCTCGCCCTGCGTTTCTCAAGAGTACCGCGCTCGCCCTCTCCCTCGCGCTGAGCGCCACTGTTGTCGCGACGGTGCCTGCAGCCGCGCAGGACATCGAGATCCGCCTGACGCCGTTCCACCAGGCCGTGGCCGAGGCGGCCGCGCGCGATGAGGACCTCGCCGCCTTCTACCGCGAGCGCGGGTTCGAAGGCGTCTGGCTCGGCGATGAGGCCGCCTCTCACCGGGCCGCGTTCTTCGCCGCGATGGAAGACGCGCACGTCCATGGCCTGCCCGAGGCGCGCTTCGACCCCTACGCCGTGATGTCGATGCTCGAGAACGCCCGCACCGCCGACGCGCTCGGCCGGGCCGAAGTCGAGATGAGCCGCATCTTCCTCGACTTCGCGCGGGAGATGGAGAACGGCGTGCTGATCCCGTCGCGGGTCAACAACCTCATCAAGCGCGAAGTGCTCTACACGCCGCGCCGCGAGCAGCTCGAAGGCTATTTCGCCAATGCCCCGGTCGGCTACCTCCGCCAGCTTGCCCCCAACTCGCCCGAGTACCAGCGCCTGCTGCGGGTGAAGATGCAGATGGAGCAGCAGTTGCGCGACGGCGGCTACGGGCCCGGCGTGACCGCCTCGCTGCGGGAGGGCTCGGTCGGCGTTCAGGTGGTTCATCTGCGCAACCGGCTGATGGCCATGGGCTTCCTCGATCGCACCGTGACGACGACGTTCGACACGCAGATGAAGGAGGCCGTGATGGCGTTCCAGTCGAGCATCGGCCTCAACCCCGACGGGGTGGTCGGCGGCGCGACGCTCAGCGCGCTGAACGTGCCGCTGGAGGATCGTCTCAAGCAGGTGCTCGTCGCGATGGAGCGCGAGCGCTGGATGAACAACCTTGAGCGCGGGCAGCGGCATGTCTGGGTCAACCTGACCGACTTCACAGCCGCGATCGTCGACGACGATCACGTGACATTCCGCACCCGCTCCGTGATCGGGGCGCACGCGCTGTCGCGCCAGACGCCGGAATTCTCCGACACGATGGAGCACATGGTCATCAACCCCTACTGGTATGTGCCGCGCTCCATCATCAACGGGGAGTACGGCGGACGCGTGCCGGCGGGCTTCGAAGCGGTGAACTATCGCGGCCAGATCGTGAACACGCGCGACGCCAGCAATGTCTCCGTCCGGCAGCGTCCCGGCCCGGGCAATGCGCTCGGCCGGGTGAAGTTCATGTTCCCCAACTCCTACAACATCTACCTGCACGACACGCCGAGCCAGCATCTGTTCGCCAACCCGGTGCGCGCCTACAGCCACGGCTGCATCCGGCTCGATGACCCCTACGACTTCGCGTACGAGCTGCTGCGCGTTCAGGAGGACGATCCGGTCGGTTTCTTCCAGTCGCGGCTGAACAGCGGGGCGAACACGCATGTGCCCCTCGACCAGCCGGTGCCGGTTCACCTGATCTACCGGACCGCCTTCACCAATGCCGACGGTCTGATGAACTATCGCAACGACATCTACGGTCGTGACGCGGAGGTCTGGAACGCGCTCGCGGCGGCAGGGGTGGCGATCGGCGCCGTGGGTGGCTAAGTCAGGCCCGACAGGGGCGCGCTGAAGCCAGTGCCCCGAAAGGGGCAGCATGACGCACAGCATCGAAGACATTGCAGCGGCGCTCGGGGCGGAAGCCCTCGGCGCCGTTTCGCTTCGCGTCTCCGGCGCAGCGGAGCCGCAGTCGGCAGGGCCGCATGACCTCGCCCTCGCCATGTCGCCGGCCTACGGCGACGCGATCGGGCAGGGGCAGGCACGGGCCGCCGTCGTCTGGCCGGGCGCCGACTGGCAGGCGCTCGGGCTCGAGGCGGCGATCGTCGCGCCACGCGCGCGACTGGCGATGGCGCGGCTGACGCAGATGCTCGACCGGCCCTACGGCCGCGAGGCCGGCATCCATCCGACCGCGGTGATCGGCGAGGGGGCGGAGATCGACCCGACGGCCCATGTCGGTCCGCTAAGTATCATCGGCGCGGGCGCGAAGATCGGGGCCGGCACGGTGCTGACCGGTCAGTCGACCGTGGGCGAGGGGGCCGAGATCGGCGCGGACGGGCTGATCCACGCCGGCGTGCGGATCGGGCGCGACGTTCGGATCGGCGCCCGCGTGATCCTCCAGCCCAACGTCGTGATCGGCGGCGATGGCTTCTCCTTCGTCAGCGAAGCGGTGTCGAACGCGGAGCGGGCGCGAGACAGCCTCGGCGACGAGCCGCTCGCCGCGCCACAGGACGCTCGCTGGCATCGCATCCATTCGCTCGGCGGGGTCGAGATCGGCGACGACGTGGAAGTCGGCGCGAACTCCGCCATCGACGCCGGCACCATACGCGCGACGCGGATCGGGCGGGGCACCAAGATCGACAACCTCGTGCAGGTCGGCCACAACGTGATTGTCGGCGAGGACTGCCTGCTCTGCGGCACCACCGGGATCGCCGGCTCCACCGTGATCGGGAACCGGGTCGTGCTCGGCGGCATGACGGGCGTCGTCGACAATATCCGGATCGGCGATGACGTTGTCACCGGAGCGGGTACGCTGGTCATTTCCAACGTGCCGGCGGGGCGCATCATGATGGGCTCTCCCGCTGTGAAGATGTCCACCCATATCGAGAGCTACAAGGCGCTGCGCCGCCTGCCGCGGTTGCTCAAGCGGCTCGGCAAAGGTTAAATACCGGTTCCCAAGGCGGGGACCAGCGAGTAGATCAGCGCCAGACCGGGAGGTGAGACGATGGAAGTTCGCGACAGGGTGATCGAGATCATCGCCGAACAGGCCCTGATGGAGCCGGGTGACGTGAAGCCCGAAATGACGCTCGACGACCTTGGAATCGACAGCCTCGGCCTTGTCGAGAGCATTTTCGCGATCGAGGAGGCCTTCGACATCAACGTGCCGTTCAACGCCAACGATCCGGCCGACAGCGAGTTCGACATCTCCTCCGTCAATTCCATGATCCGCGCGGTCGAGGGGCTGGTCCGCGAGCAATCCCACGCATGAGCGATATGAAACGCGTCGTCATCACCGGGGCCGGCACGATCAACGCGCTCGGCCACGATGTTCCCGCCACGCTCGAAGCGATGCGCGAGGGGCGTTGCGGCATCGGCCCGATCGACATCCGCGACGTCGACCGTCTGTCGGTGAAGATCGGCGGACAGGTGAAGGATTACGACGAGGCGGAGCACTTCAACCGCCAGCAGACCGTCCTGTATGACCGCTTCACACAGTTCACGCTGCTCGCCGCGCGCGAGGCGATCGGCCAGTCCGGCCTGACCTTCGGCGGAGAGCTCGCCGCGCGCTCGGGTGTCGTGCTCGGCACGGCTGGTGGCGGGGTGACGACGTGGGACGAGAACTACCGCAGCGTCTACGAAGAGGGGAAGAACCGCGTTCATCCCTTCGTCGTGCCGCGCCTGATGAACAACGCCGCCGCCGCGCACGTGTCGATGGAGTGGAATCTGAAGGGGCCGTCCTTCACCGTCGCCACGGCCTGCGCGAGCTCCAACCACGCGATGGGGCAGGCCTTCTGGCTGATCCGCTCGGGCGCCTGTACCGCGATGGTCACCGGCGGCTCTGAATCGATGCTCTGCTTCGGGGGCGTGAAGGCCTGGGAAGGCCTGCGGGTGATGTCCAAGGACGCCTGCCGTCCGTTCTCGCTCGGCCGCAACGGGATGGTGCAGGGCGAAGGCGCGGGTGTCTTCGTCTTCGAGGAATATGAACACGCACGCGCCCGCGGTGCCGAGATCCTCGCCGAAGTCATCGGCTTCGCGATGACCTCCGACGCCGCCGACATCGTCATGCCCTCCAAGCAGGGCGCGGCGCGCGCGATCCAGGGCGCGATCACCGATGCCCGGATCGCGGGGGACGAGGTCGGCTACATCAATGCGCACGGCACCGGCACGGCGGCGAACGACAAGACCGAATGCGCGGCTGTCTCGGACGTGTTCGGCGCCCATGCGGACGAGCTGATGATCTCGTCCACCAAGTCGATGCACGGTCACCTGATCGGCGGCACCGGCGCGGTGGAGCTTCTGGCCTGCATCATGGCCCTGCGCGACGGGGTGATTGCGCCGACCATCGGCTACGAGGAACCCGACCCCGAATGCGCCCTCGACGTCGTGCCGAACGAGGCGCGCGAGGCAAAGGTCGATGTCGCGCTGTCGAATGCCTTCGCCTTCGGCGGCATGAACGCGGTGCTGGCCCTTCGCGCGGCCTGACGGTCGGTCAGAGCGTAATCACGACCTTGCCGACGCTGTTGCCGCTCGCCATGTGCGCGAAAGCGGCGGGCGTCTCCTCGAACGGCCAGATGCTGTCGATGATCGGGTCGAGCACGCCACCCGCGAGACGCTCGAGCACATCCGTGGACTGTTTCAGCGCCATGATCCCGATCGACCGCCCACCGGAGCGGTGGAGGGAGCCGATCAAGCCGCAGGACAGCAGCGCGCCGACCGGTCCGCCCACGATCCTGTAGCGTCCGTCCGGTTTCAGTGCGCGGACCACGCGTCCTGCGCCCCGCGTGCCGAAAAGGTCGAGGATCAGGTCCCACCTGTCCCCTTGCGCCGTGAAGTCCTTCCGTTCGAAGTCGATCCCCTCGGTCGCGCCGATCTCGCTGAGCCGCGCCAGCTTGCTGCCCCGGTCGACCGCCGTGATGACTTCCGCCCCGAGTGCACGCGCCCGTTGCACGGCGAGTGTCCCCGCCGCGCCGCCAGCCCCGTTGATGAGCACGCGCTTGCCCTGCAACGACGCGTCGCCGATCCCCTGCAAGGCGATCGCGCCGTTCTGGGGCAGGGCGGCGGCCTCCGTCGCGGTGAGCGTGCCGCATCGTGCCAGCTTCCGCTCCGGCGCGGCGACGCGCTCGGCGAGCCCGCCCTTGATGTCCAGTATGTCACCGAAGACCCGGTCGCCCTCGGCAAAGCGGGTGACCCCGGGGCCGGTCTTCAAGACCACCCCCGCGATGTCCGTGCCAAGGACCTGTCGCCGGGGACGCCGCAGCCCGTTGAGCCGGGCATAGGCGGGACTGCCGCGCAGGGTCTCGAGGTCCGAGCCGTTGAGCCCGACCGCCTCGACCGAGATCAGCACGTCGGTGTCCCCGACGTCCGGGTCCGGACGCGTGTCGGCAAACAGGCGGTCGGGGCCGCCGTAGCTGTCGTAAGCGTAAACCTTCATGTGTCCGGTATCGGACGCGCGTTCGATTCCCGCCAGCACCAAAAGAAAACCGCCGCCGGAGATCACTCCGACGGCGGTCCGTTGTCCGACAGGTGTCGTGCTTACTCGGCTTCGGTCGAGTCGTAGCCGGCCGTGAAGCCCGACAGCGACACATCCAGCGTCACCGTCTGGTCCGGCGCGGCGGCGGGCACCATCGTCAGCGTCGCCGCAGCGCCACGCTTGAACTGGTTCACCTGCGCTTCGGTCAAGCCGATCTGCGCGACGCAGCCGGCCCGGTTGCAGAAGCGGAACGGGTAGCGGCGGCTCTCGCCACCATCGACCCGGAGCACGATCTGCTCGGTCAGCAGCGTCTCGAGCGGCGCGACGATCGTGGCGCCCGCGACGACTTCTCCGCCGGCCGGCAGCGGCACGACGCTGAACTCGGCGACAGCGTTGTCGTCGGTATCCCGCAGCAGCTGGTAGAGCTCGCAGGGGTCTTCCTCACCTTCGGGCGCGCGCAGGCAGCGCAGGGCCCAGTCGCCGAACTCCTCGCGGATGTAGGGCTGGCCGACGCCGTCACCCCCGGCTGCGGCGGTTTCATCCACCGGCTCGCCAAGGTCGAGCGTGGGCCCGTCCGTGCTGCCCTCGGTGCCGCTGTCGGCAGGGGCGGCTTCGCTTTCGGCGGGTGCGGTGTCGCCCGTGTCGTCCTGCGCCATCAGCGGCGGGGCGAAGGCAAGAATAAGCGACAATGTCAGTGCGGTCAGTCTGGTCAGCATGTTTCCGTCCATCATGATTTTGGCGCTCATTAACATGGCATCAGGCAGGTGTCAGTCCGAAATGGCCGGGCTGTGAAAACGCTCGCAAAGCATTGATCGGACATAGAAAAAGGGCCCGAATGGACCCTTCTCCTGTTTCTCCCTGCCGGACTTGGCCGACTTATGTGCGGAACGCTACGCAAGGTTTCACCACCCGTCAACAGGGAAAAAGCGGGATAAAAAAGGCCGCGCCCGAGGGCGCGGCAAGTCTGACAGGGAGGAAGTCAAGCCGGACCCGAGGATCGGATCAGGCCGCCACCATACTGGCACGAAAGGGTTAAATTAGTATTGTCGCGTGGACAGCGGGCTGCAAAGGATCGCTCCGGGCGACCTTTCGGGGGCCAGTGGTGGCAATTGTCCGCAATATGGAAACGATCGAGGGCGACCCGGGTGGCGACGCGACCGGGCGAGGGGGAAGAGATGGACGACCGGATTTTCATCGGTGGCGGCGGCGACGCATATGGCGAGCCGCAGCATCTGCTGCTCGAATACGCGAACCGTCACGGGCTGATCGCGGGGGCCACCGGCACCGGCAAGACGGTCACGCTGCAGATCCTCGCCGAAGGTCTGTCGGCCGCGGGCGTCCCGGTGTTCCTGTCGGACGTGAAGGGCGACCTGTCCGGCCTCGCCAAGTCGGGGTCGGAGTTGTTCAAGCTCCACCGCGCCTTTACCGAGCGTGCGGCGACGATCGGCCTCGACCTGCAGTACGGTGCGACGCCGGTGACCTTCTGGGACCTCTTCGGCCAGAAGGGCCATCCGATCCGCACGACCATCGCGGAGATGGGTCCGCTTCTGCTGTCGCGCCTGCTGGACCTGTCGGACGCGCAGGAGGGCGTGATGAACGTCGCCTTCCGGGTTGCCGACGAAGAGGGCCTGCCGCTCCTCGACCTCGAGGATCTTTCGGCGCTGCTGGTCTGGGTCGGCCAGAAGGCCGAGGATCTGACCCTGCGCTACGGTAACGTCGCGACCGCCTCGGTCGGCGCGATCCAGCGCGCGCTCCTCGTGCTTGAGAACCAGGGCGGGGCGGACCTGTTCGGCGAACCCGCGCTCGACCTCGCCGACATCATCGCGGTGGAGCCGGACGGGCGCGGCCGGGTCAACATCCTCGCCGCCGACGTGCTGATGCAGTCGCCCAAGCTCTACGCGACATTCCTGCTCTGGCTGCTGTCGGAACTGTTCGAGACGCTCCCCGAGGTCGGCAACCCCGACAAGCCGAGGCTGGTCTTCTTTTTCGACGAGGCACACCTGCTGTTCGACGACGCGCCGAAGGCGCTGGTCGACAAGGTGGAGCAGGTCGCCCGCCTGATCCGCTCCAAGGGGGTCGGCGTGTTCTTCATCACCCAGAACCCGGCCGATGTGCCGGACGACGTGCTGGGGCAGCTCGGCAACCGGGTGCAGCACGCGCTGCGCGCCTTCACCGGCAAGGACCGTCGCGAGCTGGAGAAGGCGGCCGAGAACTACCGCGAGAACCCGGGGTTCGACACGGCGACCGCGATCGCGGAGGCCGGCACGGGCGAGGCCGTGACCTCGCTGCTCGGGGCGAAGGGCGTGCCCGGCATCGCGCAGCGCACGCTGATCCGGCCGCCGTCCTCGCAACTCGGCCCGATCACCGACGACGAACGCCGGATACTGCTGACCGGCTCCGCGCTTGGCGCGAAGTACGACACGCGCATCGACCGCGATTCCGCATCCGAGATGCTGGCCCGCCGCGCGGGCGAGGCTGCCGGTGATGCCGAAGCGGCCGAGCAGCCCGAGGAGCGGGAGTTCACGCACGCCCGCCGTTACGGTGGCGGCAAGTCGGCCGGCTCGAGCTCGAAGAGGAAGCCAGACGACAGCATCGGCGGCGCCCTGACCGAAGCGCTGAAGAAAGAGCTGCGTGGCACCACGGGCCGCCGCATCGTGCGCGGCATCTTCGGCACCGTCTTCAAGGGGCGATGACCCAGCTTCGACGCGCCGCAGCCCTGCATTCTTCGGGCCTGCAAATATTCTCGGGGGTGAATGGGCCGCAGGCCCAGAGGGGGCAGAAAGCCCCCTGAACCGGTCGTCCCGCAGGGGCGGCGCAACCAGCGCCCGTCAGCGCGCTCCGCTGGATCGGGCGCGCGAGCTGCCGCGCTTGGGGACGCGGAAGATGTCGGCGGTCACTGTCTGGTCATCGTCGTCCAGCCGTTCCGGCGCGGGACTGTCGTAGACGACGAGCCAGCGGCCCTTGCCGCTCCAGGCGGTGATCCCCTCGGGGTGGTCGAGCGCCCCCCGGTAGGGCAGGCTGCAGACCTTCTCGGGCGCCGGGTGAACGGCACTTCGCGTCGCGGCCAGCCCGCCCTTCCATCGAAACAGGTCGGAGGCGCCGTCGCCGTCCATCGTCGGGCCGGTCAGGATAAGCAGGTCCTGCCCGTCAATCGTGAGGTCGCGGATACCCTGACCCTCCAGCTCCATGAAATGCTTGCGATAGCGGGCCCTGCCGTCGATCTTCTTCGCTTTCAGAAAGCCGTTCTTCTCCTTCATCTCCAGCTCGATGATCAGCGCATGGCCCCGCAACACGGGCCCGCGCAGGCCGAGCCAGAGACGGTTGCCCTTCACGGCCAGCCCCTCGATGTCGAACCCGTTCTCCTTGCAGGGGAGGTCAAGGAAGGCGGCGATGTGGTCGTCCTTCCGCAGCCAGTGCTTCAGCTTCGAGGGCTGCTTTGCCAGGCGGACGTGCAGGGCCTTCCGGTCCCCGTCCTCGACGCAGGGCTCCATGCCGGATTTCGTCTTCTTCAAAGGGAAGCGGCCGATGAAATAGCGGTTCTCGTCCCCGTCGATCCGGGAAAGACGCTTCAAGGCCTTCTTCGGCCCCTTTCTGTCGAGCTTCGGCTTGTCGCGCTTGAGCCCGTGACTGCCGCACACCCAGAGCCAGTCGCCATTCACCGAGAGCCCTTCGATATCCATCTCGCCCTTCGGACCGGCAGGCAGGTCCACCATCTCGCCAAGGTTGAAGTGCTCGTGGTTGCCCCACGTGTCCTTGCCGGACTTCGTCAGACGGTCGACACCAGCCGTCTCGTCACAGGAAAAGAAAAGGGAGTCGCCGTGGCGCGTGACCGTGGAGAGGTCCTTCTGGATCGGGTCATCCACATGCTCGAGCAAGTGATGACCCTTGAAATCCAGCGTGATGATGCGGTCTGCGTCGAGGGGCACGGGCAAGTCTCCTTCGCCCGACAACGGCAGCCGCTCCGGCGGGTTCCCCTAGAGCGGCCGCACCTTCAGCATCGATATCCGGTTCTCTTCCTTCTCGACGACCTCGAAGCGGAAGCCGTGGAACGAGAAGACCTGCCCGACCGCAGGAATGATCTGCGCCTCGTGGATGACGAGACCCGCGAGGGTGTTCGCCTCCTCGTCGGGGAGGTTCCACTCGCGCGCGCGGTTGAGGTCGCGGATCGTCGTTGTGCCCTCGATCAGGTAGCTGCCGTCCTCAGACATCGCGACGGTCTGCTCGTCCTCCTGGTCGAACTCGTCGGTGATCTCGCCGACGATCTCTTCGAGGATGTCCTCGAGCGTGATGAGGCCCTGCAGCGTGCCGTATTCGTCGACCACCAGCGCGAAGTGCGTGTGCCGCTTCAGGAACTCACGCATCTGGTCGTCGAGCGTCGTCGTCTCGGGGATGAAGTAGGGCTCCATCGCGACCGACATGACGTCGAACTCGTCCAGCTCCTTGCTGGTGACCTGGCCGTCCTGCGCCAGCCGATTGACGCCGCGCAGCATCTCCTTGGCGTGGAGCACGCCGACGATATTCTCCTGGTCGTCGCGGTAGAGCGGCAGGCGCGTGTGCGCGCTGTCGAGGCACTTGCGCAGGATCTCCCGCGCCGGAAGGCTCGCGTCGATCATCTCGATGTTGGAGCGGTGGAGCATGATCTCCTCCACGAACCGCTCGCCGAGGTCGAGCGCCCCTAGGATGCGGTCGCGATCTTCCTTCTCGACCACGCCTTCGCTGTGACCGATGGAGAGCGCGCCGGCGATTTCTTCCCGCACGGCGAGGAAATGCGCGTTCGGATCGGTCCGCACGCCGAAGACGCGCAGGATACCGCGCACGATCAGTCGCACGAAGCCGACGATCGGCGCGAAGATCTTCACCAGCAGCGAGATCGGCCGCGCGACGAGGCCCGCGGCGCTTTCGGCGTTGGTGATCGCGTAGGTCTTGGGGAGCACCTCGGCGAAGATCAGCACGAGGATCGTCATCACCAGCGTGGCGAGCGCGACGGATCCGGGGCCGAGCACCCGCGTGAACAGCGCCGTCGTCAGCGACGTGGCGAGGATGTTGACGAGGTTGTTGCCGAGCAGCACCGAGCCGATCAGCCGCTCGTTGTCCTCGGTGAGGGCGAGCGCGGTCGTCGCGCCCTTGCTGCCCTTGTCGGCGGCCGAGCGCAACTTGCCCCGCGAGGCAGCGGTCAGTGCTGTTTCGGAGCCGGAAAAGAAGGCCGAGCAGACGAGAAGAAGAAGGATCGTGCCGGAGGTGATCCAGAAGGCGGCGTCCAGCGGTGCGGTTTCCATGTCCAACGCAAATAAAGGGGGAGGTTCAAGGGGCGTTTATGAGGCCCGGCGGGCTTGTCTTCAAGCCCCTGCCGGTGTGGCGTTCTATTGGGTGTCGCCGTCCTTTCCGGAGACGAGCGGGTGATGCTTCAGCACGAGCTCCTTCAGACGCTCGTCCAGTACGTGCGTGTAGATCTCGGTCGTGCCGATATCGGCATGGCCGAGCATGACCTGGATCGAGCGCAGATCCGCCCCGCCGGCCAGCAGATGCGTCGCGAAGGCGTGGCGCAACGTGTGTGGCGTGACCTTGGCCGGCGAGACGCCGCCGCGCACCGCGATCTCCTTGACCAGCGTGAAGAACCGGTGCCGGGTCAGGTGCCCGGCCTTGGAGCGTGAGGGAAACAGGAAGCGCGAGGCGGTGATGCCCTTCTTCTTTGCGACCTCTTCGTGTGCGTCGCGCTCGACAAGCCAGGCTTTGGTCGCGTCACGCGCACCTTCGGAGAGCGGCACCATGCGCTCCTTGCCGCCCTTGCCACGCACCAGCAGCATCCTCGGATCGCCCCGTGCGGCCGAGACGGGCAGGGTGACAAGCTCGGTCACCCGCATCCCCGTCGCGTAGAGCAGCTCCATCATGCAGGTATTGCGAAGCTGGTCCCGGCCCGGCGCGCGCGCGGCCTCCAGCAGGCGATCGACTTCCTCGATCGAGAGCGTGGTCGGCAGCGACTTGTCGCGCCCTGGTCCGGCGATGCGGATCGCCGGATTGTCGCCGCGCCAATTCTCCTCGAACGCGAAGCGGTAGAGCTGCTTGATTGCCGACAGGCGCCGGGCACGTGTCGCGCGGGCGAGACCCTCCGCCTCGCAGCGGATCAGGTAGGCCTCGACATCGTCCTGCGTGGCATCGGCGAAGTGGCGGCCGCGCGTGTCGAGAAAACCGGCGAAGTCCTTCAGGTCGCGGGCATAGGCGAGCTGGGTGTTCGTCGCGGCGTCGAGTTCGGCGGCCTGTGCTTCGAGGAAGGCCTGTACCCAGTGAGTCATCGGTCTGTCGGCGGCACTCACCAGTTCCGCTCCAGAAGCAGCACCTGCAGCGCCCCTCGGCGGGCGGTTTCCTCGAGCCCGACGGCGCGGAAGAAGCCGAGCGCCTCGGTAAGCGTCTCCGCATCGCCGGCGGTGCCCACGTCGAACAGGGAGATGCCGCGCAGCGCGGCTTCGCCGAGCCGGTCCTCGCCCACCATCTCGATCAACCGCTCCATCGGCGGCGGGTTGGTGAAGGCCGTCGCGACCGCATCGGCCATGCGCATGTCCGGTACTTCGTCGGGCGCTTCGCCCCGCGCGATCGCGGCCAGGAACGCGTCTTCGGTGGAGGCTGGCTCATGGTCGAGCGCGAGCTCTTCGTATTCGTTCGACAGGAGGCCGATCCGGAAGGCCAGCGCGCCGGCGGCCCCGTCGAGGTCGCGCTCTGCAAGCGCCGGGCCGAAGAACCGGGCGAAGGGCACTTCGATGCGGGCGGCCCGCGCCGCGTCCCACGCCGGTTGCAGCGCCTCCGCGACGCGATCGTCGTTCCGGCCGCCAAGTGCGCTGTCGAGCGCCTGGATCGCCTCGGCGCGGTCCCAGACCCCGCCCGACGCGGCGGGCTGCTGAAGGGTGTAGAGATCGAGCAGCACGCCGTCCTCGATCGCACCGACGCGGGCGAGCCTTTCTGCGGCTTCGAGTCGGGCTTTCCAGCCGGTGATGGTGCGCAGGTCGGCATGGGCGAAGGCACGGGGCAGGTCGTAGGTCGGCAGCGGCTCCCCAATGCCTTCACGGATCCGGAAGTCGAGCGGGGAGACACGGTCGGGCACGCGCAGCGGCGGCAGCCCTTCGTACGTGGCCGGGTCGAGGAAGCGGGACAGCAGGTCCAGCTCCTCGTCCGTGACGTCCTCAAGCGCGTCGGCTGCGTTCAGCGTCAGCGCGGCGGCGGGCCAGTCCCCGACATGGGCGAGGCAGAAGATCCGCGCGCTCAGCGTGGGGGCGAGCTCCGGCTTGTCCGACAGCAGGCGGCAGGCGCGTGTCTCGCGGCCCGTCAGCAGGGCCACGTCGAAATAGCGGCGGAAGATGTCGGGCTGGCCGGGGCCGGCGGCCTCCAGCATCTCGAGCGCGGGGTCGAGCGCGCCGAGGTCGAGCAGCTTGTCGATGCGCGACAGGAACAGCTGGCCGGGCGCGTCGCTCTCGGCCGGTGGCTCCGCTTCGGCGAGCAGCAGCATCCGCAGCAGGTCCTGCATGGCGGGCAGCGTCTGCGTCTGTTCGGCTGCGATCAGCGTGGCGAGCGTTTCCGCGTCCGATCCGGACCAGAGCGTGCGTGGAAGGCCGGTCACGCCGGAGGGCAGAAGGCCAACGCGATCGGGCGTCGCGGCATCCAGCGGCAGCACGGTGACGGAGGGCGAGGTCGCGCTGTTGGCGATCGGGTCCTCGTCCGCCCGCGCGGACTGCGTGGGTCCGGTCGCCGCCGCGGCGGGCGGCGGCGCGGTGATGCTGTCGGAGAGCCAGTCGATGGCCGACATGGGCGATCCTGACTCATCCTGCTGTGCCGACACGGGCGCGGCGAGCAGGGCGCACAGGATCGCAATGTGCCTCACTCGTCGTTCCCCAATGTCACGGGGAGCACGACCTCTTCCTGCTGGGGGTCGAAGTCATCGGGGAAAAACACCGGTCCGACATACGCATATGCCACGAGTGCGATGCCGCCCAGGATAACCAGGACGAAGAGAAACTTGATCAATCGCCAGAGCATGTGGTGGCCTGCTACTCCCTGCCTGCCTCGTTTCCGCTCGCTTCTAACCGTTGTTCGGAGCGGTGCACCATCGGGTTCAACTTATATATGGCGTAACAGGAGAATTCACGCCATGCAGGGGAACAAATTGATGAAGGGACGCGGCGACCAGCAGGCGGGGACCCCCTCGCGAGCCAAGAAATAAGCATGGAAGAGCAACGGGATACCCAACCGGCCCGCGCCAGGCCGACAGGCCGGCTGAAGCGGACGGTCGTGCTGGTCGGGATGATGGGATCGGGCAAGACCGCCATCGGAAAGGCCCTCGCAACAAGAGTCGGCGTGGACTTCGTCGATTCGGACCAAGAGATCGAAAGCGCCGCAGCCGCCACCATCGCGGAAGTCTTCGCCCGCGACGGCGAGGCCTTCTTCCGCGACCGCGAGACCGAGGTGATCCGACGGCTTCTTCGCGACGGCCCCCAGGTCATCTCGACCGGTGGCGGCGCGTGGATGTCCGAGCGCAACCGCGCTGCGATCACCGGGAGCGCCGTGTCCGTCTGGCTCGACGCGGACGTGCCGCTCCTTTGGGAGCGCGTGCGACACAAGTCCACGCGCCCACTGCTCAAGAGCCCCGATCCGCGCGGAACACTGCAACGCCTGCACGACGAACGCGCCCCGACCTATGCGCTGGCCGATCTTCGGGTGAAGTCGCGCGCCTCCTATTCCATTGCCGACATGGCCGACTGTGTGGTGCGCGAACTCGGCACCCGCCCCGATGTGCTGGAACTGACAGATGTCCGAGATTGAAACCGTTTCCGTTCCGCTGCCGGGGCGCGCCTACGACGTCCGCATCGGGCCAGGTCTGCTGGCCCGTGCGGGGGCGGAGATCGCGCCTTTGCTGCGCCGCAAGCGCGTCGCGGTCCTGACCGACGAACGTGTCGCCGCGCTCCACCTCGAAGGCCTGCGGGCAGGGCTGGCCGAGGCGGGGATCGAGATGACGGCTCTGCCACTGCCGCCGGGCGAGGCGACGAAAAGCTGGCCGGAGCTTTCGCGTTCGGTCGAATGGCTGCTGGAGCAGAAGGTAGAGCGCGGTGATGTCGTCGTCGCCTTCGGCGGCGGCGTGATCGGCGACCTCGCGGGGTTCGCCGCGGCGATCCTGCGGCGCGGTGTGCGCTTCGTGCAGATCCCGACGTCGCTGCTGGCGCAGGTCGACAGCTCCGTCGGTGGCAAGACCGGGATCAATTCGCCGCACGGCAAGAACCTCGTCGGGGCGTTCCACCAGCCGAGCCTCGTGCTCGCCGACACCACGCTGCTGTCAACGCTGACGGACCGGGACTTCCGCGCCGGCTACGGCGAGGTGATGAAATACGGTCTGCTCGGGGATGCGGCCTTCTTCGAATGGCTGGAGGCTGCGGGCCCGACCCTGCGGGACGATGGTACGGCGCTCGTCCGCGCGGTGCGCCGCTCGGTCGAGATGAAGGCCGAAATTGTGCTGCGCGACGAGACGGAGCAGGGCGACCGCGCGCTCCTCAACCTCGGCCACACCTTCTGCCACGCGCTCGAGGCCGCGACGGGCTATTCCGACCGGCTGCTGCACGGCGAAGGCGTGGGCATCGGTTGCGCGCTGGCCTTCGATCTGTCCGCGCGACTCGGTCTCTGCCCGCAGGAAGATCCGAGCCGGGTGCGCGCGCACCTCGCCGGTATGGGGATGAAGTCGGCCCTGGCGGACATACCCGGCGACTTGCCGGGGCCGGACGCGCTGCTGTCGCTGATGGGGCAGGACAAGAAGGTGGTCGACGGCCAGCTTCGCTTCATCCTCGCACGCGGCATCGGAGAGGCGTTCGTGACGGCGGAGGTTCCGGCTGACGCCGTGCTCGACGTCCTGGCCGAAGGCTGACGTCCGCGCGTCTTCGAAGGGAACGATTTCATTCGCTGTGTCGTTTGTCTCCTGACATGCATACCATTCAGGAGACCTCATTCATGCGCCTTGCACTCATGCTCGCCACGGCCCTCGTCCCTGTCTCGCTGCTCGCCCAGGAAGCGGACACGGACACCGCCACGGGCGAGGCTGCCGCGATCGAAGACTCCGCGCCGATGGACAACACCGGTCAGGACATGGCCGCAACCGAAGAGACGATGGAGCCGGCGACCGGCACCGGCATCGCGATGCTCGTGAAGGCGGAAGACGTGGCCGACGCGGATATCTACACGCTGGACGAAAATTACGACGAGGCCTTCTGGGACAGCGGCGAATCCTTCGGGCCGATGCTGACGGACCTCGAATCGATCGGCGAGGCGGACGACGTCATCCTCGACCGTGAAGGCCAGGTCGTCGGCGTGACGGTGGACGTGGGCGGTTTCCTCGGCATTGGCCGCAAGGACGTGCTGCTGCCGCTGTCGGACATTCGTCTGGTTCCGGACGGGGACGATGACCTGATGATCATCACGCGTCTGACGCAGGACCAGCTGGAATCGCAGGACGACCTGTCCGGCGTCTTCGGCGACGACTAACGCGGTATGTCGAAGCCCGGCGGCGCGAGGGTGAAGCCCTCGAAACGGAACGCCGGGCTTACCGTACAGCTGACCAGCGTCCAGTCCCCGGTGCTTCGTGCGGCCTGCCAGAAGTGGGGCGGCACGATCAGCTGGGGATGGTCGCCTGACATCACATCCGGGCCGAGGCGGTTATCCGTCGCCGGCCCGACTTCGCTTTCCGACATCGACAATACAAGCGGCGCGCCGGCGTGGAACAGCCAGATTTCCGTGGCGTCGACCTTGTGCCAGTGGCTGACCTCCTCCGCTTTCAACAGGAAGTAGATCGCGGTGCCGGTCGGCCTGCCGTCGCCCTGATCGGCGATCCAGGTCTGTCGGAAATGGCCGCCCTCCGGGTGGGGCGACAAATCCAGGCGGGAGATGATCTCGTCTGCGGTCATGCCCTCTGGTAGCACGGGTTCGAACTGGAACGGAGACCTCATATGCACGTCGTCGTCGTAGGCGCCGGGATCATCGGCGCCACCATCGCCTGGAACCTTCGCGCGAGAGGCGCGGAAGTGACGGTCATCGCCGAGGGGCCGGGCGCGGCCAGCACCGCGACCTTCGGTTGGGTGAATGCCAGCTTCTACCTCGACGACGATCATTTCCGGCTGCGCACTGCGGGCATCGACGCCTGGCATCGGCTGGAGGCGCAATCGGGCCTCGGGCTGGTCGACTGGTGCGGCTGCCTCAGCTGGGAAGAGCAGGGGGCCGAGATGGCCGCAACGGCCGAGCGGCTGAACGGCCTCGCCTACGAGACCCGGGCGCTGAGCCGTGCCGACTGGACCCGGATGGAGCCGGCGCTTGCCGACCTGCCTGACGAGGCGCTCTACATGCCGCAGGAAGGCGCGACCGAGGGGGCGGACTCCGCCGCCGCGCTTCTGGCGAATGCCGGGGTGCCGCAGGTGATCGGCACGCCGGTGCGCCGGATCGTCGAGGAGGGCGGCCGCGTGACCGGGGTCGAGACGGATCAGGGCATCTTCCACGCCGATCACGTCGTGCTGGCCGCTGGCTCTGGAACGTCTGCGCTGCTTGGCGACTTCGGAGTGCTGTTGCCGATGGTGCCGCGCCCGGGGCTGATGATGCGCACTGCCCCGGTAGAGCGGGTGCTGTCCCACATCCTAGTGACGCCGGGACAGGAGATCCGCCAGGACGCGCAGGGACGCATCGTCGCCTCGACCGTCGCCAATCACCAGGAAGACCAGACCGAGCGGATCATCGAGCGTCCCGACACCGTGGCCCGCCTGACCCTTCAGCGCATGGCGCCGATGTTTCCGACTGTCGAGCTTGCGCTTGAACGGGTGACGCTGGCCAACCGCCCCATGCCGGGCGACGAGAAGCCGGTGATCGGTCCGGTCGGCCCCGAGGGGCTGACGGTGGCCGTGATGCACTCGGGCGTCACGCTCGGGGCGATCGTCGGAGAGCTGGTGGCGACCGAGATCACCGGCGGCAACGTCGCGTCGGAGCTTCTGGCGCCCTGGCGGGCGGACCGGCTGTTGAGCTGAGATCCGACGGGCGACGTTGCGCGAGCTGGCGAAGGGGGCAGGGGGCTGTCTGCCCACTCTGGGCCGTCGGCCCATTCACCCCCGAGAATATTTGACGCCCGAAGAAGCAGGGGCGCGTTAACCTTAATGCGGGGTTAGCGCTGCTTGCCGGCGTCAGAAATGCCGACGCACGGGGGCCTCACCCGAGCCGGATTGGGCCGCTTGTCCCGCTCTCCTGGAAGACGTCGCGCAGGGCGCGGCTGCCGGCGAGCTCTTCCGAGAAATCGCCGGTCAGCGTCAGATACATCCGGTAGTTCACCAGCTTCTGCGCCAGCTCGCCGAGGAGGCCGGTCCGCAAATCCCAGAACTCCGGTGAGAAGTCGGATTTGTCCCGCGACAGGTGCCCGTCCGGCGCCGAAAAGCCGGCGCCGATCAGGTCCCCGATGTCGCGGGACGACGCGATCACTTCAGGATCGATTTGCCCGCGAAGATCGCGGCGGAGCCGAGCGCTTCCTCGATGCGGATCAGCTGGTTGTATTTCGCCAGCCGGTCGGAGCGCGCCAGCGAGCCGGTCTTGATCTGACCGCAGTTCGTCGCGACGGCGAGGTCGGCAATGGTAGCGTCCTCGGTCTCGCCCGAGCGGTGGGACATGACGTTGGTCATGCCGGCGCGGTGGGCCATCTCGACCGCCTGCAGCGTCTCGGTGAGCGAGCCGATCTGGTTCACCTTGACCAGCATCGAGTTCGCGGCGCCCTTCTCGATCCCCATCTCGAGGCGCTTGGGGTTGGTGACGAACAGGTCGTCGCCGACCAGCTGCACCTTGTCGCCGAGCGCCTTCGTCAGCGCGACCCAGCCGTCCCAGTCATCCTCGGAGCAGCCGTCCTCGATCGAGATGATCGGGTAGTCCTTCACCAGCGCCTCGAGGTAGGCGACGTTCTCTTCGGGCGTCAGGCTCTTGCCTTCGCCGGTCATCTCGTACTTGCCGTCCTTGAAATACTCGGTCGCGGCGCAGTCGAGCGCGAGGCAGATGTCCTCGCCCGGCTTGTAGCCGGCCTTCTCGATGGACTTCAGGATGAAGTCGAGCGCGTCGCGCGTGCCCTTCAGTTCGGGCGCGAAACCGCCCTCGTCGCCGAGGCCGGTCGACATGCCGGCGGCCGACAGCTCTTTCTTGAGCGTGTGGAAGACTTCGGAGCCATAACGCACGGCTTCCGCGATCGAGGTCGCGGAGACGGGCATGATCATGAATTCCTGGATGTCGATCGGGTTGTCGGCATGCTCGCCGCCGTTGATGATGTTCATCATCGGCACCGGCAGCGTCCGCGCGGAGGACCCGCCGACATAGCGATAGAGCGGCAGGCCGGAGAATTCGGCGGCGGCCTTGGCGACGGCGAGCGACACGCCGAGGATCGCGTTCGCACCCAGTCGGCCCTTGTTGTCGGTGCCGTCGAGCTCGATCATCGCCATGTCGATCTCGACCTGATCGGTGGCTTCGTAGCCGAGGATCGCCTCGGCGATCTCGCCGTTCACGGCGGCGACCGCTTCGGTCACGCCCTTGCCGAGGTAGCGGCCCTTGTCGCCGTCACGCCGCTCGACCGCCTCGTAGGCGCCGGTGGAGGCGCCGGACGGAACGGCAGCGCGGCCCATCGAGCCATCCTCGAGGGTGACGTCGACCTCGACGGTGGGGTTTCCCCGGCTGTCGAGAATTTCGCGGGCATGAATGTCGATGATGGTGCTCATGAGGCCTCCGTATGGGAGATGTTTGCGCTAACTGCGCCGTCAGGGCTCTTCGCCGCTATAGCGTGGGTTGCGGCGGGAGGGAAGCGGCGCGCGCCTTCGCCCGCCGTTCCCGCCAGAAGGCGTAGAGACCGGAGCCGACGATCAGCGCAGCCCCGATGTAGGTGGCGGGATCGGGGTGTTCGGCGAAGAAGACGACGCCGAGGATCAGCGCGAAGACGATCCGCGAGTAGCGGAAGGCGGCGATCACGCTGAGCTCGCCGATCCGGGTGGCCCCCACGATCGCCATGTAGCCGGACATGCCGAAGGCGAGCGCGCCGGCGATGCCGAGCATAGCGCCGCCGCCGACCGCGACGGGGGTGTCACCGGCCATCGCCAGCATGATCAGGCCGGTCGGCACGACGAAGGCGAAGGCCGAGGCCGAGATCTGCAGCGACGGCACGTCGCCCTTGATCCGACGCGTCGCGAGGTCGCGCATCGACAACCCTGCCACGCCGACCACCGCCCAGAGCGAGACGGGATCGAACGACCCCGTGCCGGGCCGCAGCACGATCATCACGCCGACGAAGCCGACGCTGACAGCGGTCCAGCGCCGCCAGCCCACCGTCTCCCCGAGGAACAGCGCCGCGCCGAGCACCACCATCAGCGGCCCGGCTTGCAGGATCGCCGCCGCGGTCGACAGATCCCCGAGCGTGAAGCCGAGCACGTAGCCGAGCGTGCCGAACACCTCACCGATATTGCGCACCATCACGGCCGGGCTGATCAGCGCGCGGGTGAACAGCGGCAGGCCGCGCAGGCGCAGGATCAGCCAGAAGATGAGCGTGCCGAACAGGCCGATGAAGCAGAGGATCTGCCCCGTCGGCATCAGGGTCGAGGTGCCCTTGATGATCGCGTCCTCGACGGCGAAGGCCGCCATGGCGCCGGTCATCAGCAGCGCGCCGCGCAGGTTTTCCATGTTACTTTTCTTTCAGGGGACGCCCGTACAGCTCGAGCTTGTGGCCGGTCAGGCGGTAGCCGAGCTTGCGCGCGATCTTCTCCTGCAGCTTCTCGATCTCGGGATCGACGAACTCGATCACCTGTCCGGTGTCGAGGTCGATGAGGTGGTCATGGTGGTCGCGGGACGCGGCCTCGTAGCGGGCGCGCCCGTCGCCGAAGTCGAGCTTCTCGAGGATGCCTTCCTCCTCGAACAGCTTCACCGTGCGGTAGACCGTGGCGAGCGAGATCGCCTTGTCGACCTTCGCCGCGCGGGCATAGAGCTCTTCCACGTCGGGGTGGTCGTCGGCCTCTTCCAGCACGGCTGCGATCACCCGACGCTGCCCTGTCATCCGCAGGCCCTTGGATTCGCATCGCTGGAGGATCGTTCGAGGCATGAGGAGGGGTCCCGTCTGTCGCAGGCCAGCCATAACGCAGCGGCCCCGTTCAGGCCAGTGCGGCGCGGGCGAGGTGAGGGCAGGGCGGGTCAGACCCGCGCCTGTTTCTCCACGAGATGCGCGGCGCAGCCGGTCAGGGCGGCGTAATCGTCCTCGACCACGTGCACCGCGAAGTTCGCCATGAAGCCGGCGAAGCGGCCCTTGTCGCGGAAGGCGCCGTCGAAGTCGAAGTCGTGCAGGTAGGGCGTGATCGCCCGCGCCACGCCCCCGACAAGGTAGATGCCGCCGAAGGGCAGGTGGATCAGTGCGAGGTTGCCGCAGACCGTGCCGAGGATCTGGGCGAAGGTGCGGGCGGCGTCGATGGCGCGCCGCTCGCCCTTTTCGCAGGCCTCCATGATGTCGGAGGCACGGGCCTCTTTCGGATCGCCCGCTTCCTCGCCGAGCCACGCGTAGACCCGCTCGAGCCCGCGGCCCGACAGCACGTCCTCGATCGCCGGGAAGCCGTGCGCGGTTGAGACGAACTTGCACAGCCGAAGCTCCGCGTCGGTGCGGATCGGCAGGTTGGCATGGCCGCATTCGGAAGGAGAGACGACGCGACCGCCGGGCGCTTCGATCACCGGCGCGGCGTTGAAGCCGGTGCCGACGCCGATCACCAGTCGCGTCTCGTGCGATTGCGCGACCGGGCCCTTCACGATGGTGCGCACGTTCTCCTCGGCGAGGTGGCCGAGCGCGTGACCCTGCGCCTGCAGATCGTTCAGGATCGACACCGTCTCGGCCCGCGTCGCGCGCGCGACGGAGCCTTCGTCCATCGCCCAGTCGAGGTTTGTCATCGTCGCCTTGCCGTCCCGCACGGGGCCGGCGACCGCCACGCAGGCGGCGGCGCAATCGACATCGTCCTCGTCGGCGATGAACTGGCGCAGAACCGACTCGAGCCCCGGATATTCCGAGTTCCGGTAGCGGCGCACCGTCTCCGACAGGATCTCCCGCCCGTCCGCCAGTGCCACGCGGGTGTTGGTGCCACCGATATCGGCGACGAGGGAGAGCTTGTTGGGCGGGTGGGACATGTAAGGGGCCTCAGCCTGTGAGTACGGACTTCAAAGCCTGATAGGACGCCTTCGGCGTGCGCTTCAAGCTGTCAAAGTCAACGTGAACCATGCCGAACCGTTTCTCGTAGCCGAACGCCCACTCGTAATTGTCGAGCAGCGACCAGTAGAAGAAGCCCTTCACGTTGGCCCCTTCGGCAATCGCGTCCTTGGCGGCGAGGATGTGACGCTCCATGAAATCCATGCGTTCCGGGTCGTAGACGGCGCCGTTCTCGACCTCGTCGGCCCAGGCCATGCCGTTCTCGGTGACGTAGATCGGCATGTCGCCGACATACTCCTGCGACATCCGGGTGAGGAAATCCTTCAGACCCTCGGGATAAATCTCCCAGCCCATCTGGGTCCGGTCCAGATCGCCCTCGACGGCCTTCACCGAAGGCCAGGGGATCGTCGGATCGGGGGCGGCGAAATGGCGGGTGTAGTAATTGACCCCGAGCCAGTCCATGGGCTGCGAGATCTCGGCCATGTCGTCTTCCCAGCCCTTTGGCATGTGATCGCCGAAGCCCTTGAGCACGACCTCGGGATAGGTGCCCTTGGAGATCGCCTGGATGAACCAGCGGTTGTTGATCCCGTCGAGCAGGTCGGAGGCGGCGATCGCCTCGGGGCTGTCATCGGCGGGGGACGTGTGGTCGAAGTTCAGCACGATGCCGCAGTTCTGCTGGCCCATCTGGCGCAGCCGGCTCATCGCGCGGCCATGTGCCTTGGTGACATGGTGCATCGCCCGCGCGGTGGCGCGGATGTCGCGCAGGCCCGGCGCGTGGTGGCCGAGGAAGTGCGACAGGAAGGCGACGCACCACGGCTCGTTGATCGTGGCGACAGCCTGGACCCGGTCGCCGATACGGGACTGGATCACCTCGGTGTAGTCCGCGAACCAGTCGGCGACGTCGGGGTTCGTCCAGCCGCCGAGGTCGGCGAGGGCGGAGGGCATCTCCCAGTGGTAGAGCGTCTGGAACGGCTTCAGCCCACGCTCGAGGCAGGCGTCCACGAGCCGGTCGTAGAAGTCGAGCCCCTCCTGGTTCGGCGTGCCGCGCCCTTCGGGCAGGACCCGCGCCCAGGAGGTCGAGAAACGATAGGCGTCGAAGCCGCCGTCCTTGAGGATGTCGAGGTCTTCCTCGTAGCGGTGGTAATGGTCGCAGGCCCGCGCGCCGTCCTCGGCTCGGATCACGTTGCCGGGCGTTGCGGCGAAGCTGTCCCAGTGGGTCGATCCCGCGCCGCCGAAGGCGTGACCCTCGATCTGGTAAGCAGCCGTCGCCGCCCCGAAAAGGAAGTCCTCGGGGAAATCGTCGCGTGTGAACTTCATGCTTTAAGTCCTTGAGAAGCGGTGAATGGTCCGGTGGACTGACCGACGACCAGCTGCGCTTCGAGCAGCTGGTGAACGTGGGGCAGGTCGGGATTGTCGATGCGGTCGATCAGCATCCGTGCGGTCCGCCGCCCGGCCTCGCGGACGGAGGAGCGGGTCGCGGTGAAGATCGGCACGTCAAGGCCGTTGTCGATGTAGGACAGCGCGTCATCGTGGGTCACGACCGACACGTCGCGATTCATCGACAGGCCGCGTTCCTCGATGGCGCGGCGCACGCCGAGCGCGCAGATCAGCGAGGAGACGAGGAAAGCTGTGGGCGGCGCGTCCCGGCTCAGCATCTGGCTGGCGGTGAGGTAGCCGTTCCGCTCGGTCATTTCGTTGGCGACCATCAGGCCGGGCTCCGTGGAGAGCCCGCGCTCTTCCATCGCGCGTTCGTAGCCGCGCCGGCGGCGCCATGCGAAGTCCATCTCCTCCAGCCCGTTGATGAGTGCGATGCGCCGGTGCCCGAGGTCGAGCAGGAAGTTCGTCGCCCTCTGGAACGCGGAGCGGTTGTTCACGTCGAGCCACGAATAGTCGCCCTCGTGCTCGCTGACGCGGCCGTGGACGACGTAGGGCATCTTGAGCCGGTCGAGCAGGTCGAGGCGGCCGTCGCTGACGCGGGGTGCGCTGACCACGACGCCGTCGACAGAGCCGCGCGCCCGCATGGTGCGATAGACCGTCGCCTCGTCGCCGGGTTCGACGACCGACAGCACCATCTCGTAGCCGAGGCTCGAATAGGTCTCTCCCGCGCCGGCAAGGAAGTCGCCGAAGATCGGGTTGACCATCTCGTGCTTGTCGTCGATCGGGATGACGTGGCCGATCGCCATGGCCTGCCCGGTGGCGAGGCCCTTGGCGCGGGCGTTGGGGCGGTAATTGTGCAGTTCGGCGGCGTCCACGACGCGCCGCCGCGTCGCTTCCGATACCTCCGGATAGCCGTTCAGCGCGCGGCTGACCGTGGTCTGGCTCAGTCCCAGATTCTCTGCCAGTTGCTTGAGGTTCATCAACGTACGGCTTCCAAAGCGCTTTCAATCGCGGTCCGACCTTACCGGTCGGACCTCGGCACGCCAAGTCCCGTCTAAAACGATGTAGGATGCCGCAACCGCAAAATTATTGGGCGCAACCGCAGCATTCAAGATCGCGGATTGACAGCTTCATGGACATGCGCGAGGTTCAGCCTGTCCAAAGCGCTTTGGGGTTCCGCGCCCCCGCTGCGCACGACGTTCAGATAGCGCGACAGCCGCGACTTGGGAGGTTATCCATGAAAAAGACACTTTATTCCGGTGCCGCGATCCTGGCGCTCGCCGCCGGGTCGGCGCAGGCCCAGGAGCTGATCTTCCCCGTCGGGGAAGGCGATTTCGCCTGGGACAGCTACAACGCTTTTGCCGATGAATACGATCTCAGCGGTCAGACCCTGACGATCTCGGGCCCGTGGATCGGCGACGACCGCGACCTCGTCGACACCGTCTTCGCCTACTTCGAGGAGGCCACCGGCGCGACCGTCGAGTACGCCGGCTCCGACGCGTTCGAGAGCGAGATTCGCCGCGCGTCCCAGACCGGCGGCCTGCCGAACATGGCCGTCATCCCGCAGCCCGGCCTGCTGGCCGACCTCGCCGCTGCCGGTGACGTCGCTCCGCTGACCGACGAGGACGCGGCCTGGATCGAAGAGAACTACGCGGCTGGCCAGAGCTGGGTCGACCTCGCGACGTCCGAGAACGAGCAGGCCGGTGGCGAAGCCCTGAACGGCTTCTTCTACAAGGTCGACGTGAAATCGCTCGTCTGGTACTCCCCGCCGGTCTTCGAAGAGCTCGGCTACGAAGTGCCCGAGACGATGGAAGAGCTGCTGGCGCTGTCCGAGCAGGCGGTTGAGGATGGCTTCGCACCGTGGTGCATCGGGCTCGGAAGCGGCGACGCGACCGGCTGGCCGGCGACCGACTGGGTCGAGGACATCATGCTGCGCACGCAGAGCCTCGATACCTACGACGCTTGGGTGTCCAACGAGCTGCCCTTCGACAGCGAAGAAGTCGTCAACGCGATCGAAACCTTCGGTGAGTTCGCGCTGAACGAGGACTTCACCGGCATGTCCGGTGCGGAAATCGTCAACACCGACTTCCGCGACAGCCCGGACGGCGTGTTCGAGATCCCGCCGCAGTGCCTGATGCACCGCCAGGCCTCGTTCATCCCGACCTTCTTCCCGGAAGACGCGGAGTATGACTTCTTCTACTTCCCCGCGTTCGAGAGCGAAGACCTCGGCAGCCCGGTTCTCGGCGCTGGCACGGTCTGGGCGATCACCGACGAGAACGAAGCATCCCGCGCGATGATCGAGTTCCTCAAGACGCCGGTGGCCCACGAAGTCTGGATGAGCCAGTCCGGCTTCCTTACGCCCCACAACGGCGTAAACACCGAGCTCTACGCCAACGACACGCTCCGCGGCATGGGGGAAATCCTGCTGAACGCCACGTCGTTCCGCTTCGACGCCTCCGACCTGATGCCGTCCGAGATCGGCGCCGGCGCCTTCTGGACCGGCATGGTCGAGTACCTGCGCACCGGTGACGCGCAGGCCGAAGCCGCGTCGATTCAGTCCGCCTGGGACGCGATCAAGTAACGACCTGACCCCGTCAGGCGGATGCGCCGGCCCCGCGCCGGCGCATCCTCACCACATCAAGACTATGCCGCACCGCGCCCGAACGTCGGGCGGCCCGGGGAGCGGCAGGGCCCGCCAGGGATGGGCAAAAGGAGCGGCGCATGTTTGACTCGACCATCGTCTCGGGCATCCTGACGATCATCATCGGCGTCGGGGGCATGCTGGCCTACTTCTGGCTGTCCAACCTCGTGCTCGACAAGGTGATCTTCCCGCCGAAGGGCAAGAACATCGGGCGCAACATCAACCGCGCCAACGCCGTGCGGCCCTGGCTCTTCACCTTTCCCGCGATCTTCGCGCTCGGTCTCTACCTCGTCGTGCCGGTGTTCTACTCGATCTGGCTATCAGTGACCTCGGGCGTCGCGCAGGACGGGTGGTACCGCAACTACGAACAGATTTTCCTGAACCAGACCTTCCGCGTCTCGCTGCTGAACAACCTTCTCTGGGTGCTCGTCGTGCCCGCGGCCTCGACCTTCTTCGGTCTGATCGCCGCGCAGCTGACCGACCGGCTGAGCTGGGGCAACATCGCCAAGTCGCTGATCTTCATGCCGATGGCGATCAGCTTCGTCGGCGCCTCGCTGATCTGGTCCTTCGTCTACCATCCCGACATGGATATCGGTGTCATCAACGCGATCCGGGGCCTGTTCGGGGCCGAGGACGGGGTGACCCTGATCGACGGTCAGGTGATCGACAGCTTCCTGCTGATGGTGGTGCTGATCTGGATCCAGACGGGCTTTGCCATGGTCATCCTGTCGGCCGCGCTGCGCGGCGTCCCGGAGGACACGGTCGAGGCCGCCATCATCGACGGCGCGAACCCGTTCCAGGTCTTCTTCCGCATCAAGGTGCCGCAGATCCGGGGGACCATCATGGTCGTGTGGACGACGATCACCATTCTCGTCCTCAAGGTTTACGACATCGTCGCCGCGATGGGGAACCAGTACCGCAACCTCGAGATCCTGCCGACGCAGATGATGCAGTACTTCGACGCCGGCAACTACGGGTTCGCCACCGCAATCTCGGTGGTCATCATGATCCTCGTGCTGCCCGTCATGTTCTGGAACATCCGCCAGGCGCGGGCCGAAATGCGCTGAGGGAGGGGCAGACCTATGGACAATATCGCCGGCCAGAAATCTGGCCTGACCATCGTCACCCACTTGGCGACACTCGCGCTCGTCATCCTGTGGGTCGTGCCGACGCTCGGCCTGCTGATCACCTCGCTGCGGGATCAGGACGCGATCTCGCAGACCGGCTGGTGGGAAGCGCTGCAAGGCTCGCCGCAGAACTACGTGGTCACGATCCCGGCCGACGACCAGGTCCAGGACGGCGACCTCTGGCGGATCGAGACGAACGTCTTCGACATCGACGGACTGCCCTCCGACATCGTCGAGCGGGCGACCGTGGCCGGCTTCGGCACGTCGCGCCTGCGCGGCGCGAACACCGAACCCGGTGAGACCGCCGAGGGCAGCCGCGACCTCACCGTCACCGTCGAGGCCGACGGCGCGCTCGTCGCAACTTCGCCCGAGCAGTTCGAGGACGCGCTGGTGCTGCCGATGTCGCTCGTGGCGCCACCGCAGGTGACGCTCGAGAACTATGCCGAAGTGCTCACCGACATGAACGCCGAAGAACGTGCGACGGCGCGCGAGAGGGGGCAATCTCTCGACGACATGCTGTTCTCGGACGAGGCGCTGTTCGGGCCCTTCATCAACACCATGACGGTCGCGATCCCGGCCACCATCATCCCGATCGTGATCGCCGCCTTCGCCGCCTACGCGCTGGCCTGGATGGATTTCCCCGGCCGGGGCCTGCTGATCGCGATCGTGGTCGGCCTGCTGGTCGTGCCGCTGCAACTGGCCTTCGTGCCGCTGACCATCATCCACGGCTGGCTCGGCATCGGGAAGAGCTTCCTCGGCATCTGGCTGGCGCATACGGGGTTCGGTTTACCACTGGCCGTCTACCTGCTACGCAACTACATGGTCGGCCTGCCGCGCGACATCATCGAGAACGCGAAAGTCGACGGCGCGACCGATTTCGAGATCTTCACGAAAATCGTGTTGCCACTGAGCTTTCCGGCCCTTGCATCCTTCGCGATCTTCCAGTTCCTCTGGACCTGGAACGACCTGCTGGTGGCGAGTGTCTTCCTGCCGTCCGATACCGAGAGCACCGTCATGACTCGCTTCGTCGTGACCAACCTGCTCGGATCGCGCGGCGGCGAATGGCACATCCTCGCCGCGGCGGCGTTCGTAATGATCGCGGTGCCGCTGCTCGTGTTCTTCGCGATGCAGAAGTACCTTGTGCGCGGCCTGCTGGCCGGTTCGGTGAAATAAGGAGAGCGCATGAGTCTCGCCGAGGACATGGCGCCCAACGTGGCGCCCGAGACGGACCCCGACTGGTGGCGTGGGGCGGTGATCTACCAGATCTACCCCCGGAGCTTCCAGGATACGGACGGCGACGGGGTCGGCGACCTTGCCGGGATCGCGAAGCGGCTGCCCTACGTCGCCTCGCTGGGCGCGGACGCAATCTGGATCTCGCCGTTCTTCAAGTCGCCGATGAAGGACTTCGGCTACGACGTCAGCGACTATTGCGACGTCGATCCGCTGTTCGGCACGCTCGAGGATTTCGACAAGGTGATCGAGGCCGCCCACGCCCACGGCGTGAAGGTGATGATCGACCTCGTTCTCAGCCACACGTCCGAAAAGCACCCCTGGTTCGAGGAAAGCCGCTCGTCCCAGTCGAACGACCGGGCGAACTGGTACGTCTGGGCCGATCCGAAGGCCGACGGCACGCCGCCGAACAACTGGCTGTCGATCTTCGGAGGCTCCGCGTGGCAGTGGGATTCCCGGCGTGAACAGTATTACCTGCACAACTTCCTCACCAGTCAGCCGGACCTGAACTTCCACGAACCCGAGGTACAGGAGGCGCTGCTCGACGTGGCGCGGTTCTGGCTGAAGCGGGGCGTCGACGGCTTCCGCCTCGACACGATCAACTTCTACATCCACGACAAGTACCTGCGGGACAATCCGCCGCTGGCGCCCGAGCTGCGCAACGCCTCGATCGCGCCGTCGGTGAACCCCTACAACCACCAGGAACATCTCTATTCGAAGAACCAGCCGGAGAACCTGCTGTTCCTCCGCAAGCTTCGGGCCGAGATGAACCCCTATGGCGCCGCCGCCGTGGGCGAGGTCGGGGACGCGCAGCGCGGTCTCCAGATCATGGGGCAATACACCGCCGGCGATGATCTCATGCACATGTGCTACGCGTTCGAGTTCCTCGCGCAGGATCAGCCGACCGCCGCCCGCATCGCAGAAGTGATGACCCGCGTCGACGAGGAAGCCGCCGACGGCTGGCCCTGCTGGGCCTTCTCCAACCACGACGTGAAGCGACACACCTCCCGCTGGGACCTCAGCCCGGCCGCGCAACGCACGCTCACCACGCTGATCTGCTGTCTGCGCGGGTCCGTCTGCCTCTATCAGGGCGAGGAGCTCGGCCTGCCCGAGGCCGATGTCGCCTACGAGGACTTGCAGGACCCCTACGGCATCGAGTTCTGGCCGGAGTTCAAGGGCCGGGACGGGTGCCGCACGCCGATGCCCTGGGAGCCGTCGAACCAGTATGCCGGATTCTCCGAAGTGAAGTCATGGCTGCCGGTCTCCATCCGGCACCTGCACAACACGGTCGCCAATCAGGAAAGCGATCCCGAGGGCATGATCCATCACTACCGCCGCGCCATCGCGCTGCGGCACAGGTATCCGATGCTGATGAAGGGCGGTCACAGCGGCGTCCGACACGAGGGCGACGTCGTCTACTTCAGCCGGGACCACGAGGGCGAGGAGATGTTCTGCGCCTTCAACATTTCGGACGAGCCGAACAGCTTCGTATTGCCCGACGGCACGTGGACGCAGGTCGGTGAAGAGCTCGGCTCCGCCGGGTGGGACGACAGTGGCACCATGCGGCTCGAGCCGTGGCAGGTGGTTCTGGCCGTGCGCAACAGCGCGGCCTGAACGGGAAGGACATGAGGGGAGGGACAGATGACTGACCTTAAACTGACCGATGTCGGCAAGACCTATGGCAGCTCGGTCGAGGTGCTCAAGAACATCGACCTCGACATCAAGACGGGCGAACTGGTCGTCTTCGTCGGCCCCTCCGGGTGCGGCAAGTCCACGCTGCTGCGGATGATCGCGGGTCTCGAGAAGATCACCGCAGGCACGCTCGAGATCGATGGCGTCGTCGTCAACGACGTGCCCCCCGCGCAGCGCGGCATCGCGATGGTCTTCCAGTCCTACGCGCTCTATCCGCACATGACGGTGCGGGACAACATGAGCTTCGCGCTCAAGCTCGCCAAGAAGAGCAAGTCGGAGATCGACGAGGCTGTCGCCCGCGCGGCCCGCATCCTGCAACTTGAACCCTACCTCGACCGCCTGCCGAAGGCTCTGTCGGGCGGTCAGCGGCAGCGGGTTGCGATCGGCCGCTCCATCGTGCGCGACCCGAAGGTCTACCTCTTCGACGAGCCGCTCTCGAACCTCGACGCCGCGCTGCGCGTCGCCACCCGGATCGAGATCGCGCAGCTGAAGGAGAGCATGCCCGACAGCACGATGATCTATGTCACGCACGACCAGGTGGAGGCGATGACGCTCGCCACGCGCATCGTCGTGCTGGCGAACAAGGGCATCGCGCAGGTCGGCACGCCGCTCGAGCTCTACGAACACCCCGAGAACGAGTTCGTCGCTCAGTTCATCGGCTCGCCGGCAATGAACCTGTTCCCCGGCGAGATCGTCGGCACCGGTGCCCAGACGACCGTCAAGCTCGCCGGTGGCGGCACCGCCGTGTCCTCCATCCCGACGCAGGAGGCCGACAAGGGCATGAAGGTCAACGTCGGCGTGCGTCCCGAGGATCTGGTGAAGTCCGACGGTGAGGCAGTGCTCGAAACCGAGGTGGAGATCACCGAGGCGCTCGGCGAGGTCACGATCCTCTACATGAAGCGCCCCGAGGGCGACACGGACTCCGAACCTGTCATCGCCAAGCTGCCCGGCATCCATGAAAACGTGCGCGGCACGAAGATGCGGCTCTCGGCCGATCCGTCCAAGGTGCATCTCTTCAGCAACGAAAAGTCGCTCTACTACCGCTGATGCGGTGGTAGAGCTTCTCGTCGCAAGGCCCTGAAATCAGGGAATGATGCGGGTGTACTTGATGCCTTCGATCGTCGCGGCGGCACGCAGCCCGGTCTGTGCGAAGACCAGCGCGATAACCGGGGCGCGGGACGACACGACGTCGGTGCGGATCGTTTCGGCATTCTCGCGCAGCGCATATTCCACGTCGGCACCGCCGGCCCAGCCATCGCTGCGGCGGAAGTCCATCAGCGCTTCGTCGTTCATGAAAAACAGCACGTGGCTGTACTGCTGCGCTCCGATCTGAAGACCGGCGCTGACCGCGGCGGCGCTGTAGTAATCCACGGTCGTGCCGCCGACGCGAAGCGCACCCTGTCCATAGGCACCGCCAAGGCCGAGCCCGGCCTCCGTCACTAGCGGCATGACCAGCATCCCGGAGGCGCGTTGCTGGATTTGCGACGCGCCGGGGTAGCGCTGGTTCATGAAGGCGAGCGTGCTGTCCACGCGCGCTTCGATCGTTGCGTCGTTGGTGTTGCCGATCCCGTTGCCGCAGGCGGCAAGCGCGCTGGCGCCAAGACCCAATAGGGCCGTCCGTCGGGTAATGCTGCTCATTTGGTGCCTCGATGTGCCTGTGCGCCGGCTTGTGGTGCCGGTCTCAGGCAACACTATAGGCAGTTGTCCGCCCGCTGTCACCTGCCTGATTCGGCTTCGATCGCCTCAAGAAGTGAGACGTAGGGTCGGGCGGCGACCGCGTTGCCGAGTCGCGCCTCGACCTGGCTGCTGTCGCAGCAATAGCGCCCCGGGTCGGCGAGGACCTTCACCAGCGCCTCGACCAGTGCGCCGACGTCGCCAGAGGAGAAGAGTTCACCCATGCCGGTCTCTTGCACCGGGAGGCGAACGCCGGGCCGGTCGGATGCGACGACCGGCACACCGCGCAGCATCGCCTCTACCTGAACGAGGCCGTAGCTTTCGAGCCGGTCGGCGCTCGGCAGCACCAGCACGTCAAGCTCGCGGTACGCGGCAGCGAGCGCCTCGCCGCGCAGCACGCCCCGGTAGCGCATGCGGCCGCCGCTCTCCTCGATCCGGAGCTTGATGCCGGGCCAGTAGCTTTCCCCGATGACGCCTTCGGCTGGTCCGATGAGGTCGAGCCGCACATCCCGGCCCAGCCTATCGGCAACGTCGGGGATGGCATCGAGCAACAACTCCAGCGATTTCTGCCGGCTGATCCTCCCGACGAACCCGATAACGGCGACATCGTCCGGCGGTGTGGGGCGCGCCGGTTCATCCGGACCTAGGGGCAGGGGCACCGCGTATGGCGCGAAGTCGAGCTTGCGGCGGAACAGCCGACAGAACGTCGATTGCGCCGCGTAATCTTCGGACACGACATGGATCCGATCGGCGAGCAGCCCGGCGACCAGATGCGTGGACGCCGCCACCAACCGGCTGAACCTGTCGAACAGGGTCCGACGGCTGACGCTGCAGGCATAGGTCACGATCAACCGCCGCCCGCGCAGCCGGGCGACAATTGCGACCACCGCCGCGTCGAGGTTCGGCAAATAGAGGTTCACCGCGGACATATCGTCGAGCGCACGCCAAACGGTCGCGGCATACCCCGGCATCACCGCCGCCTTCGCCACGATCGCGAGGGCCCGGCTGCGATGGACCTCGAGGCCCTCGACCTCTTCCCGCGCGGGCAGGTCCGCCGGATGGCGCGCCGTCGCGATCCGCACCGGGTAGCCGCGCCCGGCAAGATGCAGCGCCAGCGCATGCGCGGACAGCGTCAGACCGGATACGTTCGGCAAGTGATAGGTGAGGCAAATCAACAGGCCCGGTTTCGGCATGACAGCAAACAGGACTTTCCGGGCCGGAGTTGACAGCAGCCACCTTTGCTACTCTCCTGCGCCGGCAGCCGTCAAGGCAGGGTCAGCCCGCAACAGCTTGGAAAAGGTCGTGAATTCCGACAAGGACCCGTTCGCCCGCGACCCCGATCCCGCGTTCCGGCGCCGCGCCCAATGGATCGCCCGGAGCCTGCATCGAGAGGCGCCGGACGGCCCGCGCATCCTCGATATCGGCTGTGGGCGGGGCTATTACTTCGCCGTCTACGACCAGCTCGGCGCCAGTGCGACGGGGGTCGATGCGGACACATCCGCGCTCGCGGCCGCGCGGGCCGCGCATCCAACCTCCACCTTCCGACAGGTGCAGGCCGAGTGTTTGCCCTTTGACGACAACAGCTTCGACGTCATCGTGATGTCCGAAGTTCTCGAACATATGCCCGACCCGGCGCTCGGCCTGTCGGAGGCTGCGCGTGTCCTCGTCCCCGACGGTCTGTTGCTCGCGACGGTGCCGCACGCCGGCTATCCCTTCGCCTGGGATCCGGTGAACTGGATCGGCGAGGCGGTTTTCAAGCGGCATGTCTCGACCGGCACCTTCGCCGGCATCTGGGCCGGGCACGAGCGGCTCTATCGCCCCGAAGAGCTTCACCAGCAGGTCACCGACGCCGGTTTCGACGTTATCGAACAGATCGCCCAGACCCGCTGGTGCCTGCCGTTCGTTCACAATCTGCTCTACGGGCTCGGCAAACCGATGATCGAGGCGAACCTGCTTCCCGACGTGCGCCGGAACGAGCGCCGGCGCGGCCCGTCTGCCGCCCTGATCGCGCTCGCCCGCACCATGGTTGACGCCGCCGACAGACTGAACGGCGACACGGTCCCGGAGGGCCGTCCCGCGCTCAACCTCTGTATCGCGGCGCGAAAGCCCTAGCCTTGCAGAAGCCGCGAGGCTTCCGGCGCGAAATAGGTGAGGATCCCGTCGCAACCCGCTCTTTTGAAGGCAAGAAGGCTTTCCATCATCACCTTCTTTCCGTCGAGCCAACCGTTCGCCGCTGCCGCCTGAAGCATCGCGTATTCGCCCGACACCTGGTAGGCGAAGGTCGGCACGCCGAACTCGGCTTTCACGCGATGGCAGATGTCGAGGTAGGCCATCCCCGGCTTCACCATTACCATGTCCGCCCCCTCGTCGAGGTCCCGCGCGATCATGCGCAGCGCCTCGTCACCGTTGCCCGGGTCGATCTGATAGGTCGTCTTGTCACCCTTCAGCGCGGCCGAGGCCCCGACCGCATCGCGGAACGGCCCGTAGAAGGCGGAGGCGTACTTGGCACTGTAAGAGAGGATCGCAACATGCTGATGCCCCTCGCTTTCCAGCGCCTGCCGCATCGCGCCGATCCGGCCGTCCATCATGTCGGACGGGCCGAGGATGTCGGCCCCGGACTCCGCCTGCGCCAGCGCCATCTTCACGAGTGCCTCCACGGTGCGGTCATTGACGACGTAGCCGTCCTCCACGAAGCCGTCCTGCCCGTCGATGTTGTAGGGGTCGAGCGCGATGTCGGTCATCACCGCCATCCCCGGTACCGCCGCCTTCACCGCGCGGATCGCCCGGTTGGCGATATTGTCCATGTCCCAGGCCATCGCGCAGTCCGCCGTGCGCGCCGACAGGGGCGTGTAGGGGAAGATGCAGATCGCCGGAATGCCGAGCGCGTGCGCCTCGACCGCCGCCTTCGCGACCCGGTCGACGGTCAGTCGCGAGACGCCGGGCATTGAGGGGATCGCCTCCTCTCCGTCTTCGCCGTCCATCACGAAGACCGGCCAGATGAAGTCCGCCGGGGTCAGCGTGGTCTCGCGCACCATGTCGCGCAGCGCGGCGCTTCGTCTCAGGCGGCGGGGGCGATAGCTGGGAAAACGAGCGTTTATGGGAGTCATGGGCGGGCCTTTCGTGTCACAAAGGTCGAGTGCCACGTAAATTCGCACCTCACAAGTATGGGCAATGGTCGCGGCTGTCGCTAGGGTCCGCCGAAAATACAATCCAGGCGAACCGGGCTGTCCCCCTTGAGTTGGACGCAGACAATCTTCGAAGTGATCGACATGCGGTCGTTCTCGAACCTTTGGTTCTGGATCGCGCTCGCGGTCGTGTGGTCGACGGCGAGCCATTGGGTCCTCGGCGTGCCGTTCGACATGCTCACCCGCGCCCGCAAGGATGGCGGCGAAGCGCGCCAGGATCTCGAGGATATCGTCCGCGTCAACGTCAACCGCATCCTGCACATCGCCGGGGTGTCGGGCCTGATCCTTCTCGGCTTCGTCTGTTTCGTGCTGACCGCGCTCGCCATCCTCGGCTTTGTCTACGACGTCGAGTTCGCGCAGGCGCTGTTCCTGATCGGCTTTCCGATGTCGCTGGTCGGGGCGCTGTCGATCCGCACGGCCACCGTGATCCGCCGCGCCGATCCGGAGGGGGAAGAACTCGACAAGTTCCTGATCCGCCACCGGCAGTATACGCAGTTCATCGGCATGGTCTCGATCTTCGTCACCGCGTTGTGGGGCATGTGGCAGAACCTCGACCGCAGCTACCTGTTCAACGCGTTCTGAGCGCGCCGCCGGCAAAGTGCCGGTCGGCCATGCCGTCGACCTCTTTGCGAGCCGCACATTAACCTTAACGCGCCCTTGTCCATTCTTTGGGCCGACAAATATTCTCGGGGGTGAACGGGCCGTCAGGCCCGGAGGGGGCAGACAGCCCCCTGACCAGCCCGGGCCGCAGGCGCGGGCGGACATCAAGCGCGCCGCAGGCGCTCCACGTGGCTGAAGGTTGACAGGACGCGTCATCCGGGGGAGAGAGTGCGCCCCGTTTCAGGAAGTGACCGGCATGGCCGAAACCAACCGTATTTCCGTCGGCGGCGCGCCCGAAGGGTTCGACGCGCGGCTCCTGCTGGCCGAGGTCGACAAGACCTCCGGCCCGGTGATCCATGTCGCGCGCGACGACAAGCGGCTGGCGGCGATGCAATCCGCGCTCGCCTTCTTCGCGCCCTCCATGCCGGTCATCACCTTCCCCGGCTGGGACTGTCTGCCCTACGACCGCGTCTCGCCGAACGCCGACATCTCGGCCTCGCGGATGGCGACGCTCGCCGCGCTCGTCCACGGGATGCCGGAGCGGTTCGTTCTGCTCACCACGATCAACGCCGCCACGCAGAAAGTCCCCGCGCGCGAGACCCTGCGCGAGGCGGCGTTCCACGCCACCGTCGGCAGCCGCATCGACGAGGCGGCGCTGCGGTCTTTCCTCGTGCGGATGGGCTTCACACAGGCCCCTACGGTGATGGAGCCCGGCGACTACGCGGTGCGGGGCGGCATCATCGACATCTATCCCCCGGGTGAAAGCGGGCCGATCCGGCTCGATCTGTTCGGCGACACGCTCGACGGGGCCCGCCGGTTCGACGCGGCGACTCAACGCACGACAGAGAAGCTGAGCCAGGTTGAACTCGCCCCCGTGTCCGAGGTCATCCTCGACGAGGCGGCGATTACCCGATTCCGCCAGACCTACCGGATCGAGTTCGGCGCGGCGGGCAGCGACGACCCGCTCTACGAGGCGGTGAGCGCGGGACGCAAGCATCAGGGCGTCGAGCACTGGCTCGGCTTCTTCCACGAGAAGCTCGAGACGCTGTTCGACTATCTTCCCGGAGCCTCCGTCACGCTCGACGACCAGAGCGACGCGGTCCGCGACAGCCGCTGGACGATGATCGAGGACGCCTACGAGACGCGCCGGCACGCGCTCGGCCAGAAGGGCCGGGTCGACACGGTCTACAAGCCCGCCGCACCCTCGACGCTCTATCTCGACGACGCCGGCTGGACCAAGGCCATCGGCGGGCGGCGGGTGTTGCAATTCTCGCCACTGCCGCAGGCCACCGGGCCGGGCGTCATCGACGCGGGCGGGCGGATCGGGCGCAGCTTCGCCCCCGAGCGGCAGCAGGAGAACATCTCGCTCTTCGGGGCGCTCGCCGATCATGTCCGCAAGAAGCTGGAAGACGGACCGGTCCTGATCGCCTCCTACTCCGAAGGCGCGCGCGAACGCCTCTCGGGCCTGATCGAGGACGAGGGTCTGGTCGAGACGATCCACGTCTCCGACTTCACGCGCGTTGGCAAGAGTGGCGTGCATCTTGCTGTCTGGGCACTGGAATCCGGTTTCGAGGGGCCGCTCGGCGAGGGCCGCGTGACGGTGATTTCCGAGCAGGACGTGCTTGGCGACCGGCTGATCCGCGCGCCGAAGCGCCGCCGGCGGGCCGAGAACTTCCTGACCGAAACGCAGAGCCTCACGCCCGGCGATCTGGTGGTTCACGTCGACCACGGCGTCGGCCGGTATCACGGGCTCGAGGTCGTCACGGCGGCGGGCGCGGCGCACGAATGTCTCGTGCTCGAATATGCCGAACAGTCGAAGCTTTACCTGCCGGTGGAGAATATCGAACTCCTGTCCCGTTACGGACACGAGGAGGGGCTGCTCGACAAGCTTGGCGGCGGCGCGTGGCAGGCCAAGAAGGCCCGCCTGAAGGAGCGCATCCGCGAGATGGCCGAGCGGCTGATCCGCGTCGCCGCGGAGCGCGCGCTGCGCACCGCGCCGGTGCTGACGCCGCCCGATGGCATGTGGGAGCAGTTTCTCGCCCGCTTCCCCTATACGGAGACCGACGATCAGCTGACCGCGATCGAACAGGTGCTCGAGGACATGGAAGCCGGCAGCCCGATGGACCGGCTGATCTGCGGTGACGTCGGCTTCGGCAAGACCGAGGTCGCGATGCGCGCGGCCTTCGTGGCGGCGATGTCCGGCGTGCAGGTCGCCGTCGTTGCCCCGACGACGCTGCTGGCCCGCCAGCACGCCCAGAGCTTCCGCGAGCGCTTCCGGGGGTTCCCGATCAAGGTTCGCTCCCTGTCGCGTTTCGTCGGCCAGAAGGAGGCGAGCGAGACCCGCACCGGCATGACCTCTGGCGATGTCGACATCGTCGTCGGCACCCACGCGCTGTTGGCGAAGTCGATTAAGTTCCGCAACCTCGGCCTGCTCATCATCGACGAGGAACAGCGCTTCGGCGTCGGCCACAAGGAGCGGCTCAAGCAGTTGCGCACGGATGTCCACGTCCTCACGCTCACGGCGACGCCGATCCCGCGCACGCTGCAGCTGTCACTGTCGGGAGTGCGCGAGCTGTCGATCATCGGCACTCCGCCCGTCGACCGGCTTTCGATCCGCACCTACGTCTCCGAATTCGACACAATCACGATCCGCGAGGCGCTGCTGCGCGAACGCTACCGGGGCGGGCAGAGCTTCTTCGTCGTGCCGCGCATCTCGGACATGCCGGAGATGGAGCAGTTCCTGAAGGACCAGGTCCCCGAATGCAGCTACGTCACGGCGCACGGGCAGATGGCGGCGGGCGAACTCGACGACCGGATGAACGCCTTCTACGACGGCAAGTACGACGTGCTTCTGGCGACCACGATCGTCGAGAGCGGGCTCGACATCCCGACGGCCAACACGATGGTCGTCTGGCGGGCGGACATGTTCGGCCTCAGCCAACTCTACCAGATCCGGGGCCGGGTTGGCCGGTCCAAGACGCGCGCCTACGCCTACATGACGACCAAGCCGCGCGGCCGGCTGACCGACCTTGCCGAGAAGCGCCTGCGCGTGCTCGGCAGCCTCGACACGCTCGGCGCGGGCTTCACGCTTGCGAGCCAGGACCTCGACATCCGGGGCGCGGGCAATTTGCTGGGCGAGGAACAGTCCGGCCAGATGCGCGAAGTCGGCTACGAACTCTACCAGTCGATGCTGGAAGAGCAGATCGCCAAGATCAAATCGGGCGAGGCGCAGGGGCTGGTCGACGACGGACAGTGGGCGCCGCAGATCAACCTCGGCGTGCCGGTGCTGATCCCCGAGGATTACGTGCCCGACCTCGATGTGCGGCTTGGATTGTATCGCCGCCTCAGTGACTTGACGACCAAAGTTGAACTTGAAGGCTTCGCCGCGGAGCTGATCGACCGCTTCGGCAAACTGCCGAAGGAAGTAAATACTCTGATGCTCGTCGTTCGCATCAAGGCGATGTGCAAGAAGGCCGGGATCAGCCACCTCGACGGCGGACCGAAAGGCGCGACGATCCGCTTCCACAACGACAAGTACGCCTCGCCGCAGGGGCTGGTCGAGTTCATCCAGGCGCAGGACGGTCTCGCCAAGGTGAAGGACAACAAGATCGTCGTGCGCCGCGACTGGAAGAACGACGCGGACAAGATCAAGGGCGCCTTCGCCGTGGCCCGTGACCTCGCCGACAAGCTGAAGGCGAAGTCCGCGGCGTGAGGGTCGGCGCCTCGTAGCGCCGTCATAGGCCTTTTCGCCGGGGCACAAGGCGCGCCAGAAGTCGGCCGTCGATCACGATCAGGCCCGCGGCGAGGAGCGTGAACCCCACGTAGGCCTCTGGCCGCAGCGTCTCGCCCAAGGCCAGCGCGCCGATCAGGATCGCGATCGGCGAGACCATCAGCGTCACGAGCAGCGTGTGGCCGCTGCCCGCCGCCGCGAGAATGCGGTAGTAGAGCAGATAGGCCCCCGCCGTCGCCACGACACTGGCGTAGGCCAGCGCGCCCCACGTCAGGACGCCCGGCATCGGCGGCAGCCCTTCGGTCAGCAGCGCCAGAGGCACGGCGATCACGGCGGAGCAGGTCAGCATCCCCGCAGCTGCGACCAGCGGCGGCAGGCCGGGCAGGGTGGCCCGCCCCCATGCCGAGGCGATCCCGTAGGACATCGTCGCGCCCAGAATGGCAAGTTGCGCCAGCGACGTCGGATCGAACGAGGCCAGCGAGCCGAGGCCGACCGCCGTCGCCACACCGGCCAGGCCCAGCAGAACGCCGATCACCTTGCGCAGCGTCAGGCGCTCATCTTCGAAGACGAGTGCGGCGATCCCCACGCCCCAGACCGCCGAGGACGCATTGAGGATCGAGGCCAGCCCGGTGTCGATATGTTGCTGCCCCCACGTGATAAGCCAGAACGGGATCACGTTGTTCAGCAGGCCCATGACCGCGAAGGCGCCCCAGGTGTCGCGACGGCGGGGCACAGGCAATTTGCTCGCCAGCACGATGCCCCACAGCACGAGCGCGGCGACCGCGACGCGCATTGCGACGATCTGGAGCGGTCCGACCTCGCGCAGGGCAAGCCGCACGGCAAGGAACACCCCACCCCAGACAAGGGCGAGAAGCAGGAGGTCGAGCCACGACCGTGGGGACAATGAACGTTGGGTCATGCGATCATCTGCGCCCCGAGGCGCGGGGCGCACAATCCGTTTCCTGCGCATCCCCACCCATGACAGCGAAAGGGCCCGCCGGCGCGATGCCGACGGGCCCCGTCATGTCCGTGATCCGGTCCGGATCAGAAGCCGCTGGTGATCCCGAAGGAGACGCCGAGCGCGTCGTTGTCCTCGAACTCGGTGCCAGACGCGTCGGTTGCATCGCCGAGCTTCTGGTACTCGACGCCCATGGTGAACTCGGCGCCGCCAGCGTCGTAGGACATGCCCACGCCGATGCCGCGGGTGCCGTCCGTCGGCGCGAGCCGGCTGGCGGTTTCACCGTCGGCGGCCTCGTAGGTCACGCGGGCAAAGCCCGACAGCGCGTCGGAGAACTGGCGGCCAACGCCGACCTGGTAGGTGGTCACGTCGTTGTCGAAGCCGGTGATCTCTTCGCCGAACAGCGCGTCATAGGCCTGCGGGCGCACGTGCCAGTCCGACCAGGTGGCGTGCCGGATCGAGCCGAAGACCAGCGTGTCGGCGGCGACCCCGGTCTGGAAGTCGAGCGTCACGACGCTCGGCATGTCGATCTCCGTGACGCTGGAGGCGCTCACGCCGAGGCCGGGAAGCGTTTCGACCGTCTCGAACTCGTGGGTGTAGCCGCTCTCGTAGGTCAGGCCGACGCGCAAGGCGATGTCGGGGCGCTCGTAGGCTGCGCCGGCGATGTAGCTCGTGCCGCCGTTCTTCTCGGTCGTCGCGCTGTAGGCGAGCGATCCGGCCGGGGCAGCGGCCGCAGCAGCGCCCGCCGTCGCGTTGCCGGCGGCACCGGCAGCGGCGAGACCGCCACGGATGAGCGTGTCGGGGATCGTGATTTCAGCCTGGCTCGTCGTGATCCGCGCACCGCCGTAGAAGATGAAGTTCGGGTTCAGCCGGTAGCTGGCGAGGATGGTGGAACCGTCCGCATCCCAGTCCGCAGACAGCCCGGTGTAGGGTCCCTGCATGTAATCGGCATTCGCGCCATAGGGCGAAAAGCTGGTGAACATCAGGCCGATACGGTCGTTCAGCTGGGTCTTCAACGTGAAGCTGTAGTTGATGAAGCTGCCGGCCATGTCACCGGTGCTGCCGCCGCCGAGCGCCGGGCCATAGGTCCCGCTCACGTCGGGCGTGCCGTAGGACAGCGTCAGGTTCGCGCCGCTTCCGTCTTCGAACAGCAGACCAAGCGGAGTGCGAAGCCGGTCGATGCCGCCGGCATGGGCGAGCGAGGTGGTGGCGAGAAGGGCCGCCATCGCGGCGACCGAAGTCCTCTTGAATGCCATGAGTGGGGTCCTCCCGAAGTTGTCGTCAGACATTCCGGCAGAGGGGTCTTTCCGGTCAATTGTTAACGCCGCGTCACAACCTCGAGGCGCTTATCGCGTCACATTTTCGCACCTGTTGCGGGGGCTCGGCGGTTCTTCCTCACGATGTTGAGGTAGTTCGCTCCGAAGATCACGGCGCCGCCGACGAAGACCCAGCCGTCGAGGGCCTCGGCGTAGATCACCATCCCGGCGATCGCGATTAGCGGAAGACGCAGGAAGTCGATCGGCATCACCACGCTCGCCGGGGCGAGGGCGAGCGCGCTCGTCAGGCAGAGGTGGGCGGAGAGGCCGGCGCAGCCGATCAGGATCAGCAGCGGCACGGACCCCGCCGACGGCAGGGCCATCTGCCCGTCGATCAGCGCGCAGACCAGGCCGAAGATCACCTGAAGCCCGGTCAGCCAGAACAGGATGGAAGACACCGTCTCGTGCCGCGTCAGCAGCCGGGTGAGGACCGCCGTCAGGCCGAACCCGATGGCGCAGAGCGCGGCGGCGATGATTCCGGCATCCACCGTCTCCACGCTCGGGCGGGCGACGATCAGTACGCCCACGAAGCCGAGCATCGCGGCGAGCACGGCCGTGCCGGTGATCCGCTCCTTCAGGATGAGCCCGGCGAGGAACAGCGCCCAAATCGGCGAGGTGAACTCGACCGCGAAGACCTGCGCGAGCGGTGCGACGCTGACCGCGAAGAACCAGAGGTTCTGGCCGGTGAAGTGCGCCAGGTTGCGCACCACGTGGAGGCCGAGGCGATCGCGCTTGACCACGTGCAGCCGGCCGGTCGCGGTCAGCACGCTCACCACGATGGCGAAGCCGATGATCGAGCGGTAGGCCATGATCTCGAACGTATCGAGCTCGAAGCTGACGGCGCGGCCCGCCAACGCCATGGAGCTGAACGACACCACGGCGCCGAGCATCCACAGCGCGGCGCGAGTCACTTGTGCGGCTGTCGCCTCCATCAGTGCAGCAGGAAGCCGGGCATCGACTCCTCCAGTCCGAGTACGGTGCCGAGCTTCCAGAGCGCGCCACGGGCGAGGTTGAACCACCAGGCAAGCGACTCGCGCAGGATCATCCAGGCGATGTCGGACGGCCCGCGCTCGCCAAAGGCGGAGGAGCGGCACATGCCATCGACCGGCAGGCCCGCGAAGGCCATGCTGGCGCGGCTGCGGATCAGATGAAAACCTTCGGTAATCAGAAGGTTGCTGGCCGAAGTTGCGATGATCGGCTTGGAGAGGAGGCCGTTCTCGAGGGTCGATTCCGACTTGGTCTCTACCGTGATGTCCTCAGCCGGCACACCGTCTTCGACGGCCAGGTCCGCCATCAGCTGACCGACCGAAAACCCCGTCCCGCGCCCGGCTGAGCCGGAGAAATGCAGCCGCTCCACGACGCCGGCCTCGTAAAGACGCACACCCGCAAGCGCCCGGTCCCGGCTGCCGGGGCCCGGCGCGGGTGGCATCACGAACCCTGCGCCCAAGACGACACCTGTCTCGTAAACTGCATCCGTCCCGATCAGCCGGTCGCATCGCACCGTCGCCCAGGCGGAGGCCATTGTCACCGTCGCGCTCAGAAGCAGCAGTGCGATCCCCCAGCGGACGAGGGCGGCGAGGCGTCTCACGGGCGGGTCATTCCCACTCGATCGTGCCGGGCGGCTTGCTCGTGATGTCGTAGGTCACCCGGTTGATGCCGCGCACCTCGTTGATGATGCGCGTCGCGGTCTCGCCGAGGAATTCGTGGCTGAACGGGTAGTAGTCGGCGGTCATCCCGTCGACGGAGGTCACGGCGCGCAGCGCGCAGGCGAAGTCGTAGGTGCGCCCGTCGCCCATGACGCCGACGGTGCGGACCGGCAGGATTGCCACGAAGGCCTGCCAGATCTCGTCATAGAGCCCGTGCTTGCGGATCTGGTCGATATAGACCGCGTCGGCCTTCCTCAGGATCTCGAGCTTGTCACGGGTGATCTCGCCAGGGCAGCGGATGGCGAGGCCGGGGCCCGGGAAGGGGTGCCGGCCGATGAAGCTCTCGGGCAGGCCGAGCTCGCGACCAAGCGCGCGGACCTCGTCCTTGAACAGCTCGCGCAGAGGCTCGACCAGCTTGAGGCCCATCTTCTCGGGCAGGCCGCCGACATTGTGGTGGCTCTTGATCGTGACGGAGGGGCCGCCGGAGAAGCTCACCGATTCAATGACATCGGGATAAAGCGTGCCCTGGGCGAGGAACTTCACACCCTCGATCTCGTCGGCGTAATGCTGGAAGACGTCGATGAAGAGGCCGCCGATCGTCTTGCGCTTCACCTCGGGGTCGCTGACCCCCTCGAGCGCTCCGATGAAACGGTCGGACTCCTCGGCGTGGATCAGCGGCAGATTGTAATGCTCGCGGAACATGGAGACGACTTCCTGCGCCTCATTCATCCGCATCAGCCCGTGGTCGACGAAGACACAGGTCAGCTGTTCGCCGATCGCCTCGTGGATCAGGATCGCGGCAACGGAGCTGTCGACGCCGCCGGACAGCGCGCAGATCACCTTTGAGTCGCCGACCTGTTCGCGGATCAGGCGGATCGCCTCTTCCTTGTAGGCGGCCATGGTCCAGTCGCCCTTGAAGCCGGCGAGCTCGACGAAGTTGCGGTAGAGCGTCGGGCCGTTCGGCGTGTGATGCACTTCGGGGTGGAACTGCACCGCGTAGAAGTTCCGATCCCGGTCACCGGTGATCGCGAAGGGCGCACCGGGAGAGGTGCCGAGCACCTCGAATCCCGGAGCGATTTCAGCGACGTGGTCACCGTGGCTCATCCAGACCTGTTCCCGGCCGTCGAGGAACCAGCCGGTCAGCAGGTCGGGATGCTTGTCGCCCTTGCGCTCCACGAAGGCGCGGCCGAATTCCGCGGTGCCGTCGCCGCGTTCGACCCGGCCGCCCAGCATGTCCATCATCGCCTGCTGGCCGTAGCAGATGCCGAGCACCGGCACGCCGAGGTCGAACACCTTCGCCGGCGGCCGCGGCGAGCCGTCGTCGATGACCGACGCGGGTCCGCCCGACAGGATCACCGCCTTCGGCGCGAACTCGTCGAGGAAGGCGTCGGTGACGTTCTGGAAGGGGTGGATTTCGCAGTAAACCGACAGCTCGCGCAGGCGGCGCGCGATCAGCTGGGTCACCTGGCTGCCGAAATCGATGATGAGAAGGCGGTCGTGAGCGGCGTTTTCCATGACGGCTGGTTAGTCCGTCGCCCCGGGCCGCGCAAGCTGCCGCGACGACTTCGGAGGGCCGCGCGAGGGCTGCCGCGCGGTCGCGTGTCGTTTTCGCTCCAGGAAAGACGCAAAGCCACCATTGCGGCCCCCGGAACGCGCGTATCACGCACCTGACCGGATCACGAAAGGAGCGGCCATGTCGGAGGCACGGACGGCACGCAGGGGACGCGGCGGCGGAGGAGCGGCCCGCAGGGCGGAGCGCACGGCGGTCCGTATCGAGGCCGCCAAGTATATCGAGCGGAACATTCCCGACCTCGAGATCCTGAACGAGGAAGCGCTCCAGATCATCGAGGCGAACGCCGAGACGGTGCTCGAGGAGATTGGCGTCAACTTCGTCGAGAATCCCGCCGCCCTCGACCGCTGGCGCGCTGCCGGCGCCGATGTGGAGGGCGAGCGCGTCTGCATTCCGCGCGGCCTTGCCCGCGAGCTCTGCAAGACCGCGCCGTCGCAGTTCGTCCAGCACGCCCGCGATCCGAACAAGTCGGTGACGATCGGCGGCCGCAACCTCGTCCTCGCGCCGGTCTACGGACCGCCCTTCGTGCGCGACGCGCTCGGCGGACGGCGCTATGCCACGATGGACGACTTCGAGAAGTTCGTGAAACTCGCCTACATGTCGAAGTGGCTGCACCACTCTGGCGGCACGGTGTGCGAACCGACGGACATTGCCGTGAACAAGCGCCACCTCGACATGCTGCTGGCGCACATGACGCTGTCGGACAAGCCGTTCATGGGATCGGTGACCGAACCGTCACGCGCGCAGGACAGCGTCGACATGGCCGGTATCCTGTTCGGCAAGGAGTTCGTCGCCGAAAACACGGTGATGACCTCGCTCATCAACATCAACTCTCCGCTGACCTTCGACTCGACCATGATGGGCGCGCTCGAGGTCTATGCCGCCAACAACCAGGCGGCGATCATCTCTCCCTTCATCGTCGGCGGCGCGATGGCGCCGGTGTCGGTTGCGGGGACGCTGACGCAGGTTCTGGCCGAGGTTCTGGCCGGCGTCGCCTATTCCCAGCTCATCCGTCCGGGCGCGCCGGTGATCTTCGGCGCCTTTGTGACCTCGATCGACATGAACTCCGGTGCGCCGACCTTCGGCACGCCCGAAGCGGCGCAGATCACCTATGGCGCGGGGCAGTTGGCCCGCCGGCTCGGCTTGCCTTACCGCTCCGCCGGGTCGTTCTGCGGCTCCAAGCTGCCGGACGCGCAAGCCGCCTATGAGACGTCGAACTCGTTGAACATGGGGCTGCTGTCCGGCGTGAACTTCATGCTGCACGCCTGCGGCTGGCTGGAAGGCGGGCTCGTCGCCAGCTTCGAGAAGTTCGTGCTCGACGCCGACCAGCTCGGGGCGCTGCACCAGCTCGCCAAGGGCGTCGACATGTCCGAGACGGGGCAGGCGATGGACGCGCTCTACGAGGTCGGGCCGGGCGGTCACTACCTTGGGTGCGCGCACACGCAGGCGAACTTCAAGACGGCGTTCTGGCGAACCGAAGTGCTCGACTACAAACCCTATGAGCAGTGGGAAGAGGAGGGCGCTCGCGATTCCGTTCAGCTCGCCTCGTTGCGGGTCGAGAAGCTGCTGAACGACTACCAGAAGCCGCCGATAGACCCAGCGATCGAAGAGGCGCTGCGCGCCTACGTGGCCGAGAAGAAGGCGAGCATGGCGGACGCCTTCACCTGAGCTACGCTCAGTCCACGATCGAGGGCCGGTAGGCGGCGGCAAGCAGCGCCGCCTCGCCGGCGATCGCGATGAGCAGCTCGACATGCCGCGCGGCGGACCATCCGGCATCGCCGGTCAGGCGCCGCGCGTTCACCTCGTCCTCCGCATCCAGCAGCTTGACCAGCGCCTCGCCGGACTTCGGCGCGGTCGCGCAGCCGAGGATGCGGGGCAGGTGGGTGTCACGATCGTAATCGTCCTGACCGCAGGCGGCCGCCCGCACCAGAAGCGCCGGCCGCCGCAGCGATCGCGCCATCGACAAAAGGTCCTGCATGGGAATCTCCTTCCAGATCGACTGGCCTCACCATACGCAACCTTAGCGAGTGTTGCCTGTGGACAAGCTGGGGAGAACGCTGTGGAAGGAACTGTTTACCTAATATGAACAATGGGTTGACGCAGACGGTCCGTTAAGACTTGGGTAAGAATTACAACCCATGGCTGTGCCCGCCGGTCGGGCCTGTCAAGGTCGGACTCGGCGCCTCGCGGTTAATACGGGCGGAGTCACAGATGATCGGACCGGTTGCAGACAAGATAAGTCATAGCAGTGACTTGCCGGACTGGGTGCCCGATCCGGTGCGGCACTACCTGGCCCACACAGAAGCCGGCACGCCGATCCGCGCGCTGGCGCGGCAGCAGGACGTCCATGCCTCGACAGTGCTGCGGCAGGTCCGCAAGCTGGAGAACCGGCGGGACGATCCCCTTGTCGACAGCGCGCTGAAGCGGCTTTCGGCGGTGGTTGGTCTTCCTGTGGATAAGCTGGACCCCGATCTGCCCGATCTCGACACGGTCGAGACCGAGGCGGCGCGCGTTCTGCGCCGTCTTGCGGAGCAGGGCGCCGTTCTGGCCGTTGCGCGGGAGATGGACCGGGCGGTGGTCGTGCGCGACCTCGCCGACGGCGATACGGACCGGCTCGCCGTCGTGGATGCCCCCATCGCGCAAGTGCTCGCCCTCAACGAATGGATCGAAAGCGGCGCACCCGCCGCCCGCATTGCCCGCTACCGGATCACGGCGAGCGGGCGCACCGCGCTGCGCGAGATGATCGCCGCCCGCGAGAACCGCGCGCGCGACCGTTCGGAAGTGGTTTCGTCCGGTCCGTTCCGCTCCGCGCGGCGGCAGCACCGGGATGCGACGCCGATCTCGCTGCCCGAAAGCCCGCTTGTCGGCCTCTCGCGGCGCCGGGACCGGGACGGTGGCCCGTTCCTCGACCGCGATCTCGTGCGGGCCGGCGAGCGGCTGCGCGAGGATTACGAACTCTCCCGGATGGCGGCGAGCAATGACACGACTGCGGATACCCCCGCTACAGCCGCCCGTGCCCGGGTCGAGGCTGCGTTCGAGGACCTCGGCCCCGGCCTCAGCGATGTGGCGCTGCGCTGCTGTTGCTACCTCGAAGGTATGGAAGAGGCGGAGCGTCGGATGGGCTGGTCCGCGCGCTCGGGCAAGATCGTGTTGCGTATCGCCCTGCAACGGCTTCGGCGTCACTACGATGCGCAAGGCTCGCTGGCGCCGAAGATCGGCTAACGCGCTTTCTTGCCGCGCGCGATCTCGGTCGCAAGCGCGTCGAGCTTCGGCTCCCAGAAATGCCGGAACTGGTCGAGCCAGCCGTCCACGTCCCTGAGGGCTGCGGGATCGACGGCGTAGATCCGGCGCGCGCCTTCAGGGCGGACGGTGGCGAACCCGTTCTCCCGCAGCACCTTGAGGTGCTGTGAGACCGCTGCTTGCGAGATCCCGAACTCCGCCCGGATCACCTCGACGAGTTCACCGGAGGCGGCTTCATCCCGCGCCAGAAGCTCCAGAAGGCGGCGGCGGACCGGGTCGCCCAAGACGTCGAAAGCCTCCATCAGCTCTCCGGAAGCGGCTCGCCGGTGTAGAAGGCGATGGTTGCACGGCCCCGCGCCTCGGCCTCCTCCGTCGTGGCGCCGCCTGCGGCGTCTGCCCGGATCCAGTCCTCGCCGCTGCCGATGATAAAGGCGCGGCCTTCGGGCAGGGTGTGGAACGAGGTCTCGTCCGGTTTTTCGGCGTCAGGGTCCGCGACGTGCAGAGCAAGCCCCAGCAGCCCGAGGTCCCAGCCGACGCCGACTGCGCCAGGACCGAATTGCGCCCAGTGCGGCGTGACCGGTGCCGTGTGCACCAGCGTCAGGCGCGTCGCGTCGCCCTCGGGCGACAGCGTAACGTCGACCCAGCTGATGCCGCCGCCGAATTCCCAGGTGAGCGACAGGAGTCGCGGTTCCTCGCATTCGAGGATCTCACCCTCGGCATTGCCGGTGATCTTGAACCTTCCACCGGGTCGGAAGTCGCCATCGACCGGGGCGAACCAGCGGGGCAGTCGGTCCTTGCTAGTCAGCGCGTCCCAGAGGTCGGACGGATCGGTCGGATAGATGCGCGTCAGGCTGACGGCGCGGGCAGGGGCGCCGTCGCGCTCAAGCTCCGTCACCGTTCGATCGACTGCGCCGAGGTGCTTTTGGAAATCCATGGCAGGATACCGGGATGAGATTGATATAAGTTCAGACTTATATGAATCCCGTGTGCCGCGCAACGACGAAAAAGGGCGCCCGAAGGCGCCCTGATCCGTATGGTCGATGGTCCGCCGCTTACTTGGCGTGGACCGGCGTGTCCTCGGTGACGGGAACGGCGTTCACATCGCCTTCCTCTTCGACCGCCTTGCGGACACCGGCGGCGTAGTCGGGGTGCACCCGCTCGAGCACGGCATACCAGCGCTCTTTCACCGGCTGCGAGCACGGACCCATGGCCGCGGCCATGTTGTGGTGCAGGCGATGGCGCTGCTCGTCATTCAGCACCTCGGCATAGAGCGCGCGCGGCTGGACGAAATCGACATCGGTCACTTCCTGCTCGTGGCGGAAGGCGTCGGCATCGATGCGCAGCGGCGGCTCTTCGAAGGACATGTCGGCGACGGGCGCGTCCGAATACTGGTTCGGCTCGTAGTAGGCGTCCGGATTGCCGGTGTCGTTCTGGAAGAACCGCATGGAGCCGTCCTTGTGGTAGTGGTGAACCGCCGACTTCGGCGCGTTCGGGGGCAGGGCCTCGTAGTGCGTGCCAAGGCGATAGCGGTGCGCGTCGGCGTAGGAGAAGACCCGCGCCTGCAGCATCTTGTCGGGGCTGTAGCCGATGCCCGGAACCTTGTTCGACGGCGAGTAGGCCGCGTTCTCGATCCACTGGAAGTAGTTGTCCGGGTTCTTGTTCATCTCAAGCTCGCCGACCTCGATCAGCGGGTAGTCGCTGTGCGGCCAGACCTTGGTCAGGTCGAACGGGTTGAAGTCCGGCCTGTCGGCGTCGGCTTCCGGCATGACCTGGATGAACATGGTCCATTTCGGGAATTTGCCCTCATCGATCGCGTTGAAGAGGTCTTCCTGGTAGGACTCGCGGGTCGAGCCGATCAGCTTTTCAGCTTCGTCGTTGGTGTAGTGCTTGTGGCCCTGCTGGGTCTTGAAGTGGAACTTCACCCAGAACCGCTCACCGTCGTTGTTCCAGAAGGAATAGGTGTGCGAGCCGTAGCCGTTCATGTGCATCGGGTTCGTCGGGATGCCGCGGTCGGACATCAGGATCGTCACCTGGTGCACAGATTCCGGCTGCGCTGCCCAGAAGTCGAACATCGCTTCGGGCGAGCGAAGGTTGGTTTTGGGGTGCCGCTTCTGCGTGCGGATGAAGTCGGGGAACTTCAGCGGGTCACGGACGAAGAAGATCGGGGTGTTGTTCCCGACCATGTCCCAGTTGCCTTCCTCGGTGTAGAACTTCAGCGAGAAGCCCCGCACGTCGCGTTCGGCATCCGCCGCGCCCTGCTCACCGGCCACGGTGGACCAGCGGGACAGCACTTCGGTCTTCTTGCCGACTTCGGAGAAGAGCTTGGCGCGCGTGTACTTGGTGATGTCGTGCGTCACCGTGAAGGTGCCGAGCGCACCCCAGCCCTTGGCGTGAACGACCCGCTCGGGGATCCGCTCGCGGTTCTGGTGGGCCAGCTTTTCGATCAGCTGGTAATCCTCGAGCAGGACCGGGCCGCGCGGGCCGGCGGTCTTCGAGGTGTCGTTGGACGGCATCGGCGCGCCGGCCGTCGTCGTAAGGCGCTTGGACATGGGGGTAACCTCCATTCGAGTCGGATTGGCGACAGGATCTGCGCAGTTTGGAATAAATCCAAGTTGAGATTTTTTGTCGTTGCCATAAGACAGGGTTATGGATGTCACGCTCAAGCAACTCCGCTATTTCGTCGCGCTCGCCGAGACCGGCGGCTTCGGCCTCGCCGCCGCGCAGGTGCATGTCACGCAGCCGGCGCTCTCGACGCAGATCCGCGAGATGGAGGATCGTCTGGGCACGAAGCTCGTCGAACGTCTGCCGCGCGAGATCCGGCTGACGCGTGCCGGGCAGGACGTTCTGGTCAGGTCGCGCCGCATCCTCGCGGAGGTGGAGGAACTCGCCCAGTCGACCCGGCTCAAGGAAGGGTTGCGCGGTCGGCTCAACCTCGGCGTGATCCCGACGGTCGCCCCATATCTGCTGCCGCTGGCCCTGACCCGGATCCGGGCGCGCGACCTGACGCTGGAGCTGCGCGTGCGGGAAGCGCAGACCGACCGCCTGGTCGAGGCGCTGCGTCTCGGCCGGCTCGATGCCGCCGTGATGGCGCTGCCGGTAAGCGAGCCTGGGCTTCGCGCCGATCCGATCGCGACCGACCGGTTCGTGCTGGCCGGCTCGATCTCCCGGATCGCGACCTGGGCCGACCGGGCGGAGCGGTTGCGGCCCACGGAAGTCTCGCCCGATCAACTGCTGTTGCTGGACGAGGGGCATTGCCTCGCCGATCAGGCGCTCGAAGTCTGCGCGATCTCCGCGCGCCGGCAGGTAGATCTCGGCGCCTCGTCCCTGTCGACGCTGGTCGGCCTCGTCTCCGAAGGGTTCGGCCTGACGCTGCTGCCCGAAATCGCGATCCGGACCGAGACGGCCTCCGCCCCCCGGCTGGCGCTGATGCGCTTCGCGGCACCCGAGCCGTCCCGGACCCTGGCGCTGGTGCGGCGGCAGAGCAGCGTCGATGCCGCCTGGGCCGACGACCTGGCCGAGATCCTGCGGGATGCGGCTGCCGAGCTCATCGGGATGGCCCGGGACCGGACGGCCCCGGCCGCGTGATGCATGGCTGCTTTGCGAGGCTGGAGATTGCATCGCCGCTGCGGTAGGTTACATCAACGGGCGAGGAAGGAGACCCACCGTGCGCGATCTCAAGATCCCCGGCCAGCGCCACCCCGAAAAGGCGCGTCGGCCCGACAATGCCCAGCCCAAGAAGCCGGACTGGATCCGGGTGAAAGCCCCGACATCCGAAGGCTACCGCAAGACGCAGGAGACGATCCGCGAGCACAAGCTCGTCACCGTCTGCGAGGAAGCGGGCTGTCCCAACGTCGGTGAATGCTGGTCGCAGGGCCATGCCACCATGATGATCATGGGGGAAGTCTGCACGCGGGCCTGCACATTCTGCAACATCGCGACCGGCAAGCCGCCGGAAGAGCTCGACGTGTTCGAGCCGGGTCGGGTCGCCGACGCGGTCGCCAAGCTCGGCCTCAACCACGTGGTCATCACCTCCGTCGACCGTGACGATGTCGAAGATGGCGGCGCCCTGCATTTCGCCCAGACGATCCGGGCCATCCGCCATCGCGCGCCGGGCACGACGATCGAGATCCTGACGCCGGATTTCATCCGCTGCGGGCCCGAGGCGCTGGAAGTCGTCGTCGCGGCAAAGCCGGACGTGTTCAACCACAACCTCGAAACGGTTCCGGGTCTTTACCCGGAAGTGCGCCCCGGCGCGCGCTACTTCCACTCGCTGCGCCTGTTGCAGCGGGTGAAGGAACTTGATCCGACGATCTTCACGAAGTCGGGGATCATGGTGGGGCTCGGGGAGGACCGGCAGGCCGTCGTGCAGGTCATGGAAGACATGCGTGCGGCGGATGTCGATTTCCTGACAATCGGTCAGTATCTCCAGCCGACGCCGAAGCACCATCGCGTCGATCGGTTCGTCACGCCGGAAGAGTTCGCCAGCTACGAGAAGGCCGCTTATGGCAAGGGCTTTCTGATGGTGTCCGCGACCCCATTGACGCGATCGAGCTACCACGCCGGCGAGGATTTCGAACGACTGCGCGAGAACCGGCTGCGCAAGCTCGGCGCGACGGCGTGAGGGCCTAGAGCCCTCACGATTTTTCGTCGAAAAATCGATATCGGATTTTCATTGAAAATCCGTGAAGGTTCGCATTGTCAGCAAATCATCCGGATGCGGCCGGGATTGCAGACGATCACGAACTGCCCGCCGCATTCGAGCATGTGAAAGTGTCGCGCCTGGACTTCGCGGACGAGCCGCTCACGGCCGATCTCGGCTTCGACCCAGTTGACGGCGCGCCGGACGACACCGCCGTTCAGCGCGGCTTTCGCGGTGAATATGGAATCGAGCCAGAGCTCGGCACGGGGATCGGCGGGAATGGCATGATGTGTCATGCCGGGCTTCTCGCCGATCCTGATGAACGCCGCGTTAAGCCCGGCGGCGCCGCCGACCGCCTCGACCGCCGCCGCCGGCTTCCATCGCCGCGCGCGAGGCGTCGACGAAGCTCTCGCCCCCGGCCGTCGCGTCCAGAACCCGCGAGAAGCCAATCCAGGCAGAGCCGTGCGCATCGTGGTTCATGAGCAGGTTCGCGGCGCGGATCGCTTCCATTTCGACCTGCCGCGTCGGGTTCATGATCGCCGAGGTCATGCCAGCACCGATCGCCATCGGCAGGAACGCCCCGTTGATGCCGTGCCGGTTTGGCAGCCCGAAGCTGACGTTCGACGCGCCGCAGGTTGTGTTCACGCCCAGTTCGTCCCGCAGCCGGCGCACCAGCTGAAAGACCTGTTGACCGGCGGTCGCCATTGCTCCGACCGGCATCACCAGCGGATCGACCACAATGTCATGCGCGGGAATGCCGAAGTCTGCAGCCCGCTCGACGATCTTCTTGGCAACAGCGAAGCGCACGTCGGGGTCTTCGGAGATACCGGTGTCGTCGTTGCTGATCGCGACGACCGGAACGTTGTATTTCTTGACCAGCGGCAACACCAGCTCAAGCCGCTCTTCCTCGCCCGTTACCGAGTTCAAAAGCGGCCGGCCTTCGGCCGCGGCCAGACCGGCCTCGAGCGCGGCAGGCACCGAGCTGTCGATGCAGAGCGGAATGTCCACGAGCCCCTGCACCAGCTCGATCATCCGGGTCATCAGCGGCGGTTCGGTGAGGTTCGGATCGGGATTGGAGTTGTAAACGACGCCCGCGTTGATATCGAGCACCATCGCCCCGCAGGCGACCTGCTCCAGTGCGTCCTTCTCGACGGTCGAGAAGTCACCGGCCTCGAGTTCGGCAGCGAGCTTCTTGCGCCCGGTCGGGTTGATCCGTTCGCCGATCACGCAGAAGGGCTCATCGAAGCCGATCACGGTCGTCTTGCTTTTGCTTTCGAGGACGGTGCGGGTCATGCGGTGGCTCCATTGAGGCGGTCGAGCGCGAACTCGAGCGCGGGATCTTCGAAATCTGCAATCGTCACGGCGGCGCCGGCTGCCTTGAGCGCGGCGTCGTCGAGCGCGGAGCGAACCCCGGCGACCAGCGCGCCGGCGCCGGCGGCGGAGGCGACCCCGGCGCGGCTGTCCTCGAAGGCGACGCAGTGCTCGGCCGGCACGCCGAGGCGGCGCATGGCTTCGGCATAGGGATAGGGGTCCGGCTTGCCGCGCGGGCAATCGTCGCCCAGCACGATCGTGTCGAAATGCTGACGCTGACCAATCGCGGACAGCATCGCCTCGGCATTCGGGCCGGGCGCATTGGTGACAACGGCGAGCTTCCAGCCCGCCGCCTGCGCCCGCTCGATCAGTGCCGGAAGACCGGCCATCGGCGCTGCCTCGGTGCCCAGCCGTTCGCGAAAGCGCGCTTCCTTCTCGTCGGCGAGTGCAGCCGCATCCTCACCGGGGAAGAAGTCGCCGAAGATTTCCCGGTTCAGCCGTCCGTGAATGTTGGCCATGTAGTAGGCCTCGTCGATTTTCTGACCGCGCTCCGCGAAGAGTTCGGCGAAGACCGCCGCGTGCATCGGGTCGGTCTCGAGCATCGTGCCGTCGAGGTCGAACAGCAGCGCACCGGGGGTGGGGGCAGGATCAGCCACGGGCAACCGCCCGCAGTCCCGTTCCGCCGTTCGCGTTCGCCCAGTCCGCACAGGCCTTGATGCCGCCGAGGGGGAAGAAGTGGGCCTGCTCGACGAGGAACTCCGGATGCGCCGCCTTGTGCGTGGCGAGCGCGGAGACGACCTCCGTAGGTTCGTAGGGCAGCAGCAGCTTGCTGACATCGAGCGCACGTTTCTGCAGGACCTTCAGCGACGGGCCTACACCGCAGGCCATGGCGAACTTGATCAGCGTCTGAAGCTTTGCCGGACCTGCGATCCCGATATGGACGGGCAGGAAGACGCCAGCCTCGCGCAGGCCTTCGGCCCAGGCGATGATCGGGTCGGCGTCGAAGGCGAACTGCGTCGCCAGGGCCATCGCGGCATCCGTTCGTTCGGAGAATTTCTGTTTCCAGAGAAGCGCTTCAGAGACGTTCTTCGCGCTGCCATCCGGGTCGATGTCGCGGTTACCCTCGGGGTGGCCGGCAACATGCAGCCGCTTGAAGCCGGCACGGTCGAAAAGCCCGGTCTCGAGCAGCTGCATCGAGGAATGGAAGTCGCCGTGCGGCTGCGAGACGCCACCGGCGAGCAGCAGTGCCTGGTCGACGCCCGCTTCGCCCTGGTAGCGGTCGATCCAGTCGGTGAGCGTCGCCTTGTCGGGGATGATCCGCGCCGGGAAATGCGGCATGACCGGAAAGCCGTCGGCCGCGATGCGGCGGGCGGTGGCGACCATGTCCTCGATCGGCGTGCCGTCGATGTGGGCGATGTAGACGCGGGTGCCCGAAGGCAGCAATGCGCGGAAGTCCTCGACCTTCTCGGCCGTGCGCGGCATGACCTCGATGGAATAGCCCTTAAGGAAGTCACCGGCACCGCCCGTGACCGGGGCCTCCTTGCGGCGGAAATTCAGCAGAGCCATGAGGGCCTCCCTAAGGTTTCGGTGGATCACGCCCAGCCGTCGTTGTCGATCAGCGCCTTGAGGCGCGCGGTGTCGTACTCCGTCTCCAGCCGCGCGGCCATGGCCGCGGCGGCTGACGTATCGTCTCCCTCGACGAAGACCGGGTCAGCCTTGCGCCATTCGGCAAGGTAGGCGTCGGTGCCGTCTGCGCCGATCTTCATTGCGGCCCGGTCGATCGCCTGTTCGAACCGCTCCGACAACTGAACCTTCGCCGCACGCCGGCCCTTGCCGACGATGACCTGAGCCGGGATGTCCCGCCAGTAGACGATCGTGACGTCCGCCATGCCAATCTCCTCGTTGCCGCCTTCATACGGGGCCGCCCGCGTCGCCCCGCGTCGGATTTCGACCAAATGACAGCGGCCAGCGACCAGAACATCGCGCAGCCCGTCGCAGGGCCGCAAGGCCGACGCGACCCGGCGTCAGGCGGGTAGCGGCCTTGCGGGCCCGGCGACAACCCTTGCTTCAGCGCGTCGGGAAACGTAGATTGAAAGCAACTTGATATGGAGGGCGTGACCATGGCGCCCAGGCGTCCGAAGGGCGCAGGCGCGTTCCCGAAACCGGTCGAGAGCCCTGCGCCATCCCCACCGGATCCGGACACGCTCTACGCGGCGCTGGATCTCGGCACGAACAGCTGTCGCATGCTGATTGCCCAGCCGAAGGGCAGTCAGTTCCACGTGATCGACAGTTTCTCCAAGTCCGTGCAACTCGGGCTCGGGCTGGAAAGCTCCGGGCGGTTGTCGCGCGCCTCGATGGGGCGCACGGTCAATGCGATGCGGATCTGCATGCAGAAAATCCGCCGCCACAAGGTCACGCGGATGCGGCTTGTCGCGACCGAGGCTTGTCGTCGTGCCACCAACGCCGGCCAGTTCATCGCGCAGGTCAAGCGCGAGACGGGGCTCAAGCTCGAGATCATCGAACCCGAGGAAGAGGCGCGTCTCGCCGTTATCTCCTGCGCGCCGCTCGTGTCGACACGGACCGACCAGTTGCTGGTTGTCGATATCGGTGGCGGCTCGACCGAGCTCGTCTGGATCGACCTCACCAACGTGCCGCGCCACGACCGGCCGAAGGCGATCATGCGGCTGCATTCCGGCTTCAAGCAGGATCCGGGGCCGTTTCCGGTCGCCAAGGTCGTCGACTGGATTTCCGTGCCGCTTGGTGTGGCGACACTGCGCGACCAGTTCCGCGACGTCGAGAACGATTCCGCCCGCTTCGCGCTGATGAGCTGGTTCTTCGAGGAGAACCTCGCCGAATTCGCGCCCTACGCGTCCGAGCAGGTGACCGAAGGCTTCCAGATCGTCGGCACGTCAGGGACGGTGACGACGGTGGCGGCGTCGCATCTCGGGCTGCGGCGCTACGACCGCAGCAAGGTGGACGGGCTGCGGATGACCTCGCAGCAGATCGACGCGGTGATCCAGGATTACCTGCAACTCGGGCCGGAGGGGCGGCGCAACGATCCGCGGATCGGCAAGGATCGGCAGGCGCTCATCATGTCGGGGGCGGCGATCCTGCAGGCGCTGATGCGCATCTGGCCGACCGACCGGTTGTCGGTCGCGGACCGGGGGCTGCGGGAAGGTTTGCTCTATGCGCAGATGAGTGCGGATGGCGTTCTTGAAGACGGGCCCTATTAAAGATTCTTCAACGAAAAATCGCTATCGAATTTTCGGCGAAAATTCGGCATGAGCGGATATGTCGAAAAAACCTCGTAAATCCTCCGGACGTGGCCAGCGCGATCTCACCGTCAAGGTGAAGTCGGCGCGTGGACGCAAGATGTCCTCCACGCTCTGGCTGCAGCGCCAGCTGAACGACCCCTATGTGAAGCGGGCGAAGGCCGACGGCTATCGCGGCCGCGCCGCCTACAAGATCCTGGAGCTCGACGACAAGTATCGCTTCCTCGTGCCCGGCGCGCGTGTGGTCGACCTCGGCTGCGCCCCCGGTGGCTGGTGCCAGGTCGCGGTACCGCGCATCAACTCGCTCGGCGAGCGGAAGGACAAGAAGGTCGGCCGCATCATCGGCATCGACCTGCAGGAGATCGACCCGATCGCGGGGGCGGAGATCCACCAGCTCGACTTCCTCGAAGACGGAGCGGACGACAAGGTGAAGGCGTGGCTGGACGGCCCGGCGGACGTCGTCATGTCGGATATGGCCGCATCCTCCTCCGGCCATAAGCAGACCGACCACCTGCGCATCATCGCGCTGTGCGAGGCCGCGGCCTACTTCGCCTTCGACGTGCTGACGGATGGGGGGACGTTCGTCGCCAAGGTCCTCGCCGGCGGTGCGGAGGGGAGCCTTCAGACCCTTCTCAAGCAGCGCTTCGAAAAGGTGGCGAACGTGAAGCCGCCGGCCTCGCGGTCCGACAGCTCCGAGAAGTTCGTGGTCGCCACGGGGTTCCGCGGCGACCAGTGAGCCTCAGCCGAGAAGCTCTTTCACTTTGGCGACCGTCGCTTCGGACGTGATGCCGAACTGCTCGAACAGTTCGCCGGCCGGAGCAGAGGCGCCGAAGCTGTCCATTCCGATGAAGCCGGCCTTCGCCTCGCGGCCACGCTCACCGAGCAGCCAGCGATCCCAGGGCTGGCGCACGCCGGCCTCGATCGCGACGCGCACGGCGCTGCCGGGCAGGACGCGCTTGCGGTAGCTTTCCTCCTGCTGGGCGAACAGCTCCATCGACGGCATGGACACGACGCGCGTGCCGATGCCTTCCGCCTGCAGGGCCTCGCGGGCGGCGAGCGCGACGGAGACTTCGGAGCCGGTGGCCATCAGGATCGCCTGTCGCTTGCCCTCGGCTTCGGCCAGCACGTAGCCGCCCTGCGCCGAGAGGTTCTTCGTCTTGTGCTCGGTGCGCACGGTCGGCAGCCCCTGGCGCGACAGCGCCAGGATCGTCGGCCCATTCTTGCGAAGCAGCGCGATCTCCCAGGCTTCGGCGGTCTCGACCGCGTCGGCGGGGCGCAGCACGACGTAGTTCGGGGTCGCGCGCATCATGGCGAGATGCTCGACCGGCTGGTGGGTCGGGCCGTCCTCGCCGAGGCCGATGGAATCGTGGGTCATCACGTAGACCACCGGCGCGTGGCTCAGCGCGGACAGACGGATCGCACCGCGGGCGTAATCGGTGAAGGTGAAGAACGTCCCGCCGTAGGGGCGCACGCCACCGTGCAGCGCCATGCCGTTCATCGCCGCGGCCATGCCGTGCTCACGGATGCCGTAGTGGATGTAGCGGCCCTTGCGGTTCTCGGCGTCGAAGATGCCCAGATCGGCGGTCAACGTGTTGTTCGAGCCGGTGAGGTCGGCGGACCCGCCGAGCGTCTCGAGCACGACCGGGTTGATGACTTCGAGCGCCTTCTCGGACGACGCCCGCGTCGCCAGCTTCGGCGCGCTCTCGGTCATCTGCTTCTTCAGGGCGCGGATGGTCGAGGTCAGCTTGTTCGGGATCTCGCCCGACATGGCCGCTTCGAACTTGGAGCGCTTGCCGGCGGAGGTCGCCTCGAGCCGGCCCTGCCAGTCCTTGTGCGCCGCCACACCGCGTTCGCCGGTGGCTTCCCACATCGACTTGATGTCGCCGGGGATCTCGAACGGGCCGCCGGTCCAGCCGTAGGCCTCCTTCGCGGCGGCGAGCTGGTCGGGGTCGGTCAGCGCGCCGTGGCCCTTGGCCGTGTCCTGCGCGGCGTGGCCGAGCGCGATGTGCGTCTCGCACTGGATCATCGAGGGCCGCGGGTCGGCCTTGGCCGCCTCGATCGCCTTGCCGATCGCTTCGGGATCGTGGCCGTCGATCTGCTGGACATGCCAGCCGGAGGCCTCGAACCGCGCGACCTGGTCGGTGCTGTCGGCGAGCGAGGTCGGCCCGTCGATGGTGATCGAGTTGTGGTCGAAGAACACGACGAGCTTCGACAGCTGCAGGTGCCCGGCGAGCGCGATCGCTTCCTGGCTCACGCCCTCCATGAGGCAGCCGTCGCCGGCGAAGACCCAGGTCCAGTGGTCGACCAGCTTGTTGCCGAAGCGGGCGCGCAGGCTTTCCTCGGCGATGGCGAAGCCGACCGAGTTCGAGATGCCCTGGCCGAGCGGGCCGGTGGTCACTTCGATGCCCTTGGCGAGGAAATTCTCCGGGTGGCCCGCGGTGATCGACTCCCACTGGCGGAAGTTCTTCAGCTGCTCGATCGTGAACTCCTCATAGCCCGTTAGGTGGAGCAGGGCATAGAGCAGCATCGAGCCGTGGCCGTTGGACAGGATGAACCGGTCACGGTCGGCCCATTCGGGATCCTTCGGATCGAACGACATGTGGTCGCGGAACAGGACCGTGGCGATATCGGCCATGCCGAGCGGCATGCCGGTGTGGCCGGAGTTCGCGGCAGCGACCGCATCCAGCGCGAGGGCTCGGATGGCGGAGGCCATTTTCCAGTGATCGGGGTGGGCAGTGCGCAGGGCGTCGAGATCCATGCGGGTCTCCTTTGATGAGCTTCCCGGAGGTCATACCAAGGCGACGCCCGAGTGCAAGCGCGCGGCAGCCTATCATTTGCCGCTTCTGGGCCTATCGCATACCCTTTTCCACAGCCGCCGCGATTCGGACGGTGAAGCCGCGCATGTGCGAAAGACGTGGTGCTAATGCAGTTTGCAAGGACAGGCAGATGGACGAGCTGAACGAACTCGAAGGCCGGATCGCCAAGGCGCTCGACCGGATCCGTGCGGGCATGGACTCGCTCGGTCCCGCGGCCGACTCCGAGGGGGAGGCCTCCGACACCGCCGCGATGGTCGCGCGGATCGCCGAACTGGAGGGCCAGCTCGAAGAGGAACGCTCGGTTAGCGCCCAGCTGGAAGAGCGGGTGAAGGCCGTGAAGGAGCGGCAGGACAGCAAGGTCTCCCGGCTTGAAACGGAAGCCGCCGCGCAGCGCCAGCGCTTCTCCGGCCTCGACGAGGAAATGCAGCGCCTGCGCCAGATGAACGCCGAGTTGCGCGACATCAACGGCAAGCTGCGCTCCGCGATGGCCAAGGAAGTCGCCGAACCACACCTCATCAACAAGGCGATGCTGGCCGAGCTCGACTCGCTGCGCGCCCTGCGCGACGCGGACGCCGCCGAAGTCGCCGCCGTGATGGCAGAACTGAAACCGATGGCAGAGGAGCGCGGATAATGCCCAAGGTCGATATCGAGATCGGTGGCCGCGTCTTCGAGGTCGCCTGCCAGGAAGGCGAAGAGGATTTCCTGCACACGGCCGCCAGCATGCTGGACACCGAGGCGGCGGCGCTTGCCGATCAGATCGGGCGGCTGCCGGAATCGCGGATGCTGCTGATGGCGGGGCTGATGCTCGCCGACCGCACCGCCGGGCTGGAAGAGAAGCTGCAGGAGGCCGAAGCCCTCGCGACGCAGCTGCGCTCCCAACTCGTCACGCTGGAGAGCCGCCCCGCGCCCGAGCCCGAGCGCATCGAAGTGCCGGTCGTGCCCACCAGCGTCACCGAGTCGATGGCCGAACTGGCCGCGCGGGCGGAAGCGCTCGCGTCGGAGGTCGAGGAAAAGGCCGCGTCATGATGGCCCGCGCCGTCATCGCCGCGAGCCTCGTCGCGGGCCTTCTCGCCGGGGCTGCATCGGCCGAGACCTCCTTCATCCGCTACGGCTGCGAGCGCGGGGTCGAAGTGCCCGTCGTCTATGTCACCGACACCAATACAGATATCGCCGTTCTCGAAGTCGAGGGCGGCATGATCCAGCTCGAGGCCGAAGAGGCCGCCTCCGGCGTGCGCTACGGCTGGCCATCCGACGGGTCCCACTATGTCTGGTGGACCAAGGGCGACGAGGCGATGCTCAACTGGGTCGACGGCGAAACCGGCGAAGAGGTGACCCTGCTGGCGAGTTGCCTGCGCAAATAGCCTGGCCTGCGTCAATCCGCCCGGTGCCGATTGACCTGAGTCAAGGAGACCCGTGGCCAGTGCCGTAAAAGACAGATCGAAAGATCAACTTTTGCGGCATCGCCATGACAACCTCTCCGGCCCCCAAGCTCTACAAGTCACGCGAGCCCGTTTTCCCCAAGCGGGTCAACGGCTTCTTCCGCCGCATGAAGTGGTGGATCATGGCCGTGACGCTCGGGATCTACTACCTCACGCCGTGGATCCGGTGGGACCGCGGACCGGAACTTCCGGATCAGGCAGTCCTGCTGGACATGGCGAGCCGGCGGTTCTTCTTCTTCTGGATCGAGATCTGGCCGCACGAATTCTACTTCATCGCGGGCCTCTTGGTGATGGCGGGGCTCGGGCTGTTCCTCTTCACCTCCGCGCTCGGCCGGGTCTGGTGCGGCTACGCCTGCCCGCAGACCGTCTGGACCGACCTCTTCATCCTGACCGAGCGCTGGATCGAGGGCGACCGCAACGCCCGCGTCCGGCTCTGGAACCAGAAATGGAACGCCCGGAAGGTCCGGCTCAGGATCACGAAATATACCGTCTGGGCGCTGATCGGCCTCGCCACCGGCGGGGCGTGGGTCTTCTACTTCGCGGATGCGCCGACGCTGGCGGCCGACCTCGTCACCGGTCAGGCGCACCCGGTCGCCTACACGACGATGGCGATCCTCACCTTCACCACCGTCTTCATGGGCGGCATCGCGCGCGAGCAGGTCTGCATCTATGCCTGCCCATGGCCGCGCATCCAATCCGCCATGATGGACGAGAACACGCTGACCATCGGCTACCGGGCCCATCGGGGCGAGCCGCGCGGCAAGCACCGCAAGGCCGCCGGCGCAGAGGCGCTCGGCGACTGCATCGACTGCCGGGCCTGCGTGAACGTCTGCCCGATGGGCATCGACATCCGTGACGGCCAGCAGCTGGAATGTATCACTTGCGGGCTCTGCATCGACGCCTGCGACGACATGATGGCCAAGGTCGGCAAGCCGCGCGGGCTGGTCGATTACTTCGCGCTCACCGACGAGGTGAAGGAACAGCGGGGCGAAGCACCGACCCCGATCTGGCGGCATGTGGTGCGGCCCCGGACGCTGCTTTACACCGCGCTCTGGTCGATCGTCGGGCTCGGGCTGCTGTTCGCGTTGTTCATCCGCTCCGACATCGACCTGACCGTCGCGCCGGTGCGCAATCCGACCTTCGTGACGATGGCCGACGGGTCGGTCCGCAACGCCTACGAGGTCCGGCTGCGCAACAAGCATGGCGAGGCACGGCCCTTCGCCGTCAGCCTGAGCGGGGCAGGGCCCCTGTCGCTCGAGGTGGAGGGAACGGACGACGCGACCATAGAGGTGCCCGCCGACAGCTCACAGCTCGCCCGCGTCTACATCACCGCGCCTGCCGGCAGCGAGCAGGCGACGCGCGACCGCACCGACGTGCGGATCTGGGTGACCGATCTGGCCAACGACGATCGCGCACACGAGGACACCTATTTCAACGGAAAGGGCAACTAGGATGGTCATCAGGGGACATCACGTGCTGCTCGGCATGACCGGCGCCTTCGGCATCATCATCGCGGTCAACGTCACCATGGCGACGCAGGCGGTGCGGACCTTCCCGGGGCTCGAGACCCACAATTCCTACGTCGCGAGCCAGGAATTCGACGAGGCGCGCGCGGCGCAGGAGGCGCTCGGCTGGGAGGTCACCGCCCACGAACATGACGGAGAGCTCGTCCTGTCGATCACCGACGCCGACGGCCCGGTTCAGCCCGCCACGCTCAGCGGCATCTTCGGCCGCTCCACCAGCGTCCGCGACGACCAGGTGCCGGACTTCACCTTCGACGGGGCCGTCTTCCGTGCCCCGGTCGAGGCGTCGGGCGGCAACTGGAACCTGCGGCTTGAGGCGGAGGCCGAGGACGGCACGCCCTTCCAGCAACGTATCATCGTGATCGTCGACTGATGGCCCTCGTCGAACATGTCGGCCCGGCCTCCTGCCCGGGCTGCCTCGCCATCCCGCGCGAGGGTGCGGAAGCGACCGGAACAGGCGGTGCGGTGCGTCACCTGTCGCTGCCCTCGATCCATTGCGCCTCCTGCATCTCCGGTGTCGAGGCGGGGCTTGCCGCCATGCCGGGTGTCGCGGGGGTACAGGTCAACCTGACCCGCAAGCGCGCGACGGTGCAGGTCGATCCCGGCATCACGGCAGAGGCGCTTGCCGCACGGCTCTCCGCACTTGGCTATGAAGCGCAGCCGCTCGACGGCGCGACGCTCTCCGCCGGGGAGGCCGACCGCACCGCGCGGGACCTTCTGATGCGGCTTGGCGTCGCCGGCTTTGCGATGATGAACGTGATGCTGCTGTCCGTCGCGGTCTGGTCCGGGGCCAGCGACGCCACGCGGGACCTGTTCCACTGGATCTCCGCCGCCATCGCACTGCCGACCATCAGCTTTTCGGCGCAGCCCTTCTTCCGCTCAGGCTTCGCAGCGATCCGGGCGGGGCGGCTGAACATGGACGTGCCGATTTCGCTCGCCATCCTTCTGGCCGCCGGCATGTCGCTGTTCGAGACGATCAACCACGGCAGCCACGCCTATTTCGACGCGGCGCTGTCGCTGACCTTCTTCCTGCTGGCGGGCCGGGTGCTCGACCAGAAGACGCGTGCCACCGCCCGGTCCGCCGCTGCCGAGCTCGCCGCGCTTGAAGCGCCGGTCGCGCTGCGCCTCGGGGCCGACGGGACCGAGACGGTGCGGACGGCCGACCTCGCCGTCGGGGACGTCGTCCTCGTCCGCCCCGGCGGCCGCGTGCCGGTCGACGGCATCGTGACCGAGGGCGAAAGCGACATCGACCGCGCGTTCCTCACCGGTGAGAGCGATCCGGTGACTGTCTCGAAAGGAGAGGCATTGCGGGCGGGCGAAGTGAACCTGACCGGGCCCCTCACCCTGCGGGCCACGGCAGTCGGGGAAGATACGCTCCTGCACGGCCTTGCCGATCTCGTCGCCGTCGCGGAACAGGCGCGCTCGCGCTACAACTCGCTCGCCGACCGGGCCGCGCGGATCTACGCGCCGGCCGTACACCTGCTGGCGCTCGCCGGGTTCGTGACGTGGCTCGGGATCAGCGGAGACTGGCGGCTGGCGATGAACATCGCCATCGCCCTGCTCATCATCACCTGTCCCTGTGCGCTCGGGCTGGCCGTGCCTGCGGTCTCCACCGTCGCGTCGGGCCGGCTGTTCCGGCGCGGGCTGCTGGTGAAGCACGCCACCGCGCTCGAACGGCTGGCAGAAGTCGACATGGTGGTCTTCGACAAGACCGGGACGCTGACCACGGGCCGCCCGAGGCTGTTGGATGGCGCCGATGCCGAAGCGCTCGCGCTCGCAGCGGCGCTTGGCGCGGCGTCCGATCACCCTAGGGCACGGGCCATTGCGCTCGCCGCGCGGGACGCCGGACTGCAGCTGCCCGCTATCGAACAGGTGACCGAAGTACCCGGCCACGGCGTCGAGGCGATGTGCGAGGGCAGGGTGGTCCGCCTCGGCCGCGCCGGATGGGCCGGTCCCGAGGGGACGGGGACCGTCCTGTCCGTTGACGGTCACCTGTCCGCGTCCTTCGCCTTCACAGAGGAGCTGCGCAGCGGCGCCGCCGATCTGATCGCTGCGCTTCGCTTGCGCGGTCTGCCGGTCTTGCTGCTGTCGGGCGACGCCGAGGCGCAGGTCCGCGCGATCGCCGGGGAGATTGGTCTCACGGATTGGCGCGCTGGCATGTTGCCGGGCGAGAAGGCTGCCGAAATCGGACGGCTGTCCGAAGAGGGCCGCAAGGTGCTGATGGTGGGCGACGGGCTCAACGACACGGGCGCGCTTGCGGCGGCGCATGTCTCGATGTCGCCGGCCTCCGCGCTGGAGGCGGCGCGCGTCGCGGCGGACGTGGTCATCACCGCGCCGGGACTGCAAACGGTTGCCGAAGCGCTCGGTGTCGCGCGCAGCGCCCGGCGGCGTATCCTGGAGAACTTCGGGATCGCATTGATGTACAACGCGGTGGCGGTGCCGGTCGCGTTCCTCGGGCTCGCCACGCCGCTTTCGGCGGCCATCGCGATGTCGGCCTCGTCGATCATGGTTTCGCTCAACGCGCTGAGGACCCGCTGATGGAGGTGCTTGTTCTGTTGATCCCGGTGTCGCTCGGGCTCGGGCTGCTGGGGCTCGGGGCGTTCTGGTGGACGCTGCGCAACCGGCAGTACGACGACCCGGACGGCGACGCGCACCGCATCCTGCGCGACGATTACGACGACCAGCCCAAGGGCTAACTTTCGGCGATGTCGAGTGCGGCGGACAGCGTCTGACCGAGCGTGGCGAGCGCGATGACCTCCTCGCGCGACGTCAGGGCCTTGCGGACCCGCAGGCTCATCCCGAAGGTGCCACGCAGGACGATCGGCTGCTGAACCTCGTTCACCCCATCGCGCGCGGCGAGGAGGTCCGGATTGCCGATCAGCGGGTCGAGCGCCTGCGTCGCCTCGGGCGTCGCCATCAGCGTTCCCCTGTCGGTGCCGTGCGTCTCCACCGTTTCGAGCCGGGGCACGTCGGACGCGGCTTCGGTCCCGAGCCCCATAAGCAACTTGCCGAGCATGGAGCCCACGACAGAGCCAAGCATCCCCTCCGCCATCCGCGCGGTTTGAGCCGGCAGCGCTGGCCCAAGAACGGCGAGACCGGCGGGCAAGGCATGCCGGCCGGTCTCGAACGTCGTGTATCGCGCGCCGGAGCCACGTTCGCCCCGTGCGCCTCTCACGATGGTCAGGCGCCAGTCGCCGGAGGGGTCGCCGATCTCCGTCCGGGCGGCCTTTCCACCGGTTGCAGGGGTGTGGCGGTAGGTCCAGTTCCGCTCCACCGCGGCGGCCTTCAGCGCCTCGCGCTGCCGGCCACCCTTGCGGATCGCGGTGAAGATCAGAAGGTTACCGGCGAGCGCGGCAACGACCAGCACGATGATCGTGAGCGTCGTCTCCATCGCCGCCGGCCCCCGGATCAGGCGTTGGTTTCGCGGATCTTTTCGGCGGCGTCCTTGGAGTAGGCCACGCCCTTGGTGTCGAACAGCTGGTCGAGTTCGCCCGACAGCGTCATCTCGGTGATGATATCGCAACCGCCGACGAACTCACCCTTAACGTAGAGCTGCGGGATGGTCGGCCAGTCGGAGTAGTCCTTGATGCCCTGACGGATACCGTCATCGGCGAGGACGTTCACATCCTGGTACTCGACGCCGATGTAGTTGAGCACACCCGCGACGCGGCTCGAGAAGCCGCACTGCGGCATCGTCTTCGTGCCCTTCATGAAAAGAACGACGTCGTTGCTCGTCACGGTGTCGCGGATCTGGTCTTCGGCGGTGGTGGTCATGCTGCTCCCTCCTGGGGTGGGAATTGGATCATCTGTCCCGACGACAGATAGAGGTGTGGGCGGCAGGAATCCAGTGGGGGCGGCCGGTGTGATATCGGGCGGCCCGAGGCGCAGCATAAGTACCTGGAATTTTCGGCAATCAGGCCGGGCAGGGTAACGATTTCTCAACGGCCCGGCGTGTTATCAATTTTTCGGCGAAAAATTGGGGTGACGGGGAGTACCGACTTTCGGGATAGAGTCATCGCGCAGAACGTTCGCCAGCGGGCGACCGGCGAGCCCGCTGCGTAGCGACCTGGGTAGCATTCCATACATACCCCTGTGCTCGTTGCACCGAGCGTTAACCTTAACGTGGGTATCAATTTTTCGGCGAAAAATTGGTGGTTTAGGAGAAGTACGGGGACTCGCGGTCAAGGAAAACCCACATTCGACCGACTACACCAGTCGGCCGGTCCGCTTACTCCGGCACCCTCGTGGTCAGCGCCAGCGCATGCAGTTCGCCGTTTGCGCCGTCCATCTTGCCCTTCAGCGCCGCGTAGACCGCGCGCTGCTGCTGCACCCGGTTCTGGCCGCGAAAGCTCTCGTCCACGACCTCGGCCGAGAAATGCGCGCCATCGTCGCCCTCGACGGTGACGCGGGCGTCCGGAAATGCTTCCCGGATCAGGTCTTCGATTTCATGTGCAGTGATGGCCATGGCAACCGTCCTCTTCTGTCAGAAAGCTATTCAGGCGATGCGCACCCTTCAAGGGAAAGCGCCCGTGATCACCCGAAGATCGCCTCGAAACTCGTCCGGTAGAGCGCGGTCAGTTCGTCCAACGGTGCGGACGAGGGGCCGATCTTCACGTTCTGCCCGGTGAAGCGCCCGACCGACGTCAGGGTCACGCCGGCCCGCGACGCGTCCAGCATCAGCGCTTCCGCCGCGTCGAAATTGCAGGCGATCAGGTAGCGGCCCTGGTCTTCGCCGAACAGCGTCGGCGTGTCCGCGACATCCAGCGACAGCCCAACCTGTCCGGCTTCGGCCATTTCGAACGCGGCGAGCGCAAGGCCGCCGTCGGCAATGTCCGTGCAGGCCCGGATCGAGTCGCGGTTGGCGAGGATGAACTCGCCGTTCCGCCGCTCGAGGTCGAGGTCGACGGTCGGCGCGTCACCGTCTTCGCGGCCGAAGACTTCGGCCAGCAGCGCGGACTGGCCGAGGTGGCCGGTCGTCTCGCCAAGCATCAGCAGCACATGCCCGTCGCGCGCAGTTCCGGTGATCGCCGCGTCAAGGTCGTCGATCAGGCCGACGCCGCCGATGGTCGGCGTGGGCAGGATGCCGACGCCGTCCGTCTCGTTGTAGAGGCTGACGTTCCCGGAGACGATCGGCATATCGAGCGCCTCGCACGCCGCGCCGATCCCTTCGATCGCTCCGACGAACTGGCCCATGATCTCGGGCTTCTCGGGGTTGCCGAAATTCAGGTTGTCGGTAGAGGCCAAGGGCCGCGCCCCGACCGAAACGAGGTTGCGGAAGGCTTCGGCCACGGCCTGCTTGCCGCCCTCGACCGGGTTCGCCTTGACGTAGCGGGGCGTGACGTCGCTGGTGAAGGCGAGCGCCTTGGTCGTGCCATGCACTCGCACGATCCCCGCGCCGAGACCGGGCGCACGCACCGTGTCGGCCATGACCATGTGATCGTACTGCTCGTAGACCCATGATTTCGCGGTGTAGTTGGGCGAGGCGAGCAGCGCCTTCAGCCCGTCGACCGGGTCGATGCCCGGCACGTCGGCCAGTTGTTCGGCCGCCGGGGTGGCGACCCACGGGCGGTCGTATTCCGGCGCGTTGCCCGACAACGCCTTGAGCGGCATGTCGGCCTTCACTTCGCCATTGTGCACGATCAGGAAGCGGTCTTCCGCGATCGTCTCGCCGACGATGGCGAAGTCGAGGTCCCACTTGTCGAACACCGCCTTGGCCTCGGCCTCCTTCTCGGGGCGCAGCACCATGAGCATCCGCTCCTGGCTTTCCGACAGCATCATCTCGTAGGCGGTCATGTTCTCTTCGCGCACCGGCACCCGCTCGAGGTCCAGCCGCACGCCGAGGTTGCCCTTGTCGCCCATCTCGACCGCCGAGCAGGTGAGGCCCGCGGCCCCCATGTCCTGGATCGAGATCACGGCCCCGGTCTGCATCAGCTCGAGGCAGGCCTCCATCAGGCGCTTCTCGGTGAAGGGGTCGCCGACCTGCACGGTGGGGCGCTTGTCCTCGATCGTGTCGTCGAACTCTGCGGAGGCCATCGTCGCGCCGCCGACACCGTCCCGGCCGGTCTTGGCGCCGAGGTAAACCACCGGCATCCCGACGCCGGAGGCGGCGGAGTAGAAAATCGCGTCCGCGTCGGCCAGGCCAGCCGCGAAGGCGTTCACCAGGCAGTTGCCGTTGTAGGCGGCGTGAAAGCGCACTTCGCCCCCGATGGTCGGCACGCCGAAGCAATTGCCGTAGCCGCCGACACCTTCCACGACCCCATGCACCAGTTGCCGGGTCTTGGGATGGCCGGGCTCCCCGAAGGACAGCGCGTTCATCGCCGCGATCGGCCGGGCGCCCATGGTGAAGACGTCCCGCAGGATGCCGCCCACACCCGTCGCCGCGCCCTGGTAGGGTTCGATGTAGGAGGGGTGGTTGTGACTCTCCATCTTGAAGACCACGGCCTGCCCGTCACCGATGTCGACGACGCCCGCGTTCTCACCGGGGCCGCAGATCACCTGCGGGCCACTGGTCGGCAGGGTGCGCAGCCATTTCTTGGAGGACTTGTAGGAGCAATGCTCGTTCCACATCGCCGAGAAGATGCCGAGCTCCGTGAACGTCGGTTCCCGGTCGAGGATGCGCAGGATCTCCGAATATTCATCGGGCTTTATGCCGTGCGCGGCGATCAGCTCTTCGGTGATGGCAGGCTCTTGCATCGACGGTCCCCCTTCGGATCGGCGCCTCTCTAGCGCAGGACCGGGTCGGGGGGAAGCGGCTGCCCTCTCAAGTCCGCAGAAGCGTGCCCTCCATGATCCGGACGGCACGCCCGCCGACCCGGATCGCGCCGTCATCGGCCACGGAAACGGTTATCGCCGAGGGCCGCCCCATGTCCTCGCCCTGCCTCATCTCATAGTCGCCCGGACCGAACAGCGCGCCAAGTGCGGCGGCCGCCGAGCCGGTCGCCGGATCCTCGGGAATGTTGTCGAGCGGTGCGAACATGCGCACGTCGACGGTGCCACCGCTCCGCACATAGGCCGCGAGCGCGAAGTCGAGCGCACCGGGATAAGCCGCCGCCCCGCGCCGGAACGCGGCGATGTCAGTATCTATGGCGGCCAGCGCCGCCCGGTCGGTCAGCGCCACCATCACGAAGTCGAGCCCGACACCGCCCATGACCGGCTGGCCGGCGATCCTGTCGACCGGCAGGCCGAGACAGGCCGCGATCTCGTCCGGCGTCGGGTGCGCGATGACGCGGAGCGGGACGCGGGTTTCGAAGACCGCGTGCCCGTCGGACACGGTCACGGGGATGGGGCCGATGCCGAGTTCGAACACCATGTCGCCAGCGTGCCCGTCGTCGGCGAGCGCGATCGCCGTGCCGATGGTCGGGTGCCCGGCAAACGGCACTTCCATCGTGGGCGTAAAGATCCGGACCTTCGCGGTATGGGACGGATCCTCCGCCGGCAGCACGAACGTCGTCTCGGAATAATTGAACTCCCGCGCGATCCGCTGCATCGCCTCGGTCGACAGCCCCTCGGCCTCCAGGACGACGGCCAGCGGATTGCCTCCGAAGGCCTCGGCAGTGAACACGTCGTAAGTGAGGTATCTGGTCATCGGCGTGGCTTCCGGCTGGTCCGTTCGTCCGGGCGCCTGTGGCGACGCCAGAAGAGCGGCGTGTCGAGGGAAAGACGGGGCAGGGGTGTTGTCCGCACGATCAGTAGAGCTCCGGCTCCCGGCCGACCCGCGTGGCGAGTTTCGCCACGGTGAGCCCCTGCACGATGATGGAGAAGACGACGACCACGTAGGTCGCGGTCAGGATCACCGGCTTCCACTCGCTGTCGGGCAGCGACAGGGCGAGCGCGACGGAGATCCCGCCCTTCAGCCCGCCCCACGTCATGATCCGCACGACTCCGTCGGAGAAGGACCGGAACGGCCGCAGCAGCATCACGGGGACGAACACGGCCGAGAAGCGCCCGACGAGGTGCAACAGGATGGCGAGGCCGCCCGCGATCAGGAAGCTGCGGTCGAAGGCGATGGCGAAGACCTCGAACCCGATCATCAGGAACAGCACCGCGTTCAGCACTTCGTCGATCAGCGTCCAGAAATGGTCGACGTAGCGGCGCGTCGTCTCCGACATGCCATACTTGGTGCCGACCTCGCCGATCAGCAGGCCCGCGCAGACCGCCATGATCGGCGCGGAGACATGCAGCGCGACGGCAAGTTCGTAGCCGCCGAAGGCAAGCGCGAGCGTGATGAGCACCTCGAGCGCGTAATCGTCGATCCGCCGCATCACCCGGAAAGTCAGCCAGCCCAGCACGAGGCCGAGCAGCGCGCCACCGAACGCCTCCTGCAGGAAAAGCAGCGCGGCACCGGTCACGACGTCGCCCTCGGCATGATGGCCGGCCGACGGGAAGGCAAGCCCGACGAGGATCAGGAAGACGACGTAGCCGACGCCATCGTTGAACAGGCTCTCGCCGGCGATCTTGGTCTCGAGCGACTTCTGAAGCTCCGCCTGCCGCAGCACGCCGAGGACGGCAACCGGATCGGTGGGCGAGATCAACGCCCCGAAGACCAGCGCGACGAGGAGCGGCATCCCCGTGATCCAGGAGAAACCGAAGCCGACGATCGCAGTCGAGAGCGCGATCCCGATGGTCGCCATCAGCACGACCGGCACCCACTCCGCCTTCAGGTTCTCGAGCTTCACGTGCAGTGCCCCGGCGAACAGCAGGAAGCCGAGCATCCCCTCGAGCAGCGCGTCCGAGAACTCGATGTCCAGTACCTCCGCCCGGATCGTCTCCGCTACCGTCAGCGAAGGGATAATGGCGTCCGACACCAGCACGGTAAGCGACGCGAACAGCGCGACGACGAGGATGCCGATGGCCGAAGGAAGGCGCAGGAAGAAGTAGTTGATCGTCCCGAAGACCGCGGCGAGGACGATAAGAAGCGAGGCGATCTGAAGCAGGGTCATCGGCGTCCGTCTGATATGGCGGTATCAAGCGCTAGCACGCCCACCGGCGCGCCGCCAACGCGGCAGTCGCAGCCAGGTGCCGCCCAGCAGCCGGATTGTTGCCCCAGTGCCGATCTTGAACCGCGCGAGCCCCGGCGACGTCTCGGTATCGACCGTGCCGAGGTCCAGTGTCGTCACGCCCAGCGCCTTCAGGTGACCGATGGCGGACCAGAGCATCAAACGGTGCGCTTCGCTGGCGCGCGCCTCCGGACAGGCGAGGCCGAGGAGATAGGTCGCCGTATCGCCGTGCCGGACGAAGATCATCCCCGCGCCGGCCGCCCTGACGGACAGGACCGCGTCACGATCCTCGGCCGCAAGCGCCGGGATCAGCGCAGAGGGCAGGGCGCGGTAGCCTCTCGCCCGGCGCTGCCGCGCTTCGGCATGAAGCAGGGTCATGTCTCTGTCGTCGAAGGCGCGGAGCGTCGGCGCCGTCCCCGCCCGCTCCGCGACGACCAGCCGGTTGCGCCACTTGGCGTTGAGGCCGGCGCGGATCGTGCTCAAGGGTCGCGACAGGTCCAGCTCCGCGACATATGCTGGCGTCATGATCTGCGCGTATCCCGCCCCGGCAAGCGATACCGCGTCGTCGGGCCTCTCCGCGTTCACCAGCAGGACCGGCGGCGGCGGTCCGGCGTGGCGCGTGGTCAGCGACACCGGCACGCCGCAAATCCTGCGCCGAAGCACGAGGACACCGTCCTCGATCTCCGCATCGCCACCGAGCCGCCGGACCGCGCCCGCGAACAGGGGATGTTGCTGCAGCGCTGCCATCCCCACCGTTAAGCCCGCGTAAACCTAACACGGCGTTAATGGTGGGAGATGAAAACAGTCCTTGGCATCCACGCGCCGCAGGTGCGTCTTACAAGACTCGGGGCCGCGATGATCGCCATGCTGATCGCCTTGCCGACCGGCCTGGCAGTTGCGCTGATCGCCGCTCTGGTCACACCCCATTAAGGTTAACGCGCCCGCGACAGGCACAAGGCCAACCTTCGGCGCGCAGCCCGCTCTCTCATCTGGCCACAAATACTCCCGCCGACGTCACAGCCGGGCAATGCCCGCCGATACGGCGCCGATCCTCGTCGGCCAGGTCGCGCAATCCGCGTGACCGGCCGCTTCAGCCGAGTTGCACCAGCGCGTGACGCTTCTTGCCCGCCGACAGCTTGATCGGCGCCGACAACGCGGCCGCGTCGATCATCAGGCCGGCGTCGGTGAGCGGTTCATCGTCGATCCGTGCGCCGTTGTCCGCGATCAGCCGTTTGGCTTCCTTGCCGGAGCCGGCGAGACCGGAGCGCACGATCAGTTGCACGATCGAGATACCGTCGCCGACATCGGCCGCCGACAGGGTCAGGGTCGGCAGATCGTCCCCGACGCCGCCCTTCTCGAAGACCTCGCGGGCGGTCGCCTCGGCGGCGGCAGCCGCGTCGGCCCCGTGCAGCAGCGTCGTGACCTCGTTGGCGAGGATGATCTTCGCCTCGTTGATCTCCGAGCCAGCCAGCGCGCCGAGCCGGTCGCATTCCTCGACCGGCAGCTCGGTGTAGAGCTTGAGGAACCGGCCCGTGTCGGCGTCCGTCGTGTTCCGCCAGAACTGCCAGAACTCGTAAGGCGACAGCATGTCGCCGTTCAGCCAGATCGCGCCGCCCTGGCTCTTGCCCATCTTGCGCCCGTCGGACGTGGTCAGCAGCGGCGTCGTCAGGCCGTAGATCTCGGCATCCAGCACCCGGCGGGTCAGGTCGATCCCGTTGACGATGTTCCCCCACTGGTCCGACCCGCCCATCTGCAGCAGGCAGCCATAGCGGCGGTTCAGCTCGAGGAAGTCGTAGGCCTGCAGGATCATGTAGTTGAACTCGAGGAAGCTCAGCGACTGCTCCCGGTCGAGCCGTGACTTCACCGATTCAAACGACAGCATCCGGTTCACCGAGAAGTGCCGGCCGATGTCGCGCAGGAATTCGAGGTAGTTCAGACCGTCGAGCCACTCGGCGTTGTTCAGCATCAGCGCCTTGCCCTCGCCGTACTCGAGGTAGCTCGACAGCACGCCCTTCATGGCGGCGATGTTGTCGTCGATCTGGTCAGGGGTCAGCAGCGGGCGTTCGTCGGCGCGGAAGGAGGGGTCGCCCACCTTCGTCGTGCCGCCGCCCATCAGCGTGATCGGCTGGTGGCCGCATTTCTGGAACCAGCGCAGCAGCATGACATTCAGCAGGTGACCGACATGCAGCGACTTCGCCGTCGCGTCATAGCCGATGTAGGCGGTGACGCTCCCCTTCGACAAAGCCTCGTCGAGGCCCTGGTAGTCGGTGCAGTCCTGAAGAAAGCCGCGCTCCATGATCGTCGCCATGAAGTCGGACTTCGGATGGTAGGTCATCGCTCTTGTTCCCGTCTCGCGTGCGCGGCACTCTATAGGGCGAGGCAGGGCAGAGGAAAAGCGGATGTTGAAGACGGGGCCGGTGCGGGCGCTCGGGGCGATGTCGGGCACCTCGCTCGACGGGGTTGATGCGGCGGTGCTGGTCACCGACGGACACGAGATTTTCGAGTTCGGAGAGACCGCCTATCGTCCTTATTCGCCGACCGACCGGATGATCCTGCGGGGTGCGCTCGGCCGCTGGCCGGGGGACCCCGGCGTTGCCGCCGCCGCAGAGATCGTGGAAGAGGCGCACATGGCCTGCCTCGAGGGGATCGAGGCTGAGCTGATCGGCTTCCACGGCCAGACGCTGGCCCATGATCCCGCCGGGCGCGGCACGCACCAGGCGGGCGACGGACAGGTGCTCGCCGACTACCTCGGCCTGCCGGTGGTCTGGGATTTCCGCTCCGCCGACGTGAGGCTAGGCGGGCAGGGGGCGCCGTTGGCCCCCTTCTATCACTTCGCGCTCGCCCGCCACATCGGTGCGACGGAGCCGGTCGCGTTCCTCAATCTCGGCGGCGTCGGCAACCTGACATGGATCGACCCGACGAAGCCGAAGCCGGACGCCGACGGCGCGCTGCTCGCCTTTGACACCGGCCCCGCGAACGCGCCGATGGACGATTTCTGCGCGGCGAGGCTCGGCCGGGACCGGGACGAGGGCGGCGCACTCGCGCGGCGCGGCACCGTCGATGAAGCCGTGCTCGACCGGTTCACGTCACAGGCGTTCTTCTACCGGATGCCGCCGAAGTCGCTCGACCGGAACGATTTCGACTGGCTGACGGAGGCCGTCGCGGACCTGTCGGATGCCGACGCGCTCGCCACGCTGGCAGGTTGCGCCGCGGCGGGGGTGGTGACCGGGCTCGACCATTGCCCGTCCCCGCCCGAGCGTCTTCTCGTCACCGGCGGCGGGCGGCACAACGCGACCCTGATGCGGATGATCGCCGCCGGGGCGGATTGCCCGGTGGAGCCGGTGGAAGCGGTCGGGCTTGATGGCGACATGATGGAGGCGCAGGCCTTCGCCTTCCTCGCTGTGCGTGTGGCGCGCGGTCTACCGACCAGCGCGCCGGGCACCACCGGCGTCGCGGCAGCCGTCGGCGGCGGCTCGATGGGGCGCCCGGCGACGGCTTCAAGGGCCTCGACGGCAGGCTGACCCGATGACGCAGGGTGCAAGCGGAAACCTGCGCAACCCCCGATCACTGCACGGCAATTTGAAGCCCAGACGGAACTTCTGCACATCTGTCCAATTGAAAGTGTACGGCACCGGAACGTTATGAAGGTGCACAGACGGCGCTTACGAGCAGCTCGACGCGTCGCATCAAAAAACGGACAGGAGAATTCCGATGAAGACTATCGCCCTCGCCACGCTTGCAGCATTCGCCGCCGCTCCGGCCTTTGCCGCCGGTCTGGACGACCCCGCGCCGATGGCGCCGCCCGCAGCGCCCGCACCGGCCCCGATGATGATGAGCTCCGACTGGAGCGGCTTCTACGGTGGTGCATCGCTCGGCTACGGCCGTGTCGAATCCGACGCGCTGGCCGACGACACCAATGGCGCGGTCTACGGCCTTCACGGTGGCTACATGCATGACTTCGGCAGCATCGTCGCCGGTGGCGAGATCGACTACCAGGCCACCAACATCGAGGACGACACGACCGGCGTCGAGCTCGACAGCGTCAGCCGCGCGAAACTGCGCCTTGGCTATGATGCCGGCAACTTCCTGCCCTACGTGACCGGTGGCTGGGCCTATGCCGAGACCTCCGGCACGCTCGAGGCTGAGGATTCCGGTTCGTTCGCCGGTATCGGCATCGACTACAAGGTGACCGATGGGATCATGGTCGGCGGCGAAGTGCTGCAGCACCAGTTCGACGACTTCGACGATTCCGGCATCGACGTGGATGCGACGACCGCCAGCGCGCGCGTGTCCTTCCAGTTCTGATCGCAGATTGACGAGACCACGGTGCGGCCCGCCCTCGCGGCGGACCGTGACCACCGGGGACCGCAGATCACCCCCCATCCCCAGGGTCCTCGGAAACGGGCGGCGGCTTCCTCAGGCGGAGCCGTCGCTCTCTTTCGTGTCCGGGTCAGGGGGCGTGGTTGCGGGGGCCGGCACCTGTGTCGGCTCCTCGATCGTCTCCGCCGGTTCGTCCGGGGAAGCAGGCGAGACATCCGGTTCGGCCATGACGTCCGGAATGACGACCTGGTCCTTCCGTTCGATCAGCGCGTCGACTTCGGACCCCGAGGCCGCCCGCCCAAGCGAGACGAAACGGCCCCGCTCAAGCATGTCTGTGGCGATGTCCATGGCCGAGCGCTGAAACGCGCGCGCCAGGGCAGAACCGAGCGACAGGCGCGCCACACCGGCGTCGGCGAAATCCTCCATCGACTGGGTCGTGAAGTGTCCCGCGACGAGCGCGTTCACCGGGGCGGTAACGCTATCACAGATCAGCCGCAGGTCATCCATCGTGCCGGGCATCGGCACGTAGAGGCAATCCGCGCCCGCTGCCTCGAACAGCTTGAGGCGCTTGATCGCCTCCTGCACGCCGTAGCTGCCCCTCAGCACACCGTCCGCCCGTGCGGTCAGCACGAAGTCCCGGTCCAGCCCGCGCGCCGCGTCGACCGCCGCGCGGATACGCTCCGCTGCGAGGTCGCGCGGATAGGCCTCCGACCCGGGCAGGTCCGTATCCTCGATGCAGATGCCCGCGAGGCCCGCCTCCGCGGCGAGGCGCACGACGTCGGCCATCGCCTCCGGCTCCTTGGCGAAGCCGTTCTCGAAGTCGCCCTGCACCGGCAGCGCCACGGACGCCGCGATCAGCGCCGCATGATCGAGCGCCTCCTGCAACGTGAGCGTGCCGCCGTCGGTCCGCCCCAAAGTGTAGGCATGGGCCGCGGACGACGTGGCAAGGGCTTGAATGCCAAGGGATTCCAGCAATCGCGCGGTGCCGGCGTCCCAGACATTCGCCATGACGAAAGGTGCGCCTTTCCGATGCAGGGCCCGGAACGTGGCGCCAGGGTCGTTGGCCATGTCGGAACTCTCCTCCCGGTGAAGCGGCCGCTGTCGGTCAACCCTAGGTGAGCGGTGCCGCTCGTGGCAAGCGCCGTGGTCCTCCCTTACGCATGGTTGCCCGAGAAGGGCCGCGTCGGGCGGTCGAAGATCCGCTTGCCGAGCAGCGACGCCGTGAGGTCCACCATGAGCGAGGCGGTGCGCCCGCGCTCGTCGAGGAACGGGTTCAGCTCCACCAGATCGAGAGAGGACAACAGTCCGCTATCGTGCACCAGTTCGAGAACGAGGTGCGCCTCGCGGAAAGTCGCGCCACCGGGCACCGTGGTTCCGACCGCCGGAGCGACGGCCGGGTCGAGGAAATCGACGTCGAGCGAGACATGCAGCAGGCCGTTCTCCGCCTCCACCCGTTCGAGGAAGGTGCGCAGCGGTGCGACGATGCCTTCCTCGTCGATGGTGCGCATGTCGACCAGCGTCGCGTCGGTCTTCGACAGGGCCTCGCGCTCCGGCGGGTCGACCGATCGCAGGCCGATCATGCAGATGTTGGCCGGATCGACCGTCGCCTCCAGCGGAGGGAACCCGTCGAACCCCTCGCGGCCGGTGAAGTAGCCGACCGGCGTGCCGTGAAGGTTACCGCTTTCCGTCGTATCGGGCGTGTGAAAATCGCTGTGCGCGTCGAGCCAGAGCACGAACAATGGCCGGTCCTGAGACTTGGCGTGCGCCGCCATGCCCGACACCGACCCGGCGGCCAGCGCGTGATCGCCGCCGAGGAAGACAGGTACGCCTTCTCTCGCGGCCGCCTGCGCAGTGGTCGCAAGCGTCTTTGTCCAGCCCACCGTCTCGGCCAGCGAATGAACCGCCGGGTTGCGGTGCGGCTGCACCTCGACGATCTCTGGGTTAAGGTTGCCGAGGTCGCTGACCTCGTAGCCGAGCGCCGTCGCTGCCTGGGCGAGGCCGGCGACGCGATAGGCGTCGGGGCCCATGCGGCAGCCCTGGTTGCGCTTGCCGCAATCCACCGGGGCGCCGATCAGAATGATGTGCTTGTCCATGATACCGGACAATAGGCCGCTCTCGCTCCGGCGAAAGCCCGCAATTCAGTGGCGCGCGGAACTCTGCGACGCGTGGACGGCTGCGGTGAACCAGATCGCGGCGAAGATCAGCGAGAACACGGCGTTCCAGCTCGGCATCGACAGGCCCAGCATCTGCCAGCTCACCTGGTCGCACATGACGAGATGCGGCGCGCTGTCCGAGCCGGGCAGCAGCGACGTCGGGTCCGACGCGTCGAGGCCGCTTCCGGTGCAGCTCGCCGGGCCTTCCCACCAGTCACGCTCGACCCCGGTGTGGAAGATGCCGATGCCCGCCGTCGTCAGCGCCGCCAGCCCGCCCAGCGCGGCGAGGATGCGCGACGGCAGAAGCAGCGCGACGAGGCCGATGCCGATCGCCACGACATGCGGCCAGCGTTGCCACAGGCACATCGCACAGGGCGCATAGCCGAGCGCCTGGAAGATGAAGGCGCCCCCCAGGAGCGCAGCCGAGCCAAGCGCGGCGAGGGACGTCAGAAGTCGCGTGGTCATAGGTAAGCAATCGCTGCAAAGCCACCGATCAGCAACACACAGAACAGTGTGAAGACAAGCGCAAGCCGGCGGTCGATGAAGTCGCGGATCGGCTCTCCGAATTTCCAGAGAAGCGCGGCCACGATAAAGAAGCGGAGCGCCCGCGCGAACAGGGCGGACAGCAGGAACACGACGAGGTTGAGGGACGTCATGCCCGAGACGATCGTGATGATCTTGAACGGGAACGGCGTGACCCCGGCGACCACGACGGCCCAGGCGCCGTATTCGTTGAACCAGTCGCGCATGTGGGCGACGTCATCCGTCGCACCGTAGAAGTCGATGATCGGCTGGGCGACCGCCTCGTTCAGGCCGAAGCCGATCCAGTAGCCGGCCAGACCGCCGACGACCGAGGACACGGTGGCGAGCGCGGCATACATGAACGCGCGCGAGGGCCGGGCGATGATCATCGGGATCAGCAGCACATCGGGCGGGATCGGAAAGAAAGAGCTCTCGGCGAAGGCAACAAGCGCCAGCGCCCAGAGGGCATAGCGCGTGTCGGCAAGCCGCATGGTCCAGTCGTAAAGACGTCTGATCATAAGTTCGGGAGCCTGCCTGCCGTTTCAGGCGTTAGGCCATGCAGGGACCGTGCCGTCAAGCGCTCCGGTCCGCCCATTGGATGGAGAGTGACATGAAGTGGCGTGGACGGCGCGGCAGCCGCAACATCGTGGATCGCAGGGGGCGCAGTGGCGGCATGGCCGGCGGCGCGGGCATCGGCGGGGCAGGGCTCATCGTGATCGTCCTCGTCGGCTGGATACTCGGCGTCGACCTCACGCCGCTCCTCGGTCAGCTCGACGGCAGCGACATCGCCAGTGGGGGCGAGATCACGCAGGCCGACGAGGATGCCGCCGATTTCGTCTCTGTCACGCTCGCCGATACCGAGGATGTCTGGAACACGATCTTCCGGGATCAGCTCGGGACCAACTACGAACCGGCGACCCTCGTGCTCTTCAAGGGGCGCACCAGTTCCGCCTGCGGTGGGGCGAGCGCGGCCACCGGCCCGTTCTACTGTCCCACCGACCAGCGGATCTACCTCGACACCGACTTCTTCGTGACACTGGAGCGTCGGCTCGGCGCGGGCGGCGACTTTGCCGCCGCCTACGTCGTCGCCCACGAAGTCGCCCACCACGTTCAGGACGAGCTCGGCATCCTCGGCGAGGCGAACAACATCCGCCGCCGGGTCGGCGAGGCGGAAAGCAACGCGATCTCCGTCCGGATCGAACTCCAGGCCGATTGCTACGCCGGGGTCTGGGCCGCCCATGCGGAGGACATGTTCGGCAGCCTGGAGGCCGGCGACATCGACGAGGCGATGAATGCCGCGCGCCAGATCGGCGACGACATGCTGCAGCGCCAGTCCGGCGGCGTCGTCGTCCCCGACAGTTTCACCCACGGCACGTCGGAGCAGCGTCAACGCTGGTTCCGGACCGGCTACGAGACCGCCCGGATGCGCAGTTGCGACACCTTCGGGTCCAATGCCCTCTAGCCTTCGTTGACGACGCCGGTGCCCGGCGCTACGGAGACACGCGCAAGGCCGGTGTGGCGGAATGGTAGACGCAGGGGATTCAAAATCCCCCGACCGCAAGGTCATGTCGGTTCGAGTCCGACCACCGGTACCAAGTTCTCTGCAAAAGCGACGGACGGCGACTGCTGCACGACGGTTCGACCGACTGAGTTCGGCTGCCCCAATCCCGCCCGAATGGCGGCAGAGGGTGTCTGGCTGCTTTCCGCCACATTTCAAGGGCCTGATTCGTCGAGATTCGCCTAGTTGCTGCCGCGATTCGACTCATCCGGGCCGCTTGCGACATTCAATTCACGCCGAGATGCGAAATTGATGCCGGTACGTGAACGGTGCCCCTGGGGCAGTTGCGGCGCAAATGTGGCAAAATTGGGCGCGACCTTCGGAACCACATTGTTTCCGTTTTGCGAACCAAAGCTCGAGCAAGGGTCGACAGGCGGCTAGACTGCCGCAACTTTCGGTTGCCACTGCAGCTGGATTGACCGGAGATCCGCGACAATTCCTCAGTAATCCGCGGAGTCGGTCCCGGATCATGTCCACTGATTGTTCACGAACGGGGGCAGGGGCGCTTGCCGCAGTCATCCATGTTCCACCGGTCAGGGCCAAAGTAGGACAAGGTTTCGTCAAACTTTTCCTTTGTCCCTACGCTGCATCTGCATAGAACGAGGGTGCCCTACTGGGGGGTGATGTTTCGGCCATGGGGGTGGCCGCGCCTGGTCTGCGTCAGCAGAGCTGCCTAGCATCTCATCAAGACGTCGCTTTTGCGACCTCGATGCGGGTGCCTGTCTGCTGACAAGAGCTTCGTCGTGGTTACCCAACGGCCTTTCATGATCTCGGGGTCAATCCATTCGCCGCAGACGCGGCAAGGCGCGCAGCGAACGGCGGCCGAGTGCGGGAGACGATGAAATGACGTTTTACTTCTGGAAAATGTGGGGCTGCGTCGATGACAAGCACCACGACAGCTACGACGATACCTCGGTGACGCCGGACGGGTCGGATGTGATCGGCCTGTGGCAGTTCTCGGACGGTGCGACGAAGACCGACACGGGTATCGGCGACGGCATCCGCCAGAACGGTGACTTCGAGAACGGAGCTGGCGCCCACGGCGGCTACCTCAAGACCGACGGCTACAACGATTATTTCTCGGTCGAGAGCAACGCCACGACCGACGCGCCGTTCGACCTCGACTCCGGCACCGTCTCCGTCGAGTTCACCCAGGATTGCCACGTCGGCTCCAGCCCGGACACGATCGTCTCGCGCGGTGAATACTGCGACAAGGACAAGGACGGCTACTTCGAGATCAGCGTCACCAAGGAAGGTGCCGTGCAGGCCTACCACTATGCCAACGGCAAGATGGTGCACCTGAAGACCGAGGACGGCTTCTTCGACGAAAAGGACGACATCGCGGTCGCTTACTCTTGGGACAAGGACGAAGGCGCGATGCTCAAGGTCGTCAACAAGACCGACGGCACCGAAGCGAACCTGACGTCCGAGACCAAGGGCCTCGACTTCGACATCACCGACAACGACGACGAGAGCTTCACCTTCGGCGCGCGTGAATCCGACGACGGCCAGTACGACCGCTTCTTCGACGGCAAGATCGACTACGTCGAAGTCCGCAAGTCGGTCATGCCTGACATGAAGCCCGACGGGACCGTCTTCGGCACCGACGGCGACGATGTCATCGACGACACCTACGTCGACACCGACGGCGACATGATCGATTCGGGCGACGCCATCATCCCCGGCCACGCACCGAACGACGACCTCGTCGTCGCGGGTGACGGCAACGACGTGGTCTATGCCGGCGAAGGCGACGACACGATCTACGGCGGCCCCGGTGACGACACGATCAACGGCGGCGACGGCAACGACATCATCTACGGGGACAAGGACCTCGGCGGCACCGAGACGGTGCGCGAGAGCTTCGAGTGGGACAAGCTGCCCGACCCGGACGATGGCGGCAAGATCGACGAAGGCGACAGGATCCTCAACGTCACCCAGAACACGGGCAGCGTGAACGTCTCCTTCGAGAAGACCTACGCCAGCAGCTACAAGATCGACCACGATTACACCGACGTTAATCAGAACATCGGCGGCATCGACGGCGGGTCCGAGACGGTCGACAGCACCAGCGGCTTCCAGTCCGACCTGTCCGACACGAGCTACGGCAAGGCCAGCTACAAGATGGGCTTCGACAAGCCGGTCGATGACGTGCATTTCCGCGTCAACGACATCGACGGCTCGGGCAAGGTCATCATCAAGGCCTACGACGCCTCGGGCAATGCGGTTCCGGTGTCCTTCACCTATGGTGACGGCCTCAAGGCTGTCGGCAGCGACGGTGTCGAGACGAAGTACCAGAACAGCTACGGCGACGAGGATTCCTCGAAATTCTCCACGCTGGTGAACATCGCCGGCCCGGTCTCCAAGATCACGATCGAGCACAGCGAAGGCTACTACAACTCGGCCGTGACCATCACGGACGTCTACTTTGACGTCCCGGGTGAAGCGGCGGTCGACGGTGCGGGCGACGACGTCCTGTTCGGCGACAACGGCGACGACGAAATCTACGGCGGCGCCGGCAACGACACCCTCGACGGTGGCGACGGCAACGACGAGATGTACGGCGGCGACGGCGACGACCGGATCATCGGCGGCGCGGGCAACGACATCGCCTACGGCGGTGACGGCAATGACATCATGGACGATGTCGAAGGCGAGTCCGACGACAACCCCGGCGAAGACAGCTACTACGGTGGCTCCGGCGACGACGAGATCTGGACCGGCTGGGGCGACGACTACATCGAGGGCGGCATCGGCAACGACACGCTCGGCGGTGAAGACGGCGACGACGAGATGTACGGCGGCGAAGGCGACGACACGCTGCGCGGTGGCTCGGGCAACGACATGATGTTCGGTGGCGACGGCAACGATCGCTTCTCCGACGGCAACGGCGACGACGTGGCCTACGGTGGCGACGGCGAAGATGTCTTCTATGCCGGTCGTGGCAACGACACGCTCTACGGCGGCATGGACTCCGACACCTTCTTCGGCGGCAACGGCGGCGACGAGATCTACGGCGGCGACGGTCCGGACACGGACGGCGACGGCGTGGGCGATGAGACCGACACGCTCGACCTCACCGGCGGCGGCTGGAAAGACGGTGAATTCAAGATCACCTACACCTCCGCCGATCGCGAAGATGGCTTCGTCACCTACTCCGACGGCAGCACGCTGACCTTCGAGGAGATCGAGAACATCATGCCGTGCTTCACGCCCGGAACCACCATCGCGACCCCGCGGGGCGAGATGCTGGTCGAGGACCTGCGCGAAGGCGACCGGATCATCACCCGGGACAACGGCATCCAGGAAATCCGCTGGATCGGTCACAAGAAGATGGCCGGTGCCGACCTCGTCAAGAACCCGCACCTGAAGCCCGTCCTCATCAAGGCAGGCTCCCTCGGTGCCGGTCTTCCCGAGCGCGACATGCTGGTCAGCCCGAACCACCGCGTTCTGGTCGCCAACGACAAGACGCAGCTCTACTTCGAAGAGCGCGAAGTCCTGGCCTCGGCCAAGCACCTTGTCGGCGCCCAGGGGATCCACCGGATCGACGTGATGGCCACGACCTACATCCACTTCATGTTCGATCAGCACGAAGTGGTCCTGTCGAACGGTTCGTGGACCGAAAGCTTCCAGCCGGGCGATCACAGCCTGAAGGGCATCGGCAACAGCCAGCGCCAGGAAATCTTCGAGCTCTTCCCGGAGCTGCGCGACCGCGAGGGTCTGGAGAACTACACTTCCGCCCGCAAGTCGCTGAAGAAGCACGAGGCACGCCTGCTGGCGGAGTGATCCGCCAGGGCAACAGCAATGCAGCCTGACCCGGGGTAGCGCCTTCAGCGCACTCCTCGGGACCGGAAACGGGAGATGTGTGGGGACATCTCCCGTTTCTGCATTTCAGGGGCCGGTTAACAAATCGTCGCTGAAACGGGCACGGGGCAGGCGGCCTGCTTTAATTCGCCGGCAGGTGTGATCGCGGCTCGCCAAGCCCCTCAGATCACGAATATTTCGCATCCCTTCGCACCTGCGGCATGGCATGATCCCGGATATTGCTGCTGCATGGATGGGGGTCCTGCAAATGACGTTCTTTCACGACAAGGGCCATGTTCCGAAGCTGCCCGACCTGATCGAGCTGTCCTCGATCGACGAATACACGACCTATACCAAGGGCGGGTCCGACCAGATCCTCGGTGTGGTCGACAACGCGACCTACACAGGCGACGACGACAACGGCGCCACGGTGAAGGAGCTGAACGACACCTGGGCCGATGGTGGCATTCTCGAGATCGACGGCGTCAGATACACCATCGACGTCATCACGCCGGAGAGCTTCAGCACGGACAATACGCTCCGGATCACGAGCCCCGATGGCGACGTCACGCTCGAGGGGAACGAGTTTCGCAGCGAGTTCGCCTTCATCAAGGCGACTCCCGTCGGGGGCGGGGATGTGCGCAACTTCCTCGTGCTCGAGGATTGCTCCTTCGCGGGCCAGATCAGCTCCATCACGACCGGGGACCTCGACTACACGCCGCTTGGCAATGACGTGAAGATCAATGCCTCGAAGGACGAGGATATTTCGATCATCTGTTTCACCCCCGGCACGCTGATCGCCACACCGCTCGGCGAGCGCCCGGTCGAGACGCTGGTGGCCGGCGATCGCATCTTCACCCGCGACAACGGTATCCAGGAGCTGCGGTGGGTCGGCCGCCGCGATCTGACCGCGGAAGAGCTGATGGCCGATCCGAAGCTGCGGCCGGTCCGTATCCGGGCCGGCAGCCTGCCGGGCAACAATCCGGAGCGCGACCTCGTCGTCTCGCCCGCACACCGCATCCTGCTGACCGGCCCGCGTGCGGCGCTGCTGTTCGAGGAGAGCGAAGTGCTCGCCGCGGCCAATCACCTTGTCGGACGCGCCGGGATCGAGCGGATCATGGCGCCGGGGATCAGCTACATCCACCTGATGTTCGACCAGCACGAGGTGATCCTCTCCAACGGCGCATGGACCGAGAGCTTCCAGCCGAGCGAGCGGAACCTGCGCGGGCTGGAGGAGGACCAGCGCGAGGAACTGGCGCTGCTCTTTCCCGATCTGCAGCATCAGTCGGCGGATCGCACGTTCCACGCGGCGCGCAAGTCGCTGAAGCGGCACGAGACGCGACTGCTCGCCCAATGATTCGAGCGTAAATGGGGCGGGAATTGGGGCATGCCGCCTCGATTGCCGCGCCCCATTTCGGCTGATTGCTATCGGACTAGGGAACAATATCCGACGAATGATGGATACTGGACGCCCGTAGCGCACGGATTACGGCAAAACTTGGCAAGCCTGTCCGATTTGAGCCATATTCTCACCATCACCGGAGGGAACTGGGGCCGAAGGTGACGATATCGACCGGGGGCACGGCCGATCCACTGCCAAGGATGGCTGTAAGTGCTTGAAACGACAGGCTGTGGCAGGCCCGTGACCGGAACAGGACTGACCCCGATGACCGCCCATTTCGCCGACTTCTCTACCGATCTCCGCGTCGCGCCGACCCATGGGCAGATGTCCTTTGCCGGCGGCACCTACATCGCGACGCCGCGTGGCGAAGTCCGCATCGAAGAGCTTTCGGCGGGCGACCGGGTCTTCACGCGTGACAGCGGCCTCCAAGTCGTCCGCTGGACCGGCACCGCGACGGTCGCCGTGACCTGCGCCGAGGAGCGGCCCGTCATCGTCCGCGCCGGGGCGCTCGGTCACAACCTGCCCGAGAACGACCTGATCCTCGCGCCGTTCCACCGGGTCCTTCTGTCCGGTGATGTCGCGCTCGAGATGTTCGGTGACAGCGAGGTGCTGATCGAAGCGCGCCACCTGACGTTCCTCGACGGGATCGAGCGGGCGGACGTTGCCGAGGTGACCTACCATCACATCCTCTTCGACAAGCACGAAGTGGTCCTGTCGAACGGTGCCTGGACCGAGAGCTTTCAGCCCGCCGCCGCGGAACCGCGCGGTGTCGAGGCCGCCTGCCGCGACGCGCTGCTCGCCCTGTTTCCGGCGCTGGTCGAGCTGGGCCAGGGGTTCGAAGCCGCCCGCCGCGTGGTCGTCCCGGCGCGTTAAGAGCGCCAGCTAATCGTCTGAATTTTCGGAATATGCAGCCCAGTCAGCGGGCGTGTCGAGGTCTCGGCACGCCCGTTGGCCTTTTAGCGGAACCAGCACCAGATCGTCCCGGTGCGCACGGATCACCGGGGCCGCGCCCGTGTCACCTTCGAGCGCGGCGAACTCCGCCAGCAACTCCGCGGCGAAGCGGGTCGGATGACCCGGCGTGCCGTCCTCGGCCGTCGCCCGCACGATCCGTCCCTCGGCCGCCATGACCTGCGCGATGTCGCCTGTTTCGATGTCGGGCATGTCGGGCAGGAGAACCGTGAGGCTCTCGGCCCCGGTCCGCAACGCCTCCGCCGCCCCGGCGCGGAGCGAGGCGGCCATGCCTTCGCGCGCATCTTCGACGATCAGCGCCACGACCGGCAGACCCTCGAGCGCAGTGAGCCGCGAGTGACGGTCCGGGGGCAGGGTGACGACCACCGGTGACCCCGTCGCAAGCGCCCGCCGAACCTGCCGCACGAGGATCGGCTCGCCGCCGATCTCGCGCAGCAGCTTGTCGTCTCCGCCCATCCGGCGGGACGCGCCAGCGGCAGGGATGAGGATCACTTGTAGCGCTCCCCCTCTGGATCGAACGCCAGCGCGGTCACGAGCCGCGCCTTGCGCATGGAGCCGAGGATCTCGATCTCCGCTTCCAGCCCCTCCGTCGCGCGGTCGCGCGGCACGAAGCCGAAGGCCATCGATCGGCCTGTCCAGTGCGAGTAGCCGCCCGACGTGCAGAACCCCACGACCGACCCGTCGAGGAAGATCGGCTCGTACGCCACGACGTCGGCGTCGTCGGCGTCCACCTCGAAGGTCGCGAGGACGCGGGCAGGGGGGCTTGTCCGCTCTGCCTCCGCAGCCGCGCGCCCGATGAAATCGGCGTTCTTCTTCCAGGAGATGAAGCGGTCGATCCCGGTTTCCGCCGCCGTGTAGTCCGGCGAGAATTCCCGCAGCCACGAGCCGAAGTGCCGGTCGAGCCGCAGCGACATCATCGCCCGCATCCCGAACGGCGTCAGGCCCATCGGCTGGCCGGCGTCCCACAGGGTTGACCAGAGTTGCCGCTGGTCCATCGGGTCGCAATAGATCTCGTAGCCGAGGTCGCCGGTGTAGCTGACCCGTTGGACGAGACAGGACACCTGTCCGACGATCATCGGCCGCACATCGAGAAACCGCAGGTCGACCGGATCGGTCGTCACCGCTTGCAGCAGCTCGGTCGCCTTCGGTCCCGCGATCTGGAAGCCGTTCACGCTATCGGAAATGTTGCGCACGGTGACGTCGCCGTCGAGATGCCGCTCGAACCAGCGCTGGTGGATCGCCTGCGCCCCGTAGGAGGCTGTCAGTCGGAATTCGGTCTCGGAGAGGCAGCTGACCGTGAAATCCCCCATCAGGCGACCGCTGCCGGACAGCATCGGTGTCAGGCTCATCCGGCCCGGCGCAGGGATGCGGCCGGCCATAACCCGGTCGAGCCATGCGCGCGCGTCCGGTCCGGTAACGGAGAACTTGCCGAAGTTGTGCACCTCGTTGATGCCGACGCCCTCGCGCACGGCTTTCACCTCGCGCGCGGTGGCCTCGAAGGCGTTGGAGCGGCGGAAGGACGGGGTCTCGTACGTTGGCTCATCGCCTTGGGCAAAGTAGTTCACCACCTCGAGCCCGAACTGATGGCCCCAGACCGCGCCAAGGTCGGTGAAGATGTCGTACATCGGTGTCGTGCGATGCGGCCGCGCGGCGGGCAGTTCCTCGTTCGGGTAGGAGACGGAGAAGCGGTTCTGGTAGTTCTCGATCACCTTGGGCAGCGTGTAGCCGCGGGTGATCCAGCTGCCGTAACGGGCGACGTCGAGCGCGGTGACATCGCGTTCCGGCTCGCCCTCGACCATCCACTGCGCGAGGACGAGGCCGACGCCGCCACCCTGGCTGAAGCCGGCCATGACGCCGCAGGCGCTCCAGAAATTCCGCAGCCCCGGCACCGGTCCGACAAGCGGGTTGCCGTCGGGCGCGAAAGTGAAGGGGCCGTGGATCACCGTCTTGACGCCGGCCTTCTCGAGCAGCGGGAACCGCTGGTAGGCGAAAGCGACGGACTCCTCGATCTTGTCGAAGTCGTTCGGCAGCAATTCGTGCCCGAAGGTCCATGGCGTGCCCCCGACGCCCCACGGCCTGCAGGGCTTCTCGTAGAAGCCGATGCAGAGGCCGCGCCCCTCCTGCCGCAGGTAGCTTTCGCCGCCCGGGTCCATCACGTGGGGGTGCTCACCCTCCGCCTCGTAGATCTCGGGGATGTCCTCGGTGACGAGGTACTGGTGCTCCATCGGGTGCAGCGGCGCGTAGGTGCCCGCCATCGCCGCCACTTCCCGCGCCCAGAGACCGGCGGCGTTCACCACGTGCTCGGCATGGATCGTGCCCTGTTCGGTCAACACGTCCCATGACCCGTCTGCGCGAGGATTGAGCTCCAGAACCTTGTTGTGCAACACGATTTCCGCACCGCCCATCCGCGCCGCCTTGGCGTAGGCATGGGTCGTGCCCGACGGGTCGAGGTGCCCGTCCAGCGGATCCCACAGCGCGCCGACGATCCCATCGAGGTTGATGTGCGGCGCGTAGTCCCGGATCTCCGACGGGCCTAGGATGTTCGTCTCCAGCCCCATGTAGCGGTGCTTCGCCCGCTCGGCGACCAGCATGTCGAACCGGTCCCGGTTGTCGGCGAGCGTGATGCCCCCGACATGGTGCAACCCGCAGGACAGCCCCGTGATCTCCTCCAGTTCGCGGTACAGGCGGATCGTATAGCCCTGAAGCGCGGCCATGTTGGTATCGCCGTTCAGAGTGTGAAACCCGCCCGCCGCGTGCCAGGTGGAGCCGGACGTGAGCTCCGAGCGTTCGATGAGCATCACGTCGGACCAGCCGAGCTTCGTGAGGTGGTAGAGGACGGAGCAGCCGACGACGCCACCCCCGATGACAGCGACGCGGGTTGTGGTCTTCATGGGTTTGATCTCCCTCTGCTTCGGCGCACGTTAAGACGAGCGCCCGGCAGAGAAAATGCCATGGAGCGACAGAATCGCCCCCCGCGCGCGACACGCCGCGCCGGGGTCACGGAAGGAAGGGACCTGATGGGTCAGTGGAAAGCACTGCCGGAGACGATCTGGCGCAAGGCCGTGGATTACTGGCGCACCTTGTGGGTGCGCGTCCTGCTTATGGGCGCGCTCGCGCTGCTGGCGATCGGGCTGACTCAGCTGATCTCGCCGCTGATCCCGGACGAGCTGTCTGCGTTCGTCGGCGGTCAGGCGGCGGACCGGCTGCTCGACATCATCGCCAACGCCATGCTTGCCGCGACGATCTTTGCGCTGACCGTCATGGTGAGCGTGCACCGCAACACCGCCTCGCAATGGACACCCCGCGTGCACCGGCTGATCCTGCGGGATCCGACGACGCAGAACACGCTCGCCACCTTCATCGGTGCTTACGTCTACGCGCTGGCCGGGATCATCCTGCGCGAGATCGGGATCTATTCGGACGACCGGGCGCTGGTGCTGTTCGTCATGACGGTGTTCGTGCTGATCCTGATCGTCTATGCGCTGGTCCGCTGGACGCTGCACCTCCAGACCTTCGGAAGCCTGATCGATACGACGCGGCAGGTGGAAGAGATCACCGTCCGGCAGTTCCGTGAGCGGCTAGAGACACCGTGCCTCGGGGCCAACCCGCTGCGCGAGGTGCCTGAGGGCGCGGTCCCGGTGCGCACGAAGAAAGCCGGCTATGTATCCATGATGTATCAGGAATCCCTGAATGCGCAGGCGCGTGAGCGGGAGATCGAGATTTATCTCGTCGCGCCGCCCGGCAAGTTCCTGCACATGAACGAGACGATGGCCTATGTCACCGGCACCGATGAGGTCGAGAGCGACCCGGACGAGGGGCGCTCCATCGGGGACATGTTGCGCGACCACGTCGTCGTCGAGGACCTGCGCACCTACGAGCAGGATCCCCGCTTCGGCCTGATCGTGATGGGCGAGATCGGCTCCAAGGCGCTGTCGCCGGGCATCAACGACCCCGGCACCGCGATCGACGTGATCGGCCGGATCGCGCGGATCCTGTCTGACTTCGAAGGAGAGGGGGACCGGATCGGTGACGTCGTTCACGAACGGCTCTATGTCCCGGTAATGGAGCCCGAGGACCTGCTCGAGGACGGTTTCGGCTCCATCGCGCGGGACGGCGCGGGGGTGATCGAAGTGCAGCAGCGGTTGCAGAAGATCCTGAAGGGCCTGATGAGTCACCCCGATCCGGGTCTGTCGGCGGCGGCCAAGCAGACGGCGATCATCGAGTTCCGCCGCGCGATGCAGGGGCTGAAGTTCGACAACGACCGCCTGCGGCTGGCCAACTCAGCCGACGATTCAGTCGTCGAGGCGGCAGAAGAGCAGGATCAGAGCGCCTGAAGCGCCTTCAGGATCAGTTCGAGCGCGTGCGTGACGGTGGCGTTGCGCACCTGCTCACGCCCGAGTGCGCCGAATTCCACCGTCTCCGTCGTCGTGCCCGCCGGTGTGGCGAGGCCGAAACAGACGCGGCCCTCCGGCTTCGTGTCGCTGCTGCCGGGACCGGCAATGCCGGTGACGGACACGGCGATCGAGGCTTCGGAGCGGGCGACGGCGCCCTCCGCCATTTCGCGGGCGATCTCCTCCGACACGGCGCCGTGCGTTTCGAGCGTTTTAGGACGGATGCCCAGCATCTCGACCTTGGCCGCGTTGGAGTAGGTGACGAAGCCCCGGTCGAAGATATCCGAGGTGCCGGGCTCATCCGTGATGCGGCCTGCGATCAGCCCGCCGGTGCAGCTCTCCGCCGTCGCGATCATCACGCCCTTGGTGCGGGCGATGTCGAGCAGTGCGCTCATCGCATCACCAGGAGGTGGGCAAGCGCGGCAAGCAGGACGACGCTGAGCGCGGCGAAGACACCGGCCCAGACATCGTCCAGCATCAGCCCCATCGCGTCGCCGCGCCGGTCAGCCGCGCCTACGGGGCCGGGCTTGGTGATGTCGAACAGCCGGAACAGCACGAAGGCGGCGATCCAGCCGGGCCAGAGCGCGAGGACATTGGCCCCGGTGTGCCACGCGCCGAACAGCACGGGCAGCAGGGCGATCCACTGGCCGACGGCCTCGTCCACGACGATGAAGCCGGGATCGTGGTCGGCCATGTCCCGCGTGACCTCCCGCGCGGCGTGAAGGCCGAGCGCGAAAAGCGCAGGAATGGCGATCAGCACCAGCCAGGGCCCGCCGATCCAGAACAGGACGAGCGCGACCGGCAGCGCGGCGAGCGAGCCCCAGGTGCCGGGCGCGGGGCTGAGAAGGCCGGAGTAGAAGAACGTGGCGACAAGTCGGTTCATTTGATCAATGTCGCCGTCGCGATGGCGGCGATCCCTTCTTCGCGGCCCGTGAAGCCAAGCCGCTCGCTGGTGGTGGCCTTGACGCTCACCCGGGTCGGGTCGAGCTGCATGATGCGAGCCATTTCCGTCGTCATGTCAGCGGCATGCGGGCCGATCTTCGGGCGCTCGCAGACCAGCGTGACGTCGATGTTCGAGATTGCATAGCCGCGCTCGGCCGCCAGGGTGCAGGCGTGGGCGAGGAAGATCTCGCTCGCCGCGCCCTTCCATTGCGGATCGGACGGCGGGAAGTGGCGGCCGATGTCTCCCTCGGCCAGCGCGCCGTAGATCGCATCCGTGACCGCATGCATCCCGACGTCGGCGTCGGAATGGCCCTGCAGCCCGCGGCCGTGTGGCACGCGCACGCCGCAAAGCACTACGTGATCGCCCTCGCCGAAGCGGTGCACGTCGTAGCCGTTGCCGAGGCGCACATCCATCTGTCGCTCCATCAGTTTCTCGGCCCGGGCGAAGTCGCCGGGCGTGGTGATCTTCAGGTTGTCCTCCTCGCCGTCGACGATCCGGACCGCAAGCCCTGCAGCGCGGGCGACGGCAACATCGTCCGCCGCAGGCCCGGTCGCAGCGCGGTGCGCGGCGAGAATCGCATCGAAGCGGAACCCTTGGGGAGTCTGCGCCCGCCAGAGGTTGTCACGGGACTCGGTTCCGGACACTTGCCCGTTTTCGCCGCGCCATAGCGCATCCGTCACGGCCACGGCTGGCGCGGCGGCCTCGACCTCCTCCAGCGCGGCGACGACGCGGGCGATCAATGCGGAAGAAACCAGTGGCCGGGCGGCATCGTGGATCAGGACGAGGTCGGGCGGATCGGTCGCCATCGCCTCGAGCCCGTTGCGCACCGAACCGTCACGAGTCGCCGCGCCATGGGTAATGGTGACGCCGGAAATCTCATAAGTATCATCGGGATGCAGGACGAGGTGAATGTCGTCGATGCCGGCGGCGCGAAAGGCCGATACGGCATGATCGATGACTCGCGCGCCGGCAAGCGGGCGCCACTGCTTCGGCGTGCCGCCACCGGCGCGGAGGCCTCGGCCGGCTGCCACGATGAGGGCCGCGATTTTCATGGCTCCTCATAGGCGCAGGTTGCGGTCGGTGCAATTCCTGCCTCGCACCCCGGCGACATGCTCAAAATATGGGCGCATCGCAGCGTCCCGCTAGAATTGATGCCTCTCCCATTGTTATCGCCGAGTTGCGAGGTTACGTCTCCCCTTGATCGCACAATCGTTGGGCACATGACCGATCCTACGGCACTGACTTCCCGGACACCTGTCCGGATCGACCTCGGCGGGGCTGTTCTCGCGCCGCCGGTCGCGCTTGCGCCGCTGGCGGGAATTACCGATCTGCCGTTCCGGCAGCTGGTGCTGTCCTTCGGGGCCGGCTGGGTCGTGTCCGAGATGGTCGCCAGCCAGGAGATGGTGCAGGGCCACCTCGGAATCGGCGCGAAGGCGGAGCTCGGATTCGGCGAAGCGCGCACCGCCGTGCAGCTCGCGGGGCGCGAGGCGCATTGGATGGCCGAGGCCGCCCGCATCGCCGAGGCGAATGGTGCCGCGATCATCGACATCAACATGGGCTGCCCCGCCAAGAAGGTGACGAACGGCGAATCCGGCTCGGCGCTGATGCGCACGCCCGATCACGCGCTGTCGCTGATCGAGGCGGTCGTCGGCGCAGTTTCGGTGCCCGTGACGCTGAAGACCCGGCTCGGCTGGGACGACGACTGCCTGAACGCCGCCGACATCGCGAAACGAGCCGAGGGCGCCGGCATCCGGCTCGTCACGATCCACGGCCGCACCCGCTGCCAGTTCTATAAGGGCTCCGCGGACTGGGCGGCAATCCGGGCCGTGCGCGACGCCGTCTCGATCCCGCTTATCGCCAACGGCGATATCATCGACACCGGGACTGCCCGGACGGCGATGACGCGCTCCGGCGCGGACGGCGTGATGATCGGGCGTGGCGCGCAGGGCGCGCCCTGGAAAATCGCGCAAGTCGCGTCGGACCTGTTCGGCACGCAAGCACCGCAGGTGCCGGAGGGCAGGGCGCTCGCTGACATGGTGGCCGCCCATTACGAGGCGATGCTCGCCTTCTATCCCGAGGGGCTCGGCGCGCGCGTCGCCCGCAAGCACCTCGGCTGGTACATGGACCGCGCGGGGACGGACGGGGCGCTGCGGCGCGAGATCCTGACCGCGAGCGACCCTGCCGCGGTTCTCGCACGGCTTCCCGATGCGCTGGATACGAGGGCCCTTGCCGCATGACCCATGTCGTCGACCCGTCGCTCTGGAACTCGATCCCGGTGCCCGCGCTGCTGCTCGCGCCCGATGACACGATCGCCGACAGCAACCCGGCAGCCGAGGCGTTCCTGAACCTGTCCTCGCGCAGCCTCACCGGCGCGCCGCTCTGGGACAAGGTGATGATCGACGCCGCGCTGGAGGAACCCTACGCCAAGGCGCGGGAGCAGAAGTCCTCGCTCTTCGTGAACGACGTCGATGTCGGCAGCGGTGAGCGCCCGCCGATGCAGTGCAACATCCAGTTCGCCCCGCTGCAAAGCGCCGAGGGCTACATGCTGATGATGATCTCCCCCCGCGAGGTGGCGAGCCGTCTGACGCTGAACGCCGTCTCTGGCCGTGCGGCGAAATCGGCCATCGGCATGGCCGAGATGCTGGCGCACGAGATCAAGAACCCGCTCGCCGGGATCACCGGCGCGGCGCAGCTGCTGTCGATGAACCTGGAGAACGGCGACCTCGAGCTCACCGACCTGATCGTCGAGGAAAGCCGCCGCATCGTGCAGCTTCTCGAGCAGGTGGAGCAGTTCGGCAACCTGCGCCCGCCGCTGAGCAAGGCGGTGAACATCCACGACCTGCTCGACCGGTCGCGTCAGTCGGCCAGCGTCGGCTTCGGCGCGCACATGATGTTCATCGAGGACTACGACCCCTCGCTGCCGCAGACCTGGGTCGACCCCGACCAGATGCTGCAGGTGTTCCTGAACCTGCTGAAGAACGCCTCCGAAGCGGGGCAAGAGGGCGGTTCGATCCGCCTGCGCACCTTCTACGAGCCGTCGCTGCGGGTCCGCCGCGCCGATGGCAATCACGTTCGCCTGCCACTGCAGGTGGAGATCATCGACGACGGCCCCGGCCTGCCGCCCGACATAGCGTCCGACGTGTTCGAACCCTTCGTGTCGGGCCGCGAGAACGGCACCGGGCTCGGCCTCGCGCTCGTCAGCAAGATCATCGCAGACAACGGCGGCTGGATCTCGGTCGAGAGCATTCCCGGCCGCACCGTGTTCCGACTTTCCCTACCGCTCGTCCCCAAGGACGTAACTGACACCGGAGAAGACTAGATGGACGGAACCGTACTCGTCGCCGACGACGATCGCACCATTCGGACCGTGCTCACGCAGGCCCTGACTCGTGCTGGTTGCAAGGTGCACGCCACCTCCTCCCTCGTGACGCTGATGCGGTGGGTGGACGAAGGGAAGGGCGATCTCGTCATCTCCGACGTCATCATGCCGGACGGCAACGGGCTCGATCAGTTGCCGATGATCTCCGAGAAGCGGCCGGGCCTGCCGGTCATCGTCATCTCGGCGCAGAACACGATCATGACCGCGATCCAGGCGGCGGAGGCCGAGGCCTACGATTACCTTCCTAAACCCTTCGACCTGCCCGACCTGATGAAGCGCGCCGGTCGCGCCCTCGAGGTGAAGCGCCGCGCGCCGCCGCCGCGCCCGGATGCGGAGCGGGGCGAGGGCGACCTGCCGCTGGTGGGACGCACACCGGCGATGCAGTCGCTCTACCGTCTGGTCGCGCGGGTGATGAACACGCAACTGCCCGTCCTGATCTCGGGCGAGAGCGGCACAGGCAAGTCCTTGATCGCGCGGGCGATCCACGATTTCTCGGACCGGCGTACGCTGCCCTTCGTGGTCGCCAACGCCGCCGATCTCGAAGGGGCGGAGGGGCCGTCGGCGCTCCTGTCGCGCGCCAAGGGCGGCAGCCTTGTCTTCGACGAGGTCGGCGACTTCCCCGACGAGGCGCAGAGCCGGATCGTCCGGATGCTCGACGCGCTCGGCGACTCCGGCCCGCGCATCATGTCGACCAGCCAGATCGACCTGATGAACCGGATGGAGGCGGGCGACTTCCGCGAGGACCTCTATTACCGGCTCGGTGGCGTGACGCTGGCCGTGCCCTCGCTGCGCGAGCGCGTCGACGACATCCCGCTGCTGGCCGAGCATTTCCTTGCCCGCGCCGAACGCGAAGGCGCCGCGCTGAAGCGCCTCAGCCCACAGGCGATGGACCTGGTGCGCGCATATTCCTGGCCCGGCAACGTCCGCCAACTGGAGAACGCGATCCGCCGGCTCGTCTTTACCGCGACCGAGGACGAGGTGACGCGCGTCGAAGTCGAACACGTGCTTGGCAACCAGCCGGCGATGGAGCCGCTGCGCGGTGGCGGCGAGGGCGAGAAACTCTCCGCCTCGGTGGCCAAGCACCTGCGGCGCTACTTCGACCTGCATGGCGGAGTGTTGCCGCCGCCGGGCCTTTACCAGCGGATCCTGAAGGAAGTGGAGCTGCCGCTGATCGAGATCACGCTCGATGCCACCGGCGGGAATCAGGCCAAATGTGCCGATCTGCTGGGCATCAACCGCAATACGTTGAGGAAGAAGATCACCGACCTCGATATTCGCGTGACACGCCGCCGCAAGTTGATGTAAAAGCGCAACAGAACCGTGTCGGAGTCGCCATGTGGCGCATGGAACACGGAAGTGTGGCGGTGGAGGTGCGCAAGCACGTCCCCAAGAAGAACTGGGCGAGCAAGTGCGGCGGTCTCCGATCGATCTGCAGCTGACCCGCGTCAGCAGATGGCGGCGGGAGCGGCGTGTGCAAAACGCGGCCACGATCGGGCTGGTCCTGCTTGGCCCGATCCTGGCCGGGCTGACGGTCAGTTTCCTCGGGCCGCTCAATTCGGTCATCGGATCGCCCGGAGTGCGGATCCTGCTGACCGTCGACCTCGCCTACGTGCTGATCGTCGCGACGCTGGTGCTGCGGCGCGTGATGTCGATGGTCGCGGCGCGGCGCGCGCGCTCTGCCGGCTCGCGGCTTCACCTGCGGCTCACGGGGGTCTTCGCCGTCGTCGCGCTGGTGCCGACGGTGCTGGTCGCGGTCTTTGCCGTGCTGACCCTGAATGTCGGGCTGGAGGGCTGGTTCTCCGACCGGGTGCGCAACGTGGTCGGCTCGTCGCTCGCAGCGGCGCAGGCCTACGAGGATGAACACCGGCAGGAACTGGCGGAGGACGGGCGCGACCTCGCCGACTACCTGAACGAGGAGCGGCGCAGCACCTTCTTCATGAGCCCCGGCGAGATCCGGCAGGCGCTCGGCCGGGTGCAGGGCCAGATCGAGCGCGGCCTGACGGAGGCCTTCGTGATCGACGGTACGGGCGAGATCGTGGCCCGTGGTGCGCGCTCCTACCTGTTCGACTTCGAACAGCCGTCGCAGGAGAGCATCGACGAGGCCTATCGCGACGGCATCTCGATCATCGAGGACTGGGACAACAACGAGTTCCGGGCGATCCTGCCGTTGGAGGATTTCACCGACCACCTGCTTTACGTCAGTCGCGAAGTCGACGGTGGCATCCTGTCCCTGCTGGACGAGACGCAGGAGACGGTGACGCTGTACCAGCAGCTCGAGCAGGATCGCGGACGACTGTTGTTCGAGTTCGGGCTGATCTATTTCGGCTTCGCCGTGATCCTGATCCTCGCCGCCATCTGGCTCGGCCTCTGGTTTGCGGAGCGGCTGTCACGGCCCGTCGGCCGGCTCGTCGGCGCATCGCAGCGGGTCGGGGCAGGGGACCTCGACGTGCGCGTCCGCGAGGAGAAGGGCGACGACGAGATCAGCCAGCTCGGTCGCTACTTCAACCAGATGACGTCTCAACTGAAGCAGCAGCGGCAGGAGCTTCTGCGCCGCACCGACCAGATCGAGACCCGGCGACGGCTGTTCGACAGCGTGCTGTCGTCCATTACGTCGGGCGTGGTCGGGCTGGACGCCAAGGGGCGGGTGACCTTCGTGAACCCGTCGGCCAAGCGGTTGCTGGCGGTGGACGATACCACCCAGCAGGATTCGCTCGCCGTCGCCGTGCCCGAGTTCGAACCGCTCTTCGACCGTCTGCGCCGCGAGAAGCGCAAGGTGCTGCAGGAGCAGGTGAACCTCATCCGGTCCGGCAAGCAGGAGAGCCTGCTCGTCCGCATGGCCCCGCGCCGGTCCGAGGCGGGGCGGATCGAGGGCTACGTGGTCGCGTTCGACGATGTGACCGACCTCGTCAGCGCGCAGCGGATGGCGGCCTGGGGCGACGTGGCCCGGCGCATCGCGCACGAGATCAAGAACCCGCTGACGCCGATCCAGCTCTCTGCCGAGCGGATCAAGCGCAAGTTCGGCCCGAAAGTGTCTGACGAAGATGAAGAAACCCTGTTCCAGATGACAGACGTCATCGTGCGACAGACCAACGACCTGCGGCGCATCGTGGACGAGTTCTCCAAGTTCGCGCGGATGCCGGAGCCGGAGCGTATTCGCAATGACCTGACGGCACTGGTGCGCGATGCGGTAACCTTGCAGGAGGCCGGACAACCCGAGGTCGCCTTCACCGCGGACCTGCCGGCTGAAGCGGTGCTGGCCGATTTGGACGCGACGATGATCAGTCAGGCGCTCACCAACCTTATCAAGAACGCCGGCGAAGCCATTGAAACGCGACAGGAAAAGGGTGACGAGGTCACGCCCCAGATCCGCATCCGGATGTCCCATGCCGACAACGAGGCGCGGATCGAGATTGCAGACAACGGTATCGGCCTGCCCGAGGACCGGGCCCGGCTGTTCGAACCTTACGTGACCACGCGATCGAAAGGCACCGGACTGGGCCTGCCGATCGTCAAGAAGATCATCGAGGAACACGGCGGCGCGCTGACCCTGACGGATGCGGAGCCGTTCGATGAAAGCAACCACGCCGGCGCACTGGCCATCGTGACCCTCCCGGTCGCGCAGGTCGGGGCGTGGGCGGAAAAACAGGCAGTGTAGAGGTAGAAAGAATAAGATGGGCGATATTCTCATAACCGACGACGAACGGGACATCCGCGAACTGGTCGCGGAAATCCTGCATGACGAGGGCTACACGACCCGGCTGGCCGGCACCTCCGACCAGTGCATGGCCGAGGTGGCGAAGGCGCAGCCCGCGCTGCTGATCCTCGATATCTGGCTGAAAGACAGCGACATGGACGGGATCGAGATCCTGAAGTCCGTGAAACGAGACCACCCCGATATCCCGATCATCATCATCTCGGGCCACGGCAACATCGAAGCCGCGGTCGCCGCCATCAAGCTCGGCGCCTACGACTTCATCGAGAAGCCGTTCAACATCGACCAGCTTCTCGTCGTGATCCGGCGCGCGATGGAGACCTCCCGCCTGCGCCGCGAGAATTTCGAGCTGAAGCGCAGCGAGCAGGGCGCGACCGAGCTGCTCGGAGACAGCGGCGCCTTCCGCACGCTGAAGAGCAACCTCGACAAGGTGACCAAGTCGAATGGCCGCGTGATGCTGACCGGCCCCGCCGGATCGGGCAAGGAAGTGGCCGCCCGCTACATCCACGCCAAGTCGAACCGCGCGCAGGGGCCCTTCGTCAGCGTCAACTCCGCCTCGGTGGAGCCCGAGCGCATGGAAGAGGTGCTGTTCGGCCGCGAAAGCAGCGAACGCGGGATCGAACGCGGCCTGCTGGAAGAGGCGAACGGCGGCGTGATCTACTTCGACGAAGTGGCGGACATGCCGCTTGGCACGCAGTCCAAGATCCTTCGCGTGCTCGTCGACCAGCAGTTCCAGCGGGTCGGTGGCAGCGACAAGGTGCAAGTCGACATTCGGGTAATCTCCAGTACAAACAGGGACTTGAAAGGCGAAATTGAAGCGGGAAACTTCCGTCAGGAGCTGTTCCACCGTCTGAACGTCGTGCCGATCGCCGTGCCCTCTCTTGAAGAGCGGCGTGAGGATATTCCTGTGCTGGCCGAGCACTTCATCGAGATGTTCAACAAGTCGCAGGGCCTGCCGCTGCGCCGTCTTGCCGACGATGCGCGCGCGCTGTTGCAGACGATGATCTGGCCGGGCAACGTCCGCCAGCTGAAGAACGTCGTCGAACGGGTGCTGATCCTCGGCGAAGGAACGGGCGAGATCTCGGCCCGCGAACTGCCTGCGACGGAAGAGCGGACCGGCTCCGACGACGACCGGGTGGTGCTGTCGGGCGGGCTCGCCACGCTGCCGCTCCGCGAGGCGCGCGAGCTGTTCGAGCGGGAATACCTGCTCACCCAGATCAATCGCTTCGGCGGCAACATTTCCCGCACCGCAGCCTTCGTCGGGATGGAGCGCTCGGCGCTGCACCGCAAGCTCAAGTCGCTCGGCGTCGTCACCTCGAACAAGTCGGGCGCGCGCGTCGCCCATATCGAAGGTTAATCCGGGTCGCTGTCCCGCTTGATCTTCGTGGTCAGGAACAGGGACAGCGAGGATAAGGTCAGCGTGGCGAGCGCGAGCGGCAGGGGTGTGCCGTTGAAGGCGAGCCCCACCGTCGCGCCGATGATGACGGAACCGATGGTCGATACGGCCGAGATCAGCGCCGACGCGCTCCCCGAGATATGGCCAAGCGGCTCCAGCGCGAGCGCGTTCAGGTTGCCGATGGTCAGGCCCATCTGGAAGAACAGGCTCCACGTCCAGATAAGGAACAGCGGGAACTCGACCGAGGCCGGGAGCGGCAGCCACAGCACGAGGATCATCGCGGTCGAGAAGAAGATCTGGCCCATCATCGCCCAGCGGATCAGGGCGCGCATGCCGGTCTTCACCACCACCTGCGCGTTCAGGACGTTGCCGCTCGCCGCCAGGATGGCGAGGCCGCCGAACCAGAGATGGAACGTGTCGCCATAGCCGTAAGTCTGGTCGAAGATCATCTGGGTCGAGGAGATGTTGGAGAACAGCATCCCGAAGATGAAGGTCTGAACCACGGTGGCGAGCAGCGCGGTCTGGGTCGAGAAGATCTCCTTCAGTGCCGAGAGCAGCGCCTTGGGGCTGACCGGCGCGCGACGCTCGGGCGGCAGCGTTTCGGGCTGGCGCAGGAACATCCAGCTCATTGCCGTCATGGCGAAGACGACGAACGCGACGAAGGTCGCGCGCCAGCCGAACAGCTCGATGATGGTGTTGCCGAGCAGAGGCGCGAGCGCCGGGATCAGCGTGAAGAACATCATCACGAAGGACAGGATCCGCGCCATCGCGCGTCCGGCGTAGAGGTCGCGGATCATTGCCATGAAGACCACACGCGGCCCCGCCGCGCCGAGGCCCTGGACGAGGCGCGCGGCCAGCATCAGCTCCAGCGTCGGCGCCGACCAGGCGAGGATCGCCCCGGTGATGTAGAGCGCGATGCCGCCAAGATAGACAGGCTTGCGCCCGAAGCGGTCGGAAAGCGGGCCGGCCACCAGCGTGCCGAGGCCCATGCCGAAGATGAAGGCGGTGACGATCAGCTGCGCACGGTTCGGCGCGTCGGGCGTCAGTTCATCTGCAATGCTCGGCAGGGCCGGCAGCATGGCATCGACGGAGAAGGCGACGACGGCGGAGCTCATCGCCATCAACGCGATGAACTCGGGTTCGCGAAGGCGTCGGCGGTCGTCGATGGAAGAGGGGGCGGAGTCTTTCATGGGCTGTCCGATCGAGGGCAAGGGATCCCGTCGGACTCGGATGGCCCGGCGTTAGGAGTTGCTTAGACAACCTTGGCCGGAGGTCCAAGGGGGCTCACCCCTCGTCGTCGGTGGCCTCCTCGGCCTCTTTCTCCATGATCTCGGTGATGACCTTGGCCCAGAGATCGGCGGGCTGTGCGCCGGGCACGGCGTGGCGCTGGCCGACGATGAAGGTCGGCACGCCCGTCACGCCCATCTCACGGCTGTGGGCATCGCGGCTGCGGATATCCTCGATGTCGGCGTCGGATTCGAGCAGGCGGCGCACGACGGAGGCGTCCATCTCGACCGCGTCGGCGATGTCGGCCAACACCTCGTGATCGCTGATGTCGCGATGTTCCTTGAAGTAGGCCTCGAACAGACGCTGAACGACGAAGGTCTGCCGCCCCTCGATCCCCGCCCAGTGGATCAGGCGGTGCGCGTCGATCGTGTTGGGCATCCGGGTGATGCCGTCGAAGTCGATCTCGAGCCCGGCCTGCGCGGCCTGGATGCGGACGTTCTGGTAGGCGTCCTCGTAGCCCTCGCCGAACTTCGCGGTGAGATACTCGGCCCGGTTCATACCCTCGGCGGGCATGTCGGGGTTGAGCTGGAACGGGTGCCATTCAACGACGAACGGATTGCCGGCACGCTCAAGCGCGCGGTCGAGGTTCGTTTTGCCGATGTAACACCACGGGCAGACGGGATCGGAGATGATGTCGAGCTTGACTGTCATGGCCAACCGCTAGCTTCCGGCGGCGCAGGTTGCAAGCTTCGCGGATTTGCGCCTATGACGGCTCATGACGATCAGGGACAACGGCACATTGCTTCGGGTCACCCGCTCTCGCGGACCGGATGCGGCTGTTCAGCCGCTGGACCTAGGCGAGCGTGTGCGGGGCCTGCGCAAGGAGCGGGACTGGACGCTGGAGCAGGCTGCGAAGAAGGCCGGGCTGGCACGCTCGACGCTGTCGAAGATCGAGAACGGTCAGATGTCGCCGACCTATGACGCGCTGAAGAAGCTGGCGACCGGGCTCGACATCTCCATCCCGCAACTCTTCACGCCGCCGGCAGACAGCCGCGTCAACGGGCGCATGTCGCTGACCCGGACGGGCGAGGGTGCGGCTCATGCCACGACGACCTACGAGCACGAGTTGCTGGCCGAAAGCCTGAGCCAGAAGAAGATGTTACCCTACCACGCGCGGATTCGGGCCAGAACCTTCGAGGAGTTCGATGGCTGGGTCCGCCACGACGGGGAAGAGTTCCTTTACGTCCTCACCGGGCAGATCAGGCTGTTCACGGAATTCTACGAGCCGGTCGACATGCGACGCGGCGACAGCGCCTATTACGACGCTGCGATGGGACACAACGTGGTGTCCATCAGCCCCGACGATGCGACGATCCTCTGGGTGACATCGGTCGGGTAGGGCGGAAGGCCCTTCGAAGAGCCTTCCGCGCAGCGCAGATCACGCCTTGCGGCGATAGCGGCGAAGGTCGGTGGCGAACATCAGGTCGTCCAGTTCCACCTGCGCCTCGCGGCGCGTCAGATCATTGGCGCGGGCCAGCTTCTCAACCGCGCGCTCTTTGTCCGTCTTGAGGACTTCGTCCGGATCTGTCGCCGGGAAGTGCTGCCGCAGCTCTTCGACAACGGGATCGGGATTACGGGTAATGTCCTGCCAGTTCATGTCTTGCTCCTTTGCCTCTGCGCCGCGTGCGGCGGCTTCGGTCAACCGGTGCGTCCCACCGGCGGGTCAGCTTCATTGTCGTCGCCGAACTCGGCGTCTTCGGAATAGACGTCCTCGCCCGGAGGAATGTCCGCCGCGGATGCGCTGATCCGGGCATTGTCCAGGCTTTCGTCCATCATCGTATCGGCCGGGGCCATGCCCATCAGCCAGTCGGTGACTTCGCCGTCGGCAACTGCCTGGCTCATCGCCATGCGGTTCGCGACCAGCGTGGTCAGACGCGCACGGTCACCATCGACATCCAGCGCCTCTTCTTCTTCGATCGCGGGCCAGCGGGTCAGCACGCTGGGGACGAAAGCGGTCCAGTTCGACGAAACCTCACGCCATTCCATGTTGTAGTCCTCCGTTCATTCGCAAGACCAACACCCGCGCGGAGTCCCGGTTCCTAGGCCGCACGGGCAAGTTCGGCGAGAATCCGCGGCCCGTTCAGGTCGAACCAGTCGGTCAGCGTCTCGCACGCCTCCGCCTCGGTCAGGTCGTGAGCTTCGGAGAGATAGGTTACGAGCTTCGCACGGTCGCCGCGAAAGCGGCGGAGCGCCTCGCCGTCGAGGTGGGGGAAGGCGGCGCAGAAAGCGCGTATGAAGACCTGCCACTCCGCCGTGACTGATGTCCAGGACATGAGAACCCCTCCGCTGCTGCGCGTTGTCAGGGGACATGCCAGCACACAGACCTTAAGGGGCGGTTAATTCACCGGACGCTCGATCGCTGCAATTGAAACGGCCCGCCTCCTTGTCGGAGGCGGGCCGCGATCGTGCTAGGGGCGGGAGGATCAGTCCTCCTCGTACCACCAGTAGTCGGGGAGCCAGTTCGTCGTGTCGCCCATGATCGGGATCGTCTCGGGGTGCTTCAACGCGGCGTCATGGGCCAGCCACGAGACGTTCCACTGGTAGATCGGGATCACGTAGCGGCCCGTCGTCAGCACCCGGTCCAGCGCCTTGGCAGCGGCATAGAAATCCTCGCTGTCGGTGGCGGTCAGCAGCGTATCCACGAGGCCATCGACGGCGGGCGAGCTGACACCCATCAGGTTCCGGCCCGCTTCCTCGTCGACATATTCCGAGCCCCAGTAGAGATACTGCTCCGTCCCCGGCGACAGCGACAGGGCCCGGCGGAAGTAGGTCATGTCGAAGTCGTAGAGGTCGGTGCGCTCGGTATATTGCGCATCGTCCACGGTGGTGACGGACGCCTCGATACCGACCCGTTCCAGCGACTGGAGGTACATGTCGATGATCGAGGAATTCTCGCTGCCGCCCTGTTCGAGAAGGATATCGAACTCGAAGGGTTCACCTTCCTCGTTCTGCATAACGCCGTCCTCGATGGTCCAGCCAGCTTCTTCGAACAGCTCCAGCGCACGCGCGGTGCCGGCGCGGTTGCGCTCGCTGCCGTCGGAGACGGGCAGGTCGTAGCCTTCGATGGCGCCGGGCAGGAGGTCGTCGGAATATTGCTCCAGCAGCTCGAGCACGCGGCCCTCGGCAGGGCCGTGATCCATCGAAAGCGGCGAGTTGGAGAAGTAGGAGGTGATGCGCGGCTGTGCCCCGCCGGTCATCGCGTCGTTGATGAACTCGAAGTTGAAGACGGTGATGAGCGCCTCGCGCACCTGCCAGTCCTGAAACAGCGGGTTGCGGGTGTTCATCACGAAGCCGGTCATCCCCGACGGCCGTTCGTGCGCGATCTCTTCCTTGACGTATTCGCCCGACTGGATGGCGGGGAAGTCATACTGTGTCTGCCAGCGACCGCCGCTGAACTCGCGCGTCGTGGTGACTTCGCCGGCCTTGAAGGCCTCGAACGCGGCTGTCTCATCGCCGAAGAATTCCAGCCGGTATTCTTCGATGTTGAAGCTGCCGGCGCGGAACGGCACATCCCAGCCCCAGTAGTCGGGGTTGCGGCGCAGCGAGACGAAGCGGCCCATCTCGTAATCGTCGATCACGTAGGGGGAGGAGGCGATCGGCACGACGCTGTCGCCTTCCTCGGCGAAGTCGAGCCCTTCGAACTGCGCCTTCTTCAGGATCGGCCGCATACCGGCCAGAAGCGCAAGCTCGCGGTTGTCGGTGTTGAAGGTGAAGCGCACGGTGCGCTCGCCGGTCTGTTCCAGGCTCTCGACGGCGGACCAGAAGGAGGCGTAGCGCGGGTTGCCCTCGGTCCCGAGCGTCTCGAACGACCAGATCACGTCCTCGACGGTGACGGGTGAGCCATCGGAGAACTCCGCCTCCGGGCGCAGCGTGAACTCGACCCACTCACGATTCGGTCCGGTCTCGATCGACTCGGCGAGCAGCCCGTAGAGCGTGAAGGGTTCGTCCAGCGACCGGCCCATCAGCGTCTCGCCGATGTAGAAGCGGATCTGCCAGGGGACGTTGCCTTTGCGGATGTAGGGATTGAGGGAATCGAACGTGCCGACGTTGGCCTCAACGATCCGGCCGCCCACGGGTGCGTCCGGGTTGGCATAGGGGAGCGCCACAAAATCCGGTGGGAGCTCGGGCTCCCCGTACATAGCTATGCCGTGGGCCGGCTCGGCGGTGGCGGATGTGACGCCGAGTGTCAGCGAAACGGCGATGGCGGCGAGCCCGGTTCGGGCGAAAATCTGCGATCTCATTTCAGCGACAATCCCTCTGCTCCCTGTTGATCTTGAGGATGAGCGTAGAGACGTCCGCCAGCCTTATCAAACTTTTACCTTGGACAGTCGCGGCAGATTGCTTATAAGGGGGGCACTGCTCGATAGGTTTCTTGCCTGTATGAAACCTGCCTCAATAACTTAACGCCCGCCTTGTGCGGGCGTTTTTTTCTTTGATGCATTGGTAAGCAGCGTGCTTCTGCAATTCCGCCCGGCGCGCGCGAATCCCCTCGGCAAATCCATCGGAAGAATCGGTGCGGCGAGACGTGCGTCATCGCCCGCGAGGCGCGTAGCGGCAATCCGCCTTTCGACGCCTTGGCGGACACTTGCCGAGTCCGCGAGCGGTGCGGGAGGTTGAACTGAGTTCGCACCCGCAGCACTATCTCTTTCGAGAGCCGGCCACCGGGCGGCGTGATCAATCAGTCCAGACCTCGGAGAGAGCAGAGCCATGTCCATCAAGGGGAAAACCGCCGTCGTCACGGGATCGAACTCCGGCATCGGGCTCGGCGTCGCGCGCGCGCTCGCCGCAGAGGGCGCGAATGTCGTGCTGAACTCCTTCACCGACCGGGACGAGGATCACGCGCTGGCTGAGGAGGTCGGCAAGGAATTCGGCGTCACCGCGCGCTACATCAAGGGCGACCTGTCCAGAGGCGAGGAAGCCCGAGCGCTGGTCGAACAGGCGGGCACCTGCGACATCCTCGTCAACAACGCCGGCATCCAGCATGTCGCCCCGATCGAAGAGTTCCCGGTCGAGAAGTGGGACGCCCTCATCGCGATCATGCTGTCCTCGGTCTTTCACACCACGGCGGCCGCGCTGCCGATGATGCGCAAGGCCGGGTGGGGCAGGGTGATCAACATCTCCTCCGCCCACGGCCTTCGGGCCTCTCCCTACAAGGGGGCCTATGTCGCGGCCAAGCACGGGGTCGTCGGATTTACCAAGGTGACCGCGCTCGAGACGGCGGAGGAGCCGATCACCGCGAACGCGATCTGTCCGGGCTACGTGATGACACCGCTCGTCGAGGCCCAGATCCCCGATACGATGAAGCAGTACGACATGGACCGCGAGACGGCGATCCGCGAGGTGATCCTGGATCGCCAACCCTCGAAGGAGTTCGCCACGCTCGAGCAGCTCGGCGGGCTGGCGGTGTTCCTCTGCTCCGACCATGCTGCGCAGATGACGGGCACGACCCACAGCATGGATGGCGGCTGGACGGCGCGGTAGGTGGCTGAACCGAAACGCATCAACCTCGCGCTGCAGGGTGGTGGGGCGCATGGCGCCTTCACCTGGGGTGTGCTCGACCGGCTGCTCGAGGATGGCCGGGTCGAGATCGCCGCGATGTCGGGCACCTCGGCCGGCGCTCTCAATGCCGCAGCGTTGAAGGCGGGGCTGGTCGAGGACGGCAATGACGGCGCCCGCGCCCGTCTCGACTGGCTCTGGACTCAGGTCGGCGCGGTCACCGACAACCGGCTGACGGCCTGGATCGACGCCTTCGCGCCGTCCGCGCCGGCGTTGGCGAAGGCGATCGAGTATTCGCCGGCATTCGCCGCGTTCGATATCTCGTCGCGGATGATGTCGCCCTATGTCTACGGGTCCGTCTTCAAGAACCCGCTGCGGCACATCCTGTCCGAGCTTGCCTTCGACCATGTCTGCGCGGCCGACGGGCCGGAGCTCTATATCTGCGCGACCAACGTGCGCAGCGGCAAGATCCGGGTTTTCTCGGGCGAGGGGATCACGGCGGACGCCGTGCTTGCCTCCGCCTGTCTGCCGACGCTGTTCCAGGCGGTCGAGATCGACGGCGAGGCTTACTGGGACGGCGGCTACACCGGCAATCCGGCGCTGTTCCCGCTCTACGCCAGGCACCTGCCCGACGACGTGGTGATCGTGAACATCAATCCGCTCTACCGGGAGGAAGTACCGACCTATCCGCAGGCGATCCAGAACCGCATCAACGAGATCAGCTTCAACTCCTCGCTACTGCGGGAGCTTCGGGCGGTGTCCTTCGTCCATCGCCTGCTTGGGGACGGTGCGGTGCAGAAGGGGGCGATGAAGGAAGTGCTCGTCCACATGATCTCGGACGACATGCTGATGAACGAGCTCAACATCGCCACGAAGATGGTGCCGACCCCGGTCGTGCTGGCCCGTCTCAAGGCGGCGGGGCGCGAGGCGGCGGAGAAGTTCCTCGACGCGCACTGGAGCGACCTGAACGAGCGCGGCACGGTCGACCTGCGCGAGATGTTCAGCTGAGGAGCAGCTTCGCGGCGAGCGCCCACATCACGATGCCGATCCCGATGTCTAGCCAGCGCCACGCGCGGGCGGACGTCATCACCGGCGCCAGCAGCCGCGCCCCGTAGCCGAGCGAGAAGAAGAAGACGAAGGACGCCGTAACCGCGCCGATCCCGAAAGCCGTCTTGGGGCCGAGCGCCTCGTATTGCGTGGAGACCGCCCCGACGAGGCCAAGCGTATCGAGGTAGACATGCGGGTTGAGCCAGGTGAAGGCCGCGCCGGTCGCAAGCGTCGCGGCAAGTGGCGCCGACCCGCCAGTGAGCGTCATGTGGTAGTCTCCGTCCCACGCGGCCTTGAGCCGCAGCGCCCCGTAGACCAGCAGGAAGGCCGCGCCGCCCAGCGTCATGATCGTCGGCAGCATGGGCAGGGCAGCGGTGATGGCGCCGAACCCGGCCACCCCGGCAGTGATGAGAAGCGCGTCCGACAGAGCGCAGAGCAGGCATAGCTCGAAGACATGTGTCCGCAACAGACCCTGCCGCAGCACGAAGGCATTCTGCGCCCCTATGGCGAGGATGAGGGAGAACCCGGTGAGGAAGCCGGTGAGCGCAGGCCCGAGCATCGTCACGGGGTCACGCCCTCTCGTGTTCCCGGTTCGTCTTGGCGAGGCGGTCGGCCTCCTTCTCCAGAGCCTCCGGCAACACTTCGTCGCGGGAGCCGGGGTAGACCAGCCCGGCGGAGATCACGAGCTTGGCCGCTTCCTCGATCGACATATCGAGTTCGATCACCTGGTCCTTGGGCAGGAACAGCAGGAAGCCGGAGGTCGGGTTCGGAGTCGTCGGCAGGAAGATCGACAGCATCTCCTGCCCGGTCGACTTTTCGCGCACCTCGCCACGCGTGTTGGTCGAGATGAAGCCGACGGCCCAGATCCCCTTGCGCGGATACTCGATCAGGCAGGCCTTCTCGAAGCTCGTCTCGGACTGGGCGAAGACCGTCTCGGCGATCTGTTTCACACCGTTGTAGATCGAGCGGACGACCGGCAGGCGGCCGACCATGCTCTCGCCCCAGCGGATGAAGGAGCGACCGATCAGCCCCTTGGCGATCCAGCCGACGAGGATGGTGAAGACCACGAAGACCACGACGCCGAGGCCGCGGACGTTCACTTCGATCCGGTCCTCGCCGACGAGGCCGAGCGAGCGGTTGAAGATCTCCGTCGGGTGCCAGTACGCGGGCACGAATGGCCAGACGAACCCGTCGACCCAGCCGACGACTGTCCAGATCAGCCAGACCGTCAGGCCGACCGGCGCGATCACGATGATCCCGGTCAGCAGATTGTTGCGAAGCCCGGCAAGAAGCCTGCCGAAGATGCGCAAGCGCGGCTTCGGAGGATGGTCCGGGGACTGGGGCTCTGTCAATTTGGTGCCTTCGTGGAACGCGTCCAGTCGTATCTAATGGATCGCCCCCTTGAAAACAACGCACGCCCACGCGCCGGGGGCTGCTATTTGAGCAGGCCGCCCAATTGTTTCGCAATGGCCGCGGCGAGGCGCGCATTGTTCAGCACGAGGGCAATGTTGGCGACCAGCGACCTGCCCTCGGTCAGGGTATAGAGCCGGTCGAGCAGGAACGGCGTCACCGCTTTCGCGGTGATGCGTTGCTCTTCCGCTTCTTGAAGCGCCTGCGCGATGATCGGGGCGAGGACGCCCGCCTCGATCTGGTCGTCGACCGGGATCGGGTTCGCGATCAACTGGCCGCCGTCGAGGCCGAGCGCGGCGCGCATCGCGTGCGCGCGGGCGATCTCTTCGGCACTGTCCATCCGCAGCGGTGCGGCGATCTCGGACGTCGCCGACCAGAAGGCCGGCAGCGTGTCCTGTCCGTAGGCGATGACCGGCACGCCGAGCGTCTCCAGCACTTCGTAGGTCTTCGGCAGATCGAGGATCGCCTTGGCGCCCGCCGCCACCACGGTGACCGGTGTCCGGGCGAGCTCCTGGAGATCGGCGGAAATGTCGAAGCTCGTCTCGGCGCCGCGGTGCACGCCGCCGATGCCGCCGGTGGCGAAGACATGAATGCCGGCCTGCCGCGCCGCGATCATCGTCGCCGCCACGGTCGTCGCCCCGGTCCCGCCGGTGGCGAGGCAGGCGGCCATGTCCGCGCGCGACAGCTTTGCGACGTTGCCCGACTGCGCGAACCCGTCGAGCACCTCGTCGTCGAGACCGACCCGGAGCACCCCGTCGATCACCGCCATCGTGGCGGGCACCGCGCCGGCCTCGCGGACGGTCGCCTCGACCATGCGGGCGGTTTCCACGTTCTGCGGCCAGGGCATGCCGTGGGTGATGATGGTGCTCTCGAGCGCGACGAGCGGCTTGCCCTCGCGGCGGGCGGCGGCGACTTCGGCGCTGTCTTGCGTTTGGATCATTGGGGCGTGTCTCCGGATACGAAGGCGGCGGCCGCGCGGAGCGCCTGCTCCAGCGCATCGCGATCGCCGGCGCCGCGGCGCTCGGCGGCGATGTGGGCCGCCATGAATGTGTCGCCCGCGCCGGTGACACGGGTCACCAGAACTTCGGGCGGCGTTGCGGTGTGGCAGGCGCCACCGGCCTTGGCTGCGCTCGCGTCGCGTCCGCCGTCGGTGACCAGCACGCGACCGGTGCCGCGCTCTGCCAGGGCGCGGGCCGCGTCGGCAGAGCTGTCGAAACTGCAGTGGCAGAGCAGCCCGGCCTCCTCGAGATTGACATAGAGCGTCGCACGGGGATGGCCGACGAAGGGTTGCAGCCGTTGCGCCTTTCCGGGCGAAGCGGGCGCGACGCGGATGTCGGCGGCGGCGAACAGCGCCGATGTCGCGATGTCGCGCAGCAGCTCCTCCGTCAGGTTGCCGTCGAGGGCCACGGACCCGATCCACGGCGCGTCCACGGATGCCAGCGCCCCGTTTTCGAGCGCGGCGAGGATCTTCGCACCCGCCCGCTCCAGAGAATGGGCATCGGCAATCGCGGCGATCAGGCCGTTCGCGCCCTCGATCGCCATGTAGCAATCGGTGGGCAGGTCATCGGAGCGGTAGACATGCCCGACATCCATCCCCATCGCCTCCGCCTCGGCAAGCAGCGCATCGCCTTCCACGTCGCGCCCGACGGCCGACAGGAGAGCGGGCCGCAGCCCGAACCGCGTGAGCGTCATCGCGATATTCATCGCCACGCCACCGGGGATCCGGGTGATCCGACCCGGCACGTCGGAGCCGAGCCGCATGGTGGAGGCAGAGCGCCCGATGACGTCCCAGAGGACGGCACCGATGCAGAGGATATCCGGAGTCGCGGCCATGCCGTCTCTTTGGCCCGCCCCGACGGTCAGGTCAATCACGCCTCACGAGCTGGTTTCAGCGCGCGTCACCCGGCCTTCTTTGGGCTTCAAATATTCTCGGGGGTGAATGGGCCGCAGGCCCAGAGGGGGCAGACAGCCCCCTTGTTCCGCCCGACCGGAGGGAGGGCTCCCAAAGCGCACCGCAGGTGTTCAGCGGGACGGCGTCGTGCAAAGACGGCCCGCCCACGCGGGTGCCGTCGGCCACCGGATGGCCACGGCTCGGAAGAAAAAATTTTAGAGGAATTAAGCGGTTAACGAAGGCGCTGAAATCCGGCCGCCATGAAACTGTCCGTTGACAAGCCAAGCCCGCAACTTACCGTCAATCGCAATCGTGTTAACGTCCGGTTGAGGCCGGAATTCGTGAGCCGAGACGGTGCCGGCCGGCAGGCCGATGAGGAGGGTGAGGGGGCGCATGGTCAAGTTCGTTCAGGTCGCGAAAGGGGTGCGGCTGTCAGCCGTTCTGTCGGTCGCGCTCGCCGTCTGGATGACCATGGTGTCCGTCGCCCGGGCCCACGAGGTCACGCCCTCGATCGGCGACATGACGCAGTCGGACGGCACGCTGTCCTTCGCCATCGCCGGCAACATCGAAAGCTTCGTCGCCGGAATCGACCTCGAGGGGCTCGAGGACACGAACGACGCCGAGAATGCCGAGCTTTACGACGAGCTTCGCGCGCTGCCGCCCGAAGAGATGGCCGAGCGTTTCCGCGCCGCGTGGGACCAGATCGCCGCCGACATCACGGTGCGCGTGCCGGGCGGGGAGCCGCTGCCGCTGGAACTGACCGACGTCATTGTCCCCGAGGTCGGTGATACCGAGCTGGCCCGCTCTTCCAGCTTCACCTTCACTGCCGCGCTTCCCGACGGGGCGCGCGAAGCAGAAGTCGGCTGGGCGCCGCGCCTTGGTGCGCTGGTCCTGCGTCAGCAGGGCGTGGGCGATCCCTACGACGGCTACCTCGAAGGCGGCGCGATGAGCCCGCCGATCGCGCTCGCCGGCGGCAGCGCCGTCACAGGGATGGCGGCGTTACTCAACTATATTCCCGTCGGCATCGACCATATCGTGCCGCTTGGTCACGATCACATCCTGTTCGTGCTCGGGCTCTTCCTGCTCAGCCCGCGGATCGGAACGCTGCTCTGGCAGGTGTCGGCCTTCACGGTGGCGCATACGATCACGCTGGCGCTGGCCGCGCTCGACATCGTCAATGTTCCGGCCAGCGTGGTCGAGCCGATCATCGCGGCCTCGATCGTCTATGTCGCGGTCGAGAACATCTACCGCGAGGGGTCGCTCTCGCTCTGGCGACCGTTCGTGGTCTTCGGCTTCGGGCTGTTGCACGGCCTCGGCTTCGCCAGCGTTCTTGCCGACTATGGCCTGCCCGACAGCGGATTCGTCCCCGCACTCATCGGTTTCAACGTCGGGGTGGAAATCGGCCAGCTCGCCGTCATCGCGGTTGCCTTCATGATCACCCGTGTCGCCGTCAGCGGCGAAGAGGAGGGGCGCACGAACCTCCTCGGCTCCGCGATCTACCTGCTGCTGGCGCTCGCCGTTATCCCGGTGGCTGCGGTCATCCTGCCCAACGTCGGCAGCACCGGCGACCTCGTCCCGCTGTTCGCGGCGGTTGCGATCCTGCTCGGCCTCTGCGCCGCCTCGACGGCGACCGACACCGAAATGCCTTACGAGGCCGTCGTCGCGCGGCCCGCCTCTATCCTGATCGCGCTGATCGGGACCTGGTGGGTCGTGGAGCGCACGCTTCTCTGAGCGGCGGTTTTGCCCTTGCATTGAGCGCGAGGGCAGAGTAGGGGGCACCACTCAATCCCGCAGGCGGGGGCGGGCGTATCCGGGGAGACATCCCGGACCGTCCACCGGTTGACCATTTGGTTGATCCCCCGCCGAGGCTGAAACCGGAAAAAGGAACGACACGTATGGCTCTTCCCGAGTTCACTATGCGTCAGCTGCTGGAAGCTGGCGTTCACTTCGGCCACCAGACTCAGCGCTGGAACCCGAAGATGGGCGAATTTATCTACGGCGCCCGCAACGGCATCCACATCATGGACCTCACCCAGACCGTCCCGCTGCTGGACCAGGCTCTGCAGGTGATCCGCGACACCGTCGCCAAGGGCGGCCGCGTCCTGTTCGTCGGCACCAAGCGTCAGGCCCAGAAGCCGATCGCCGAGGCCGCCGAGAAGTGCGCCCAGTACTACATGAACCACCGCTGGCTCGGCGGCACGCTGACCAACTGGCAGACCGTCTCCCAGTCGATCGGCCGCCTTCGCGCGATCGACGAGGCCGCCGATCAGGGCTTCGAGGGTCTCACCAAGAAAGAGCGTCTCGGCATGGAGCGCGAGCAGGGCAAACTGACCGCCTCGCTCGGTGGTATCCGCGAGATGGGCGGCGTTCCTGACCTGCTGTTCGTCATCGACGTCAACAAGGAAGACCTGGCGATCGCCGAAGCCAAGAAGCTCGGCATCCCGGTCGTCGCGATCGTCGATACCAACTGCTCGCCCGATGGCGTGGACTTCATCATCCCCGGTAACGACGACGCCGCGCGTGCGATCTCGCTCTACTGCGATCTCGCCGCCCGCGCCGCCCTTGACGGCATGTCCGCCCAGCTCGGCGCCGCCGGCGTCGACCTCGGCGAGATGGAAGCCCTTGCCGAGCAGACGCTTGCCGAAGAGCAGAGCGAAGCCGCCGCTCAAAGCACCGGTGTCGAGACCGGGCACGCCACCTCGACCCTGCCCGAGGACGCGCCCTACGATCTCGACAACAAGGACAGCAAGGAAAAGTCCGAGTCCGCCTGAGCCGGACCCGTCACTGACATGTCATCGTTCGGGCGTAGCCACGCCCGGACGCCCCTAACGTCTTAAGGAGAGTGATCATGGCGGTTACCGCTGCGATGGTGAAGCAACTGCGCGAAAGCACGGGCGCAGGCATGATGGACGCCAAGAAGGCGCTGACCGAAACCGACGGCGACATGGACGCCGCGGTCGACTGGCTGCGCACCAAGGGTCTGGCCACGGCGGCCAAGAAATCCGGCCGGACCGCGGCCGAGGGCCTCGTCGCCGTTGCCGTTGACGGCGGCACTGGTGTCGCTGTCGAGGTGAACGCCGAAACCGACTTCGTCGCCAAGAACTCCGAGTTTCAGGAGATGGTCGGCAAGATCGCCCAGGCCGCGCTGGCCGTGAACGACACCGAGACGCTGCTCGAGACCGATCTCGGCGGCAAGTCCGTGAAGGACACCGTAACCGACAAGATCGCCACGATCGGTGAGAACATGTCGGTCCGCCGCATGGCGAAGGTCGAGGCCGAGACGGTCGCCTCCTACGTCCACAACGCGGCTGCCCCCGGCATGGGCAACATCGGCGTGCTCGTCGCGCTCGACGGTGGTGACGAAGCGTTCGGCAAGCAGGTCGCGATGCACATCGCCGCTGCCAACCCGGCGTCCCTGTCCGAAGCCGATCTCGACCCCGCCGTGGTCGAGAAAGAGCGTCAGATCCAGATCGATATCGCCCGCGAGTCCGGCAAGCCGGAGCAGGTGATCGAGAAGATGATCGAAGGCCGCATGAAGAAGTTCATGGCCGAGGTCACGCTGCTGGGTCAGCAGTTCGTCGTGAACCCCGACCTGACCGTTGCCAAGGCCGCCGAAGAAGCCGGCGCCACGATCAAGGCGTTCGTTCGCCTGCAGGTCGGTGAAGGCATCGAGAAGAAGGAAGAGGATTTTGCCGCCGAAGTCGCGAAAGCGGCTCAGGGCTGAAGCCTCTCGCACCACGGTTCGGAAAGGGCGCCTTCGGGCGCCCTTTTTCGTGCCGGCAGCCCACCTGTAACATGGCAGGGCAGGGCGGTTCGGTCGCCTGTAACATGATCGGGGAAGGGGTGGCGGCATCGCCTCGGGAGTGACGATGCCGCCGTTGGGACAGGGATGCATCCAGGGGATGGATCAGGACAGGCACCCTGCTATTTGGTGCCGGCCCGCCGAGGGGTAATTCCACGGCGGAACCAGCGTCCGGTTTCCCGGTCGGCAGGCAGAGCCCTTTAATCTACAAGGGGTTACAGGCCGTTGTTCCCTCGCCTAAGGCGACCACTCACGGAACACGTGAAAGGTGCCATTTACCTTTGGTAAGGCAAAGTCAGGGAAACCATACCACCTGAAATTTCATGCCGTTCGACGTCGCGTAACACGCAACAAGCCGAAGCTTTCAGGCTCACGCGCCTTCGAGAACGAACATCTGGTTGTAGAAGGACGCCTTGAGCACCGCCTGGGCGGTCGTCTCAACATCCAGCGCTTCGCGGGCGAGGCGCAGGTGCTTCTCCACGGTCGCCGGCGTGAGGCCGAGCAGCAGCGCGATATCCTGCGTCGTCTTGCCGTCGCCGACCCACTGCAGCACTTCCTTCTGCCGCCGGGTGAGCGTGCGCGACCCGGCGTAGGGCAGGGACAGCAGCTTGAGGTGAGCGACGTTGTTCATCACCACGAGGTCGGACCCGTGTTCGGCCCAGATCTCCTCAACCTGTTGCTGGCTCATGTCGCGCGTTCCGGTCAGCGCGATGGCCCCCTTGGTCCGCTCCGACACCGAGCGGAAGCTGATCGTGTAGCCGCAGGTCACGCCCATGGAGCGGTTGAACTCGACCACACGCTCTTCGGCGGCGGTCAGGTTGCCGGGCTCCGCGATCCAGCGCCACGAGCAGGCACCGTTGTTCTCGAGCGCCCAGCGGACCATCGGTGCGTGGAAATAGAGACCTTCGTCGATGAAGACGTCCATGTATTCGGCCGAGTGGTTCGTCAGGACGATCCAGTCCTGCGGATCGCCGAGAGAGCCGCGTGATCGATAGCGCGTGAACCCGTAGAGCAGACGGTCGAAGCCGTAACTTGCCATTTTCTCGACGTGCAGTTCCCAAGCGTCCTGCACCGTCGTGGCGTTGGTCAGCGCCTCGAGATATTCGATCAACTTGCTCATGGTTAGGTCCCTCGACTTCGGCTGCCGCCGCGTCCGACCGGTGCGCGGCACCTTGCGCAAATGCTTAGGGGGATTTGACCATCCGGTCAAAAGGTATTGAATACCTGACTTGCTAAAACCCCGTGTTTTTCTTGCGTCATGCGACGCAGGAGCGCACGGATCTGATATTCATGTCGCTTTGTGCGCTCAGGCCTCGGCCTTGATCGCCAGCCCAAGCGCAGCCTCGCGCCGCAACTTCATCGCGGTCAGATCGCCGCTTCGCTCGTGCAACCGTGCGGCCAAGCTGTGGCCCTCAGGGTTCCAGGGCGAGGTCATCAGCGCCAACTCGACATAGAGCCGCGCGATGTCCCACGACCCGATGGTCATCGCCGCACGCGCGGCACCGATCGCGTGGGCGGACAGATGCGGGGCCATCTGCCAGTTGCGCTCCGCCACCGACAGCGCGGTCGCGGCCTCAGATCGATCCAGCAAATGCTGATAGAGCTCAATCGCCGCCGTCGGGTCGTTCGGGACCAGACCTGCGGCGACCTGGTAAGCCTCGACCAGCGTCTCGGTCGGGCAGGGCGGCACTTGGCGCGCAAGGGTCCGTGTCTCTTGCAACCGGAAGCGCGGCACCTGCGGACAGAGGCGCCGCGCCTCGCTCACGTGACGCAGGGCGCCAGCGGGATCCCGGTCGACAATCTGCTCCGCCTGCGCGGCGAGCTGTCCGGCCGTCCGGGTCTTGCGCGCCGCCGACAGCAGGCCCGCGACATCGGCCCAGGAGACGACGCGGATCATCTGCCGCACGACCATCTGCTTTAGCCGACCGACACCCGCCATCCGGAACGACTGGCGACGCGAGTTCATGTGCCGGATACGCCGACGCCGTTTCAGCTCCGGCCAGCGCTCCTTGCCGGTCGCCTGAATGCTGGCGAATTCGTCCGCCGCGCGCCGTCGCCCGCGCTTGAAAATGTCCCACGCGATGCCGGGCAATGACCGGGCGTAGCGATGGGTCGTGACGATCTCAGGTGACCAGTCGATGTCGAACCGCTGGTGGACCCGCCGATTGAACGCCGTATCCTCGGCCACGCGAAGGTGAGATGAGAAATATCCCAGGGAGCCGAACAGCCACCGGTCGTAGGAGAGGCCATAGGGTTCGTGGGCCTCGTCCTCGGTATTCGGCCAGCGTCGCCAGTGCATCCACACGCTCCCGACGAGGCTTGCCGGGTTGTGCGGATCATGGGCGATGACCGCGCTGCCGGTCGCCGGAGCCGTCGCGTGCCGGACGAGCCGGCCGGAGACCCAGCCGGGCTCGGCGGCGCAGTCCGAGGCGAGGAAGGCGACAACCGGCGCGGTGCTGGCGTCGATCCCGATATTGCGGGCGGCTCCGACGAAAAGGCGTTCTTCCACCGCGATCAGGCGCACCTGGTCGACGAGTTCGCCGAGCACCCGGTCGGGAGATCCGCCCCCGCTGTTCACCACGACGATCTCAGCCGGCTCATCCTGCGTGACCAGGCTCCGCACGGCGGTCGCGAGGTCGGGCGGCGCGCGGTAGCCGATCACCACGGCCGTGATCGGCGCATCTGTCCGGACACGGCTGCCTTCGCGGATCGTCGCCGCGCCGCTGATCCACTGCCGCCAGAGCGCCCGGTCGTCCGCGAAGTCCGTTGGGCCCGTACTCAGTCGCACGACTTGTTTGCGCAACGTGTCGGACGACGGGGCAAGCTCCAGCGCGCGTTGCGCGTCGGCAAGGGCTTCGGACCGCGCGCCCATCCGCGCGCGAAGCCGGCTGAGCCAGAACCGCTTTGCCGCGCTCTCGCCGGCTTGCTCGAGCATCTCGATGGCTGCCGTCAGGTCCCCCGCGCGGGCCTTCTGCGCGGCGGCGATGCGCCGCGCGTCGGGGTCACCCTCCGCGTCTCCCTCAGCTAAGATATCGTCAGCCAGCAGGCTGCGCACCGCCGCGTCACCGGGTTGGTTGTAGCGCCGCGCCATCGCGAAGCGGTTCCAGTTCCGGTCCCGCGTCGGCGTTCCGAGCGCCTCGGGGGAGGGGGCCCAGAGGCCGCCGTCCTCTTCATGCAAGGGGGTATAGGCATTCTCTGGCGCGATTTCTTCCAACGTGAGCGTTCGCTCGTCGTCGAGGTAATCATACCCGATCTCCTGAAAGACCCGGTCGGGATCGGCGGTGGCATAGAGCGCGCGCCTCAGCCGGCGGCGCTCCGGATCGATCATCCGCAAGTGGTAGAAGGCGAGTCCGCTGCGCCGCGCCGGTTTCGGCGTGTCGTAGCTGAACCAGTGACCGTGTAGCGTGGTGGTCGACACCTCGGCGTCGGGCGTGATGGGATAGAGGCTCGGCCGTTGCTTGCGCCCCCAGAGACCATCGGACCGCCAGGCCGTGGGGCTGTACATCTCGCGCAGGTGGAACGACCAGATGACGTCCTTCTCGGGCCGCGCGAGCCGTGTGATGTGGCTCTTCAGACGGTCCTCGAAACGCTCGTCGGGATCGGCGGCAAGGATCCAGTCCGCGCCACGATCACGGCAGGCCGCGAGAAGACGGCTCCTCCGGATACGCTCGTCGGTCAGGTGTTCGTTGGCGACTCGGTCGTCGAGGGCAACCCATTCGTGCACCGAGGGGCCGAGATTCTCGAGGAAGGGCGGGATGAGGTGTGCATCGTAACGAAATGAAAACGCGAGAATAATCTTCTGAGTGCCAGGTTCTGCCTCGCGAAGAATGCCGTGCTGAAGTTCCATGCGAGCCCTTCTGTGCCTGCATGACCTTAGGTCAATAGGGGCGCAAAACAGAACAGGTTTTCAAACCCTTGCCCGATGTAGTGTTTCTCGCCGTCCGAAGCTTACGGGCTGCCCGCGAATTTCTCCGGGCAGAGCTCAAGAAGGCGTCGCGTCAGTCGATCAGTTTCAAGGCGCGTCTGGAGGCTCTCCGCGGAGAAGTCCTCCGGGTCCGTGATCATGAACTTCGCCACGAGGGAGAACCGCAGCTTGTCCCATTCGTCACGCGTGTAGTCGGGGCAGGCGGCCCACAACGGCCAGAGCGGCGCGTCCGGCAAGGCGTCCTCGCCGTACCAGTTGCGGGCAAAGACCGACTTGGCGAGCGCGTTGATATGCAAGGCGAAGACGGTCTGCATGACCCACGACACGCGGGAGACGTTGATCTCGTCAGCACGCCGGAACGGGTGAAGATCCTTCAGCATCTTCCGGCCGTCCGCGTCGCGCACCAGCCAGCTGAAGCCGATCAGGTCGTGCTTGATCGCCAGCTCCAAAGTCAGCTCACCCGAGCGCAACGCGAGGTCCTGGTAGATTTCCGGTGACCCGTTCGGTGGATCGAGGTTGTCGAGCCAGCTGGTGTCCCAGTCGAACACGCTGAACCAGCTCCGGTGCGTGCCGTCCGTGACCGAGCCGTAGCCCAGGCACGGCACGACGTCGTAGCCGAGAGTTTCGAGCTCGCGCGACACGCGCCACTCGGTGACCGCTTGCTGCATGGAGGCGCCGCCTTCGTAGGCGCCGTCGTGGCTCGATGCGATGTCGAGCATGCGCCGGCCGTCGTAATCGAACTGCGGGAAGACGGGGCCACGGTTGAGGAGCTTGCCGAACCGGATCGGGCCTCCGCGAAATCCTGCACCCTTGATCTTCAGCTCTCGGGCCTCGACACCGGGGCGCTGGATGTGGATCGAACGATCACCGCTGGTTCGGGACGGCGCGGCGCGGTTGGCGAACCAGTCCTGCACGATCTGCTCGGACCAGTCGGGCATGTGATGGCACGTCACTTCGAGGCCGTAGGGATGCTGCAAACCCGGCTTTGCACCGGATTTGCGAGCATACTTGCCGAAGCGGTGCTTCAAACGCCGCATGGTCCCCACCTATAAATTTTACATAATACGGATTATACGAATATCGGCACGGGACGCCCCGTGACGTTAACTCTTAACGACTAGGCCCGACGGAGTCCCGCACAGCCTGTCGTGCCCCGTCTCGGTAATCAGGATCGGCTCGGTCGTCTCGATGCCACCGTCATCCAGCCACAGCGCCGGCATGAAGTGGAACGTCATCCCAGGCAGCAGCTCCGTGCGATCACCGGCACGGAACGACATTGTACGCTCGCCCCAGTCCGGCGGATAGCTGAGCCCGATGGAATAGCCGCAGCGGTTGTCCTTGATGAAGCCGTGTGTCGCCAGTCGCTCGTTAAAGGCACGCGCGATGTCCTCGCAGCGGTTGCCCGGCTTGGCCTGCTCCAGCGCGGCCTCAGTGGCGTCCTCCACTGCCTTCTCTGCGTCGATGTATTTCTGCGGCGGCTTGCCGAGGAACAGCGTGCGCGACTGCGGACAATGGTAGCGCCGGTGCGCGCCGGCGATCTCGAAGAACGTGGCTTCGCCGGTGCGGAGCGGCGTGTCGTCCCACGTCAGGTGCGGCGCGGTGGCGTCGAGCCCGGACGGCGCCATCGGCACGATTGCCGGGTAATCGCCCCAGTGACCGCCGACGCCGGAGATGCCGGTATGATAGATTTCGGCGACCAGCCGGTGCTTCGGCATTCCTGGTTCGGCAAGCTCCGCGATCTTGGCGTGCATCGCGGTGACGATGTCGGCCGCGCGGCGCATGTAGATCAGCTCTGTATCGGACTTGATCGAGCGCTGCCAGTTCACGAGCCCCGTGCAATCGACGAACTCCGCCTTCGGCATCGACTTCAAGAGCGTCTGATAAGCCTTTGCGCTGAAGTAATAATTGTCGAGTTCAACGCCGATACGCTGCTCTCCGTGGCCATAGGCCTCGACCAGCCGCGCGAGGTCTTCCATCGGGTGCTTGTCGGGGTTCTGGACGTAGAAATCCTCGTAGCCGAAGATGTTGTCCTCTTCCATGAAGACGGTCCGCATCGCGCCGGCCGCGTCCATGCCGCGGCCCCACCAGACGGGCTCCCCCTCGTGGGACAGCAGCACGGCCTGGTGGACGTAGAAGGACCAGCCGTCATAGCCCGAGATCCAGGCCATGTTGGAGGGATCGGTGATCAGGATCGCATCCAGACCCTCGGCCTCCATCGCCGCCCGGGTCTTCTCGATACGGTCCCAGTATTCGGAGTCGGGAAAGGACGGGCTTGTGCGGCTTGACGGCATGGGCGGTCTCCTTGGATGCCATGCCAGCTAAACCGCGCAAGCGGCTGATTTCCAGACCTTGTCGGACCTTGTCTCGCGATGGTGGCGCAGCGGTTGCCCGGACGCCCGCGAAACAGGCGTGCGGGCGCCCTACCCCAGCGCGTATCCCGCGCCGCGCACCGTGCGCAGCGGATCTTCACCGCCGTGAACCGTCAGCACCTTGCGCAGCCGCCCGATGTGGACGTCCACCGTGCGGGTGTCGACGTAGATGTCGCGGCCCCACACCCGGTCGAGCAGCTGTTCGCGTGACCAGACGCGGCCGGGTTTCTCCATGAAGGTCGACAGCAGGCGGAACTCCGTCGGGCCGAGCTTCAGCGGCTGGTCGTTCCGGCTGACACGGTGCGTCTCCGAGTCGAGCACGATGTCCTCGTAGGTCAGCACCTGTCCGACGGTCGAGGGCCGCACGCGCCGCAACTGGGTGCGCACGCGAGCCATCAGTTCCGACACTGAGTACGGCTTCACCACGTAGTCGTCAGCCCCGGTCTCGAGCCCGCGCACCTTGTCGACCTCTTCGGACCGCGCCGACAGCATGATGATCGGCACGTCCCGCGTTTCCGTCCGGGACTTGAGCTGGCGGCAGACCTCGATGCCCGAGAGGTTGGGCAGCATCCAGTCCAGCACGATGACGTCCGGCGCGTCCTCGTCGATGATGACGAGCGCCTGCTCGCCGTCCTCTGCCGTGGTGGTCCGGAATCCTTCCGCCTCGAGATTGTAGCCGAGGACTTCCCGCTGGGCCGGTTCGTCCTCGACGATCAGCACATGGGGCGCAGTCGCGTTCATCTTCCGTCGTCCTCAGTCTTCCGCGGTCATGAAGGACGTCTCGTCGCCCTTTTGCCGGCCCTCTTCGGGCATGGTGCCGGAGACGAGGTAGATCACCTGCTCCGCCATGTTGGTCACCAGGTCGCCCATCCGTTCGATGTTCTTGGCGATGAAATGCAGGTGCATGCAGGCCGTGATGTTGCGCGGGTCTTCCATCATGAAGGTCAGGAATTCGCGGAACATCGCGTTGTACATCTGGTCGACGTCGTGGTCGCGCTGGCGCACGTCCTCGGCGAGCATCGCGTCGCGCTGGATGTAGGCGTCGAGGACGTCCTTGAGCATCAGCTGCACTTCGCGGGCCATCCGACGCAGTGCGGCGTCGGTGCCCTGGATCGGGCGCATCTCCGCGAGGACGGACGTCCGCTTGGCCATGTTCTTGGCGTAGTCGCCGACCCGCTCGAGGCTACCGGTGAAGCGCAGCACGGTCAGCAGCACGCGCAGGTCGGTGGAGACTGGTGCGCGCAGCGCGATGCAACGGGCGGTTTCCTCGTTGATCTTCTCTTCGAGAGCGTCGATCGCCTTGTCGCCGAGGCGCACCTTTTCGGCGAGCTCGACATCACGGCTCTCGAGCGCCTTGGCGCCGTCGAGGATGGAGGCCTCCACGAGACCACCCATCTTCATCAGCATGGCCTGCACCGCTTCGAGATCGCGGTCGTAGGCGGAGACGATATGTTGCTGGTTGTTGCTCACGGTATCATCCAATCCGGCCAGAGATGTAGCTTTCGGTCCGAGGATCCTCGGGCTTGGTGAAGATTTGCCCGGTCTCACCGAACTCGACGAGGTTGCCGAGGTGGAAGAAGGCGGTCTTCTGGCTGACGCGGGCGGCCTGCTGCATCGAGTGCGTGACGATCACGACCGAGTAGTTGGAGCGGAGTTCGTCGATCAGCTCTTCCACCTGCCCCGTCGCGATCGGGTCGAGCGCCGAGCAGGGTTCGTCCATCAGCAGAACTTCGGGCTCCGTGGCGACGGCCCGCGCGATGCAGAGACGCTGCTGCTGGCCGCCGGACAGGCCGGTACCGGGCGCCTGCAGGCGGTCCTTCACCTCGTCCCAGATCGCGCCGCGGCGCAGGGACTTTTCGACGATCTCGTCGAGCTCGGCCTTGTTCTTGGCAAGACCGTGGATGCGGGGCCCGTAGGCGACGTTGTCGTAGATCGACTTCGGGAACGGGTTCGGCTTCTGGAACACCATGCCGACCTTCGCGCGCAGCTGCACCGGGTCGACACGCTTGTCGTAGATGTCCTCACCGTCGATCGCGATCTTGCCCTCGACGCGGCAGATGTCGATCGTGTCGTTCATCCGGTTCAGACAGCGCAGGAAGGTCGACTTCCCGCAGCCCGACGGGCCGATGAAGGCGGTGACCGTCTTGTCCTCGATCTCGACGTCCACATCCTTGATGGCATGCGTGTCGCCGTAATAGACCTGCACGTTCTTGGCCGAGATCTTGGTCGCTTTCTGATCCACGCTTCTCTCCGTCAGTCTCAGATCGTCCATTGGATTAACCCTTCCTTACCAGCGGCGCTCGAAGCGGCGGCGAAGCACGATGGCGATGATGTTCATGGTCAGCAGGAAGACCAGCAGAACGATGATCCCGCCCCAGGCCTTCTCGTAGAAGATCTGGTCGGCGCGGGCCGCCCAGGTGTAAATCTGCGCCGGCATGGCAGAGTTGCTGTCGAGGAAGCCCTCGCTCACCGTGCCAGGGTACTTCAGCGCGACGAACCCGACCATCCCGATCAGCAGCAGGGGCGCGGTTTCGCCGAGCGCCTGCGCAAGGCCGATGATGGTGCCCGTAAGGATACCCGGCAGCGCCAAGGGCAGAACGTGGTGGAACACCGACTGCATCTTCGAGGCCCCTACCCCGAGCGCGGCGTCGCGGATCGACGGCGGCACGGCGCGCAGGGACGCACGGGTTGAGATGATGATCGTCGGCAATGTCATAAGCGTCAGCACGAGACCGCCCACCAGCGGCGCGGAGCGCGGCAGCCCGGCAAACTGGATGAAGAAGGCGAGCCCGAGGATACCGAAAACAATCGACGGCACGGCGGCGAGGTTCGAGATATTCACCTCGATGATGTCCGTGAAGCGGTTCTTCGGCGCGAACTCCTCGAGGTAGATCGAGGCGGCGACGCCGATGGGCAGCGACAGCACCAGCACTACGATCATCATGTAGAGCGAGCCGACCACCGAGGCGCCGATCCCGGCGGCGACGGGGTTGTCGTCCGAAGCTTCAACACCGGTCAGGAACTGCCAGTTGAACTGCGTGGTGATGATCCCCTCTTCCCTCATCTCGTCGGCGAGGTCGATGTCCTCGGGCGTCAGGAAGGAGGAGTTGGCCTGCCCCTCCCGCGAGATCCGGCCCTTGAAGTAGCCGTCGACGCGGGACGAGACGGGCAGCTCGAACGTGACCGTCTCTCCGAGGCGGTTCTCGTTGGCGGTGTAATAGCTGCGCAGCGTGTTGCCGGAGCTGCCAAGGATGCGCTCGATCGACTCGGGGTTCACGCTCTCTCCCATCTCGGAGGCGAGCGAATTGATCAGCAGGTCTTCGTAGGCGGCTGTCTTGAACATCTGTTCCTCAGCCGCGTCGTACTGCTCCTGCGTGACCGTGAGGTCGAGCGACACCACGTTGCGGGAGAAGGCCGGCAAGCCGGACGACAGGATCGACCAGACGAGGACCAGCAGGAACGACAGACCCAAGAGGATCGCCGCGATGCCGTAGGCCTTGAAGCGGGTCTCGGCACGGTTGCGGGCGCGGGTGCGGTCGTCGACGGTCAGCAAAGACGACTTGCGCGGCCGGCCCGGCGCACCGGAACCGTTGGTTGCGGTCGCGTCGGTCATTATTCGTACTGCTCCCGGTATTTGCGCACGATATAAAGCGCGAAGACATTGAGCCCGAGCGTGATGACGAACAGTGTCATGCCGAGGGCAAAGGCGACGAGGGCTTCGGGGCTGGTGAAGTCGGCATCCCCGGTGAGCTGAGAGACGATCCGCGTGGTAACGGTGGTCATCGCCTCGAACGGGTTCATCGAAAGCCGGGCCGCGGCCCCTGCCCCAAGCACGACGATCATCGTCTCGCCGATCGCGCGCGAGGCAGCCAGCAGGATGGCGCCGACGATGCCCGGCAGAGCGGCCGGCAGGATCACCTGGCGGATCGTCTCGGACTGGGTCGCGCCCAGCCCGTAGGAGCCGTCACGCATGGCCTGCGGCACGGCGTTGATGATGTCGTCCGACAGCGAAGAGACGAACGGGATCAGCATGATCCCCATGACGAGGCCGGCGGTCATGACGGCGGTCGCGCCGCTCATCCAGTCGACGCCGAGCGCGCCGCCGCCTCCGAAGACGTTCAGCAGGAACGGGCCGACCGTCAGAAGCGCGAAGAGACCGTAGACGATGGTCGGGATCCCGGCGAGCACTTCGAGCGCCGGCTTGGCGAAGTTGCGGACCCCGCGAGAGGCATATTCGCTGAGGTAGATCGCCGCGAAAAGCCCGATCGGAACCGCCACGACAAGTGCGATGACCGAGATGTAGAGCGTGCCCCAGAGCAGCGGCAGCAGGCCGAGCTGGCTGGTCCCGTTCCACCGCGTGCCGAAGAAGAACTGGTCCGCCGGGTAGGCGCGCAGGAATTCCACCGTGTTGAAGATCAGCGACAGAACGATGCCGAGCGTCGTCAGGATCGCGATCGACGCAGCAGCGAGAAGCAGAGCCCGAGACACCCGCTCGACGGAGTTGCGGGCGCGGAAATCCTTGTCGGTGCGCCAGAAGGCAAGCCCCGTGCCGATCAGCGACAGCGCGATCACAGCAATGGCGCGCATCCGGTCCCCGTAGGCGAGGATTCCCAGATAGCGCTGTGCCGCGTCCAGCTGGACCGGCGTGACCGCGCCCGTCAGGGCGATGCCCATCTCGCCGAGCTCGGCGCGCAGGTCGTTGTTCTCGGCGCTCATCTCGAGCACCTCGGATTGCTGGAGCACCCCGCGGTCGATGGCGGCGTCGAGCCCCTCGGCCAGGCGCTGGACGCCGGTCATCTCGAGGTTCAGCTGGCCCGAGCTCAGCTCCGGCTCCGCCTCGAGGATGATGCCCTGAACCGACTGCTTGATCGCGATCGGCTGGATCGCACTCCAGAGGCCGAGGACCAGCAGCGCCGGGATCAACCCGGCGAGCAAGGCATTCATCCCGTAGAAATTCGGAAGAGAATGCAGGTTGCGTATGTCGCCCGACCCGGACGCGAAGGCGCGCTGTCGGGCGCCGAAATAGCCGGCGATCGCGACGGCGACGATGACGACGAAGATCCAGAAAGGGGACATGAAGACTTTCGAACCTGGCACGTTTGAAAAGGGGACGGGCGGCCCCGGATCGGGCCGCCCGCGCAGGAAGGCAGTGCCTTACATTTCGCTCATGGTGGTTTCGTTCTCGATCAGGGCCTGCGTGTCGGCAAGCTCGGGATCGGGGACGAGGCCATAGTTGGCGAGCGGGCCGCCGGCGCCGGCAACCTGGTCGTTCATGAAGAACTGGGCGTACTCTTTCAGGCCGGGGATCACGCCGATGTGGGCTTTCTTCACGTAGAAGAACAGCGGGCGGGAAACCGGGTACTCACCGGAAGCGATGGTCTCGGTGGAGGGCTCGACGCCGCCCATCGTGGCCACTTTCAGGCTGTCGGTGTTGTTTTCGTAGAAGGCCAGGCCGAAGACGCCAACGCCGTTCGGGTTGGACGAGATGCGGGCCAGCGTCTCGGTGTAGTCGCCGTCGATGTCGACGGACACGCCGTCGGTGCGGACGGTCATGCAGGCCTCTTCGGCACCGTCTTCGTCCATGCCGGATTCGATGAAGGCTTCCATCGCGCCGGTGTCTTCACAGCCCTGCAGAAGAACGTTCTCTTCGAACACTTCACGGGTGCCGTGACGGGTGCCGGGGATGAAGGTCAGGATCTCGGCGTCGGGCAGATCGCCGTTCACTTCGGACCAGGAGGTGTAGGGGTTCTCGGTGATCTCGCCGTCGACCGGAACCTGAGCGGCGATCGCCATGAACCAGTCGGAGGGTTCGAAGGCGCCGAATTCCGGGCCGTCGATCTGCGAGGCGAACACGATGCCGTCGTAGCCGATGCGGACTTCGATGATCTCGTCGACGCCGTTGGCGGCGCAGGTCTCGATCTCGGAGTCGCGGATCGGGCGGGAGGCGTTGGCGATGTCGATGGTGCCTTCGCCGACGCCTTCACAGAAGCGGGCGAGACCGGTGGAGGAGCCGCCGGATTCGACGACGGGGGTCGGAAAGTCGGTGTTCTCGCCGAAAGCCTCGGCGACGATCGAGGCATAGGGCAGCACGGTGGACGAACCGGCGATCTGAACGTTGTCGCGGGATTGCGCAACGGCGGCGGTCGCGGACACGGCAGCAATCGCGAGCGTCGAGACGCCAAATTTCACGAAGGACATATGTAGCTCCTGTTTGTCTTGAGCAGGGCTCGCGCAGCAGGACGCAGCCCTCGGGCCGATCGCTACTGGACCGGCGGCTGCGCTTTTGTGACAGATACGTAATAGTTTTATGACAGCCCGCGTGGCAACTGTGCTGACCTTGCGTAAACCCCGTCCGAGCTCCTCACTCGACCGGGAGAATTACCGTGAAACGGCAACCGTTTCCGACCTCGCTCTCGATCCGCAGGCGGCCACGGTGGCGATTCACGATATGCTTCACGATGGCCAGCCCGAGGCCGGTTCCCCCGACTTCGCGGCTGCGGTGCACGTCGACTCGATAGAATCGCTCCGTAAGGCGCGCGATATGGTGCGCGGCGATGCCTTCGCCGTAATCGCGGACCGACAAACGGACCCCCTGCCCCCGAATCGACGATTCGAGTGAGGGTGCGGTGAGCGTCAGTTCGACCTTCTCGCCGTTCACGCCGTACTTGATCGCGTTTTCGATCAGGTTGTTCAGCACCTGCCGCAACTGGTTGGAATCCCCCGGCACGCTCACACGTTCGTCGGGCGCAGTCAGGACCAGCCGCAAGCCCTGCTGCTCGGCCTGGGGGCGGAACATTTCGGCCACGTCGTCGGTCAGTTCGGTCAGATCGACGGAGGTCATCGGCCGCAGCCGCTCCCCCTCCTCCACCCGGCTTAGCGACAACAGGTCCTCGACCAGCCGCGCCATGCGGCCGGCCTCGCGCTCCATGATGTTGAGGAAGCGGTCACGCGCCTTGGCATCGTCCCGTGCCGGGCCTTTCAGGGTCTCCACGAAGCCGAGCAAGGCCGTCAGCGGTGTGCGCAGCTCGTGACTGACGTTGGCGACGAAGTCCCGGCGGATGTTGGCCGCCTGCTCCACCGCCGTGATGTCCTCGAACGTCAGCAGTGTCGCGCGTCCATCCACGTGGGGCAGCTGCGCGACCGTGATCTTCCACGTGGTGTCCTGACCGCCCTCCGCGACGAGGTAGCGCCCAGTCCGGGTCTCCCCGTCGATCAGCGTCCGCTCCACCACGTCCAGCACCTCCGGGTGGCGCAGCGCGGTGATGTAGTGCCGGTCGAGCGCGTCGTTGCGGATCAGCGTCTGCGCCAGCTTGTTGGCGGCGAGCACGCGCTCGTCCGCTCCGATGGCCAGAACCGGCATCGGGAACGCGTCGACGAGGGTTCGAAGGTCAGGTGTCGAGATCATGCGGCGCTCATAGTGGGCTATAGGTCACGAGGGAAGCGTCCCTGCCTTACGTAACGGCAACCCCGGCTTGACAAAGTTGCATGTTACATGGATCAATTACACACATGGGGCCGAGATACGTGCGCTTTTGCGGGCGTGTGAAGGAAAGAATAGTATATGTTTGCTGGAAGGCAGAGGAGACCTGAAGTGGTTTCTTCGTCGGCCGACGGTCCCGTGTTGCTGGTCGTTGGTCTGAATGGAGGTTTCGTCCCCTTTGACGAAAACCCCCTGATCCAGGACGACCGCTGCGTTGTCCATTTCTCCGAATTATCATCGGTGACCGGCGACCTGCTGGAGGTGCTGAAACCGGACGAAGTGCTGTCCCCTCTGCTCGGGCCGGGGCCGGACGCGATCGACATGCTCGAACGGCTGCGCGAGCTGCGCTTCCGGGGCCGCTACACGGCCCTGGCAAAGGAGCTGCCGCGGCCCGAACTCGTGTTGCGGGAGCTGCGCACGCACGCCGCCGGCATAGACGTACAGGTCATAGACCTCGAAGAGCTCCGGAGCAGGCTGGCCCCCTAGATCAGAGCGGGCGCAACCCGTTCCGGAAGCGCCGCGCATTCTCCACATAGTGACGTGCCGAGGCGATGAGGCCCGCGATCGCGGCCTCGTCGAGCTCCCGCTTCACCCGTCCCGGCGCTCCCAGTACGAGCGAACCGGGCGGGACCTCGGTGCCCTCCGTCACCAAGGCACCGGCGCCGACGAGGGACCCGGCCCCGATCACCGCGCCGTTCATCACCGTCGCCGCCATGCCGATCAGGCAGCCGTCGCCGATGGTGCAGCCATGCAGCAGCGCCTTGTGTCCGATCGTGCAATCCGCCCCGATCGTCAGCGGGAAGCCGGGATCAGTGTGCAGGACCGCGTTCTCCTGGATGTTGCTGCGAGGGCCGACGAGGATCGGCTCGTTGTCCCCGCGCAGCGTCGAGCCGAACCAGACAGAGCTCTCCTCCGCCAGCACGACGGAGCCGATCACGTGACATCCGGGCGCGATCCACGCGGTGTCGTGGACCTCCGGCATGCGGTCGTCGAGGGCATAAAGACTCATGGCTCCTGCGCCTCCGTGTCGAATTCCTGTTGCAGCTTCCTGACGTGCCCCAGGAGATCGGGCTGTTGCGGCAGGCGCAACCGCTCGGCAGTGATGATCGTCTGAAGCCGCCGCTCCGTCTCGTCGAGGTCGTCGTTCACCAGCACGTAATCGTAGGCGTCCCAGTGGCTGATCTCGTCCCAGCTCTTCTGCATGCGCTTCTCGATCACATCCGGCCCGTCCGTCGCGCGGCTGACCAGCCGGCGGTGCAACTCGGGGATCGAGGGCGGCAGAAGGAAGATTGACAGGACGTGGTCCTTCAGCGGCGAGTTCCGGATCTGCTGGGCGCCCTGCCAGTCGACGTCGAACAGGACGTCGCTGCCGTCGTTGATCGCCTCTTCCACCGGTCCGCGCGGCGTGCCGTAGAAGTTGCCGAACACGTGCGCATGTTCGAGCATCTGTCCGTTCGACACCAGTTGCCGGAATTCGGATTCCGATCTGAAATGATACTCGCGTCCGTCGACCTCGCCCTCGCGCGGCGGGCGCGTCGTCGCCGAGATCGAGAACCGGATCGACTCGTCCCACGCGCGGAGCCGTTTCGACAACGTTGATTTCCCTGCTCCGGACGGAGAGGACAGGATGATGAGCAGCCCTCGTCTTGCCATGTTTACTCCACGTTCTGTACCTGCTCGCGCATCTGCTCGATCGCGGCTTTCAGCTCCAGCCCAACGGCGGTCAGCGCGCGGGACTGCGATTTCGAGCAGATGGTGTTGGCCTCTCGGTTGAATTCCTGGGCCAGGAAGTCGAGCCTCCGGCCCGCCGGTTTCGGGTCGTCGAGCAGCTTGCGCGCGGCCTCGACATGGGCCCGCAACCGGTCGATCTCCTCGGTGACGTCCTGCTTGATCGCGATCAGGGCGAGCTCCTGTGCCAGCCGGTCCTCGTCGACGTCGCGGGTCTCCTCCAGCACGCGGTTCAGCGCCGCGCGGACACTCTCCCGCGTCTCGTCCAGACGGTCGGCCGCAGCGGCGGCGGCTTCGGTCGCCAGCGTGTCGATCTGGTCGATCTGACCGCGCAGGACCGTGTAAAGCGCTGCGCCCTCGTCCGCCCGCATGGCGAGAAATTCCTCAAGCGTTGCATCAAGATCGGCCTTCAGCGCGTTGAGAAGACTGGGATCCTCGTCTGCCTCTCCCCCGCCGACCACGCCGCGGAAGCCAAGTACGTCGGCCGGCGTCGGCTGCGCCAGCGTCAGCCCCTCGTCGAGCGCGCGCGCTTCCACCTGCGCCAGAGCGGTCAGCACCCGGCCGAGCTGCGCCTCGTCCAGCGTCAGCCCGTCCGACGTCGTGTCCCGCTGCAGCCGCAGGTTCACCGTCACGTTGCCCCGGGTCAGAGCGCCCGTCAGCGCGCCCCGCACCAGAGGCTCCAGCCCCGGGACCCCGTCGGGCAGCCGCAGCCGCAGGTCGAGCCCGCGACCATTCACGCTGCGCAGCTCCCACGTCCAGGACATCGCACCGTGCGCGCCGCGCCGGCTCGCGAAAGCGGTCATCGATCTGGTCACGGAAAGTCCTCCTGTCCGGTCGTGGCCGCACCTAAGGCGAGCGGCCGGGACTTGGCAAGGCGTTAACCCTTTAACGCTTTGGCTGGTTCTGTGGCAGGAAAAAGGCGGTATCTTAACAAGAGATGAACAGCGGTCCCGGAGTGTGGTGGTGCGGGGCGGGCGCTGGATCGGGGGCGAGAGACATGAGTGATACGAGAGACGACATGACCAGACAGACTTCGATACGGCCCGAGACCGGCATCCGTCCCGCCCTGCGGCAGATGGAGACCTACTGGACCGAGTTGCGTGGCTTCCACCGCCTGCCCCAGAGGCGCGACGTGGATCCCGCGCGGATCGACCTCGTCCTGCCCCACGCCTTCCTGATGCAGCGCGTCGCGCCCGGCGTGGGACGGGTCCGCGTCGCGGGCCGCGCGTTGACCGGGCTGCTCGGCATGGACCCGCGGGGGATGCCGCTCACCGCCTTCTTCGGGGTCGAGGCGCGGGAAGTCGTGACCGAAGAGCTGACGGCCATGTTCGACGAGCCCGCGATCGTCGAGATCCCGGTCCACGCGCGCCGCGGCCTCGCCCGGCCGAAACTGTCGGGCCGCCTGATGATGCTGCCGCTGATCGGCGACGACGGGTTGGTGTCCGCTGCGCTCGGCGCGCTGATGGTCGAGGGTGCGGTCGGCTCGACGCCGCGCCGGCTCGACATCGCGCCGGGCCTGATCCGGCGCGAGCCGGTGCCGCGCGGTGGCCAGGCCGCAACGGTGACCTTCAACGCGGCCGGCGACGTGCCCGCGCGGGTCGAGCGGCGGCGAGGCTTTCTGCGGCTGGTGGTGGATAACGGTTAGGGGCGCGCCTGTCCCCTCACCCTGCCCTCTCCCCCGGGGGGAGAGGGTTGGTGTTGCGCGGGGTGCCTGGGGCGGCGCTTTGGCGCGCGGGGTGTCCTCCCACCCATGGCAACAGGGGCCCGCGCTCCAGTTGCGTAGGGTGCGCCCTTGGTGCGCACCCCTATCGACGATCAGCCGACCTTCGCTTCCGCAATGCCATTGCGCCGGTTGCGCAGTTCCTCGGCGACGAGGAACGCCAGTTCCAGCGACTGCGACGCGTTCAGGCGCGGATCGCAGGCCGTGTGATACCGGCTGGAGAGGTCTTCGTCCGTCACCGCCCGGACACCGCCGGTGCATTCGGTGACGTCCGCGCCGGTCATCTCGAAATGAACGCCGCCAGGGATCGTGCCCTCCGCATGGTGCACGCCGAAGAACTCGCGGACTTCGCGCAGGACCGAGTCGAAGGGCCGGGTCTTGTAGCCGGACGACGACTTGATCGTGTTGCCATGCATCGGATCGCACGACCAGACGACGTTCGCGCCCTCTTCCTGCACCGCCTTCACGAGGCGCGGCAGATGCTCACCGACAGTGCCGGCGCCGAAGCGCGCGATCAGCGTCAGGCGGCCGGGCTCGTTCTCCGGGTTCAGCTTGGCCATCAGCGCCTTCAGGTGGCCCGAGGTCATCGACGGGCCGCACTTCAGACCGATCGGGTTCTGCACGCCCGCGGCGAATTCCACGTGGGCGCCATCGGGCTGCCGCGTGCGGTCGCCGATCCAGATCATGTGGCCCGAGCCCGCCAGCCAGCGGCCGGAGGTCGAGTCGATCCGCGTCAGCGCCTCTTCGTACTCGAGAAGCAGCGCCTCGTGGCTGGTGTAGAACTCGACCGTGGACAGCTCGTGGTTCGTGTCGCCGTTCATCCCGGCAGCCGAGATGAAGTCCAGCGTGTCGGTGATCCGGTCGGCGATGGCGCGGTATTCCTCCGCTTCATCGCGATCGGTGAAGCCGAGGATCCACTGATGGACGCGGTGCACGTCGGCGAAACCGCCGGTCGAGAAGGCGCGCAGCAGGTTCAGCGTCGCCGCCGCCTGCGTGTAAGCCTGCAGCATCTTGTTCGGATCCGGCAGCCGCGCGCCCTCGGTGAAATCGAGTTCGTTGATGATGTCGCCGCGGTAGCTCGGCAGCTCGGTGCCGTCCCTGACCTCGGTCGGGGCGGAGCGCGGCTTGGCGAACTGGCCGGCCATGCGACCGACCTTCACCACCGGCACCTTGGCGCCGTAGGTGAGCACCATCGCCATCTGCAACATTACCTTGAAGGTGTCGCGGATGCCGTCGGCGGTGAAATCCTTGAAGCTCTCGGCACAGTCGCCTCCCTGCAGCAGGAAGGCCTCGCCGCGCGACGCCTTGCCGAGCTCGGTCTTCAGCTTCCGGGCCTCGCCGGCGAACACCAGCGGCGGATACTTGGAGAGGCGCGCCTCGACGTCGGCGAGGGCCGCCTGATCGGGATAGTCGGGCATCTGGATCCGCGGTTTGGATCTCCAGCCCGTCTTCTGCCAGTCACTCATGTCGTCTCTCCGTATCCGTCTCCTCCGGGTCCGGGGCCTATAGCGCAAAGACACATGCGGGCCAACGCCAAAAGACGACCCGGCGTCTTGCGCATCGCGGCCGAACCTGCTCAGGTCCCGGGCCAAGACCAGGGGAACCGGACAAGGCATGGATATCGAAGCCCAGATCGTCGACATTCCCTCGCCGCCGGACAAGCCGCGACGCTTCGTATTCGTCCTGCTGGACCAATTCACGATGCTCTGCTTTTCCTGTGCTGTCGAAGCGCTGCGCATCGCCAACCGGATGTCTGGCCGCAACCTCTATGAATGGACGCTGGCCGGTGAAGGCGGCGACACGGTCCGCTGCTCCGCCGGAATCGCCTACCCTGTCACCTACGACCTCGACGAGCTGAACCGCGAGGACACGGTCCTGCTCTGCGGCGGGATCGCGGTGCAGAAAGCCTCGACCAAGAAGATGCTGAACTGGCTGCGGCGCGAGGCCCGGCGCGGTGTGACGATGGGCGGGCTCTGCACCGCCGGCTACACGCTGGCCAAGGCCGGCCTGCTCGACGGCAAGCGTGCGACGATCCACTGGGAAAATCACGACAGCTTCTCGGAAGAGTTCGAGGATGTCTCGCTCACCAAGTCGGTCTTCGTGATCGACGGCAACCGGATCACGACGGCGGGCGGCACCGCCTCGATCGACCTCATGCTCAAGATCATCGCCGACGACCACGGCGAGGAACTGGCGAGCGCGGTCGCCGACCAGCTGATCTATTCCTCGATCCGCACCGACCAGGACACGCAGCGGCTGTCGATCCCGACGCGCATCGGCGTGCGTCACCCGAAGCTGAGCCAGGTCATCCAGATCATGGAGGCCAACATCGAGGAGCCGATCAGCCCCTCGGTCCTCGCCCATGATGTCGGCATGTCGACCCGGCAGCTGGAACGGCTCTTCCGCCGCTACCTCAACCGCTCGCCCAAACGCTACTACATGGAACTGCGGCTCCAGAAGGCGCGCAACCTGCTGATGCAGACCGACATGAGCGTCATCAACGTGGCACTCGCCTGCGGCTTCACATCGCCGTCGCACTTCTCCAAGTGCTACCGCAGCCACTACAACACGACGCCCTACCGCGAGCGCGGCACGCAACGCACCCGCCTCTCGGTCTGAGCGCGCGGCGCTCTCCTCATCTGGCTCCAAATACCTCCGGGGGTCCGGGGGCAGCGCCCCCGGCGGGTCGGCGCGCGCCAGCGCGGCGATCCACGATCTTCAGAACTTCTGCAGGATCACGTCGACATCGGTGTTGAGCGTGAAGTTCAGCACGACGATATGCTCGCCGTTGTCGTGCAGCAGCGCGTAGTAGAAGCCGTAGGCGTCGCCGACCCAGAAGGCCCGCGCCTCCTGGAAGAATCCGTTCTCGAGCGGGACCAGCTTCATGACCCGGCCCTCCTCGAAGTCGCGCGGAAAGGCCCGCATCAGGCCGCCGACGGCGGCGGCGAGCTCGTTGTCGGTATATTCGTCCCGTCCACCGAGGTTCTGCACAAAATCCTCGAACCGGCGGTGCATCACGGTATCGGTCACGTAGGCGTCGTAGGCGGCGTAATCGCCGAACACCCCGTCGCGAATCTGGGCCTCCGCCCCGAGGGGAAACAAGGTCAGCAGCGCGGCGGCAATGGCTCTGGTCATGGTCATGATCTCTGAATGTCCTTGGGTGAATGGCGGAAGACTATTGCGCAGGCAGATGCACGGACAAGTGGCACCGAACTCATGCGCCCACTTTCCTTTTCTCCAAAGCGCCAATAGGCTGGCGAACGGACAATGATCCGACAGGGAGACAAGGAATGAAGAAACTTCTGCTGGCCTCCGTCGCAATGACGGCCGGGACCGCCGCGATGGCGCAAGAGGAGATCCCGCTCGGGATCATTCTCGGCTTCACGGGCCCGATCGAGAGCCTGACGCAGCACATGGGCGACGGCGCCGAGCTCGCCATCACCGAAGTGAACGAGAGCGGCCTGCTTCTGGACGGCGCCACCGTGACGCCGATCCGCGGCGATTCCACCTGCGTGGACTCGGGCGCGGCGACGGCCGTTGCCGAACAGCAGATCAACGGTGACGGCATCAAGGGGATCGTCGGCGCAGCCTGTTCCGGCGCGACCACGGCGATCCTGTCGAACGTGGCGGTGCCTAACGGCATGGTCATGATCTCGCCCTCTGCGACCTCGCCCGCGCTGTCCTCCGCCGACGACAACGGCCTGTTCTTCCGGACCGCCCCGTCCGACGCGCGTCAGGGCGTCGTGATGGCCGAGATCCTGCTCGAGCAGGGCGTCGAGTCCGTGGCCGTGACCTACACCAACAACGACTACGGCAAGGGCCTCGCCGACGCGTTCGAAGCGGCCTACACCGAGATGGGTGGCGAGATCACGATCAGCGCCTCCCACGAGGACGGCAAGGCCGACTACTCGGCCGAAGTTGGTGCGCTCTCCGCCGCCGGCGGTGATCGCCTCGTCGTCGCGGGCTACGTCGACCAGGGCGGCGCTGGCATCGTGCGCAGCGCGATCGACACCGGCGCTTTCGATACGTTCCACTTCCCCGACGGGATGATCGGCACCTCGCTCACCGACCAGTTCGGCGACGAGATCGAAGGCTCCACCGGTCAGCACCCCGGCACCGACAGCGACGGCGTCGACATGTTTGCCGAGCTCGTCGGCGACGCGTTCGACTCCACCTCGCCGTTCACGCCGGAAAGCTATGACGCCGCGGCGCTCATCATGCTGGCGATGCAGGCGGCGGGTTCGACCGAGCCCTCCGACTACATGGGCGAGATCGAGAACGTGGCCAACGCCCCGGGCGAAGAGATCTACCCCGGTGAGCTTGCCAAGGCGCTCGAACTGATCGCCGCTGGCGAGGATGTCGACTACGTCGGCGCCTCCGCGGTCGAGCTGGTCAACGGCGGCGAGAGTGCGGGCAACTACCGCGAGATCGTCATCGAGGGCGGCGAGATCACCACGGTCCAGTACCGCTGATCGCCGACTGACATGAACGGGCGGCGCATCCGGTGCGCCGCCCTGCCCCGCCGGGGATGGGGACACGCCCCGGCCATAACGAACAGAGACGCGAAGCGTCCGGGGGACATGGGGATGATAAGGGTCGAAAACGTCGTGAAGGCGTTCGGCGGCATTCATGCCGTCGACGGGGCCAACCTGTCGATCGAGACGGGCACCATCACCGGGCTGATCGGCCCGAACGGTGCCGGCAAGACCACGCTTTTCAACGTCATCGCGGGCGCGTTGCCGCCGACCAGTGGGAAGGTCACGCTCGAAGGCGAGGACATCACGGGCCTGCCGCCGCACGAACTGTTCCACAAGGGTCTGCTGCGCACCTTCCAGATTGCGCACGAATTCTCCTCGATGACCGTCCGCGAGAACCTGATGATGGTGCCCGCCAGCCAGACGGGCGAGACACTCTGGAACTCCTGGTTCCGCCGCGGTGCCATCCGGTCGGAGGAAAAGGCGCTCGCCGCGAAGGCCGACGAGGTGCTGGACTTCCTGACCATCGACCACCTCGCAGACGAGCGGGCCGGCAACCTCTCCGGCGGTCAGAAAAAGCTGCTGGAGCTCGGCCGCACCATGATGGTCGACGCGCGGGTCGTCTTCCTCGACGAAGTGGGCGCCGGCGTGAACCGCACGCTGCTGAACACCATCGGCGACGCGATCCAGCGCCTGAACCGTGAGCGCGGCTACACGTTCGTCGTCATCGAGCACGACATGGATTTCATCGCCCGCCTTTGCGACCCGGTCATCGTCATGGCCGAGGGCAAGGTGCTGGCGCAGGGCACGATCGACGAGATCAAGGCCAACGAGCAGGTGATCGAGGCCTACCTGGGCACCGGTCTCAAGAACAAGGACAAGCTGGAGACGCCCGCGTGAAGCTGGCGCTCGCTCTGATGTTGCTGCCCGTCGCCGCCGCCGCGCAGGACTGCACGGCACTTGCCGACGACGTGGCATTCTGCCCCTCCGGCACCGGCTGGGCCGAGGCGACGACCGGCCCGCTCGAAGACGGGCTGCGCGTCGAGCTCGACCAAGTGGCGCTGACCTATCAGGTCCTGCCGCCCGAGGGAGACGGCGCCGCCCCGACCGCCGGGCAGCTTCGCGCCCCGCTCAACGACATGGCCGAGCAGCTGATCGGCACCGACGCCAGCGACTTCGTCCCCCTGATCGAGGATCGCCCCGCAGTCGAAGGCGCGACCGCCGTGCGTTTCGCGTTTCGGACAGGCGTGAACGACCGGTTGCAGGCAGTGGCGCTGACCTTCGTCGGAACCGCGGCCCACACCGTGATCGTGATGACCCACGCCGACGGCGAATATATCGACGAGCCCCACGCGCTGCTCCATGACGACGCGCTCCGCGCGCTGGAGGGGCTGTGATGCGCACCGCGCTCCTCTTCGCACTTCTCGCCGCGCCGACCGCTCACGCCGCGGAGGGCTGCGACAGTTTTCCCGAGCAGGTCCGCTTCTGCTACGTCGCCGCCGGTGTGGAGCCGGTCGGCGCCCCGCAGGAGACCGGACCGACCCGTTACTTCGGCGAAGAATTCGGGGTCGTGCTGGAAGTCGCGCCGCTTTCTGCCGTGCCCTACGCCGACCCCGCGCTGATGCGGCCGATCCTGAACGACTACCTCGCCCGCCAGCGGGGCTTCGACGATGGCCTGCCGGTGCTGAAGGAGGATCGGATCGCCCTGCCCGACCGCCCGGCGGAGCAGGTGGTGTTCGAGTTCGACCGCGACGGTGTGCCGACGACGGTCGCGGACACGCTCGCGCTTGGCGACGGCTTTGGTCTCTATGTGCAGACCTATGCGCAGGACGCGGAATTCACCGAGGCGCACCGCGCGTTTCACGACCGCGTGCTCGCCGCGATCTCGCTGCCACCGGTCGAGGCGAACGACCTCGGCCTCGGGCCGGGTGGCGAAGGTCGACCGCTGAAGACGGAGGCCGGGCAATGACGCGGCTGCTTGCTCTGGTCCTGTCGCTCGGCCTTGCCGGCGCCGCGCAAGCGCAGACCTGTTCGCCGATTTCACAGACCGTGGAGTTCTGCCCCGACGTCGCCCCCTGGGCCGGTGTCGCGCCACGGCCAAACCCGGAATACGGCGGCTGGACCTGGGCCAACGACGAGATCGAGATGCAGCTTCTGCCGCTCGATTATGTCGAGGGCGAACCCTCGGCGGAGCGCCGGATCGAGCTGCTCGAACAATTCGCCGTTACGACGAACGGCGAAATGGTGGAGTTCGCCCCCGGCCTCGGGGACGCTGTTCCGGCCACCACGGGCGTGTTCTTCTACCCCGAGAGCGGCGAGAACGTTCTCGCCCTCGTGACGGTCTACTTCATCGGCGGCGGCACGTGGGCGCTCGTGACCTCGGAATATGCCGCCACGCTTACAGACATGCAGGCGGACGCCCATTTCTCCGCCCTCGACGCTCTGAAGGAGGTCCCGTGACGGACGCCTATTCCGACCGCGGCAACAAGGACCGCTCCATCGCCAACCCGCACGGGCGCGGCGAGCTGACACCGGGCAGCGCAGGCACGCCGTCGCCCTCGACCGAGACCGCCTACCTCGCCGGGGTCGGCATGACGGGCGGCTACGGCAAGGGCGCCGACATCCTCCACGACTGCACGGTTGCAGTGGAGAAGGGCGAGATCGCAGTCATCGTCGGCCCGAACGGCGCCGGCAAGTCGACTGCCATGAAGGCCGTCTTCGGAATGCTCAACCTGCGGCAGGGCCACGTCATGTTGGACGGAGAGGACATCTCCACCCTGACCCCGCAGGCGCGGGTCGCCAAGGGCATGGGCTTCGTGCCGCAGGTGCGCAACATCTTCGCCTCCCTCTCCGTCGAGGAAAACCTCGAGATGGGCGCCTTCATCCGGCGCGACGATTTCCGTCCGACGATGGAGCAGATCTACGACCTGTTCCCGATCCTGCGCGACAAGCGCCGCCAGCCGGCGGGCGAGCTGTCGGGCGGTCAGCGCCAGCAGGTCGCCGTGGGCCGCGCGCTCATGACCAAACCGAAGGTGCTGATGCTGGACGAGCCGACCGCCGGCGTCTCGCCCATCGTGATGGACGAGCTGTTCGACCGCATCATCGAGGTCAGCCGCACCGGCATTCCGATCCTGATGGTCGAACAGAACGCGCGCCAGGCGCTCGAGATCGCGGACAAGGGATATGTCCTCGTGCAGGGCCGCAACGCCTTCACCGGCACCGGGCGCGAGCTTCTGGCGGACGAGGAAGTCCGCAAGTCGTTCCTCGGTGGGTGACATGAGCCCCAATTTCCTCCCGGTGGCGCCATGAGCATGCTCCGCCTAATTGCGGTGGGGCTGCCGCTGGTGATCGCGACAATCTTCGGCGCGGTGCTCTACAACACGTTCCGGCCCGGACTGCCGCCGGAAGAGGAGCGGATCGCGCTCTACGCCGATTGCACCTTTGAGGACTATTGCGAGGGCAGCGCCTGTGGCCAGGACTTGCCCGCGCCCTTCACCATCATCCGGGACGGCGACTACGGCCGCACCTACATGGGACCGACCGAAGGCCCGCACCTGCAGGCGAGCGTCGTCCCCGTCGACGGTGTCAGCGAAATAAGCGAATCCCTCGGCGAGGAAGACGGCATCGAGCTTTTCGGCACCGTGATCCTCAGGGACGACCAGAGCTTCGACTACCGGGTCAGCGAGACGCTGATCTCCAACCCCGCGATCCGCACCGGACGCGGCCACTGCACAGATTTCACCGAACGCGCGGAGACCGCATGACACCGACAGGAGGCACCGCCTGATGGATCCACTCAACGCCCTGATCGTGCTGGCGAACTTCGTCATCATCCCGGCGATGGCCTATGGCGCGCAGCTGTCACTCGGCGCGCTCGGCGTGACACTGATCTACGGGATCCTCCGGTTCTCGAACTTCGCCCATGCCGACGGCATGGCGGCGGGCACTGCGGCGACGATCCTGTTCACGTGGTGGCTGCAGGCGCTCGGCGTGTCGCTCGGTCCGCTTCCGACGGCGCTGCTTGCCATTCCTGTCGGGATCGCGGTGGCGGCTGCGTTGCTGCTTGGCACCGACCGGGTGGTCTACCGCTTCTACCGGGCCCGCCGCGCCGCGCCGGTGGTGCTGGTGATCGTCTCGATGGGGGTCATGTTCGTCTATAACGGCCTCGTCCGCTTCGTGATCGGCGTCGACGATCAGAACTTCGCCGACGGTGAGCGCTTCCTGATCTCGGTGCGGGACTTCCGCGAGATGACGGGCCTCGAGGAGGGGCTCGCCATCAAGACCTCGCAGGCGCTGACCGTGGTGACGGCGGTGATCGTCGTCGCCCTGCTCTTCTGGTTCCTGCAGCGCACCCGCACGGGCAAGTCGATGCGCGCCTTCTCCGACAACGAGGACCTCGCGCTGCTGTCGGGCATCAACCCCGAGAAGGTCGTCACCGTGACATGGCTGATCGTCGCCGCGCTCGCCACGATCGCCGGTGTGCTCTACGGCCTCGACAAGAGCTTCAAGCCCTTCACCTACTTCCAGCTGCTGCTGCCGATCTTCGCCTCCGCCATCGTCGGTGGCCTCGGCTCGCCGCTCGGGGCCATCGCGGGCGGCTTCATCATCGCCTTCGCCGAGGTGACCATCACCTATCCGCTGAAGAAGGTCCTGAGCTACCTGATGCCCGAGAGCATGGAGCCGGATGGCCTGATCCAGCTGCTGTCGACCGACTACAAGTTCGCGGTCTCCTTCGTCATCCTGATCGTGGTGCTGCTCGTGCGGCCCACGGGTCTGTTCCGGGGGCAATCGGTATGAGCAACGCTCTTCGCATCTCGCTTCTCTCCGCGCTCATCGCGGCACTTCTGGTCGGCACGGGCTTCGTGCAGGGCTGGAACACGGCGCTGCTGATCCTGAACATGGGACTCGTCTCGGCGATCATGTCGCTCGGCGTGAACCTGCAATGGGGCCTCGCCGGCCTGTTCAACGTCGGCGTGATGGGCTTCGTCGCGCTCGGCGGGCTTGCGGTGGTGCTGGTCGCGGTCTCGCCCGTGGGCGAGGCATGGTCGGCAGGTGGTCCGCGCATGATGCTGGCGATGGTCCTCGGCGCGGCCACGGTGGCCGGGGCGATCCTGGTGCAGAAGCGGCTGACCGGACCGTTGCGGTTCTGGGCGACGCTCGCGGTCATCGTCGTCGGCTTCATCGTCTACCGCATGGCCTTCTATCCCGCCCGCGACGCGATCGAGGCGGTGAGCCCCGCCGCGACCGGCTTCCTTGGCGGGCTCGGCCTGCCGGTCATCCTCGCCTGGCCGGTCGGGGGGCTGCTCGCCGCCGGCGCCGCGTGGATCATCGGCAAGACCGCGCTCGGCCTGCGGTCCGACTACCTCGCCATCGCGACGCTCGGCATTGCCGAGATCATCATCGCGATCCTGAAGAACGAGGACTGGCTGGCCCGTGGCGTGAAGAACGTGAACGGGCTGCCCCGCCCCGTGCCCTACGAGATCGACCTGCAGAACGATCCCGGCTTCGTCGACAGCGCGACCTCGATGGGCTTCGACGTCATCACCGCCTCAACCCTCTACGTGAAAGCGGGCTACGCGCTGCTTTTCGCGGCGGTGCTGATCCTGTTGCTCGTGCTGGCGCAACTCGCGCTGAACTCCCCCTGGGGTCGGATGATGCGCGCGATCCGCGACAACGAGACGGCGGCGGAGGCGATGGGCAAGGACGTCACCCGGCGGCACCTGCAGGTCTTCATCCTCGGCTCCGCGATCTGCGGCATCGCGGGCGCGATGATGACGACGCTCGACGGTCAGCTGACGCCCGGCACCTACCAGCCGCTGCGTTTCACGTTCCTCATCTGGGTCATGGTGATCGTCGGCGGGTCCGGCAACAATTACGGTGCCGCGCTCGGCGGGATCCTGATCTGGTGGCTTTGGGTCGAGGTGGAGCCGATCGGCTTCTGGCTGCTGTCCAATATCGCCGCCGTCCTGCCCGATGGCAGCGCGTTCGCCGAACACCTGATCGATTCCGCGGCGCACATGCGACTGTTGACCATGGGGCTGATCCTGCTGCTGGTGCTGAGGTTCAGCCCACGGGGGCTCGTCCCCGAACAATGATCCGGGTTTCGGCGACATACACGCCACGTTAACCCGGGCATGCGACAAGGCCCCCGCGACCACTGGAAACAGACCGCGGGGGACATCACGCAAGACAGCCGCCCCGGCCTTCTGAAGCGGCCCGGACCACGGCCCGAAACAAACGAAGCGCAAGCGGAAAGGCGGATTCGCCTGCGAAACGGGCATTGGGTTGCCGGTATTACGCGTTCAGTTTCGGCAGTTTATTGCTTATCCGGCGTCATAGCGCCGGTCTGGTCGGAACTGTTGCCCAAAAGTCTTGCGACAGAGATCCCCGCCGGTTATCCCCAAAACCGCGTAGCATGGTCGGGAAGCCGGGCTACGCGAGGGGTTGGGACGGGAATAAGTATCGTGAGATCACGGATTTTACAGCGGATGCATACCGCGCTCGAACGCCGCTTTCCGGAGCGGCGTCTGTTTATCAGGTCGGACAATGAAACGCGTTTCATCCGCCTGAAGTCGGAAACTCAGCTCGTGGCCTGGACCGGCGCGACGTTGGTGGTCGGGTGGACCATCATCGCCACGGCGATCCTCCTCATGGACAGCATCGGCGCCGGGAACTTCCGCGCGCAGGCGCAGCGGGACCAGCTGATCTACGAAGAACGCCTCTCCGCCATGTCGGATGAGCGCGACATGCGGGCCGACGAGGCCGTCGCCGCGCAGGAACGCTTCGCCTCCGCTCTCGACCAGATCAGCGTGATGCAGACGCAGCTCCTCGAATCCGAGACGCGCCGCAACGAGCTCGAGACCGGGATCGACGTGATCCAGGCCACGCTGCGTCGCACCATGGACGAACGTGAAGACGCGCGCGAAGAGCTCGACACCCTCGTGGCCGAGATCGAAGGCGGCGACGGCCGGATGCCCGGCTCCGCCGTCGAGCAGGAGATGAACGGCACGGTCGACCTTCTCGCCGCCGCGCTCGCCGATACCGCCGATGAGCGCGACCAGGTTGCCGCCGACGCGGAATTCGCGCTGGAGCATGCCGCCGAGATGGAGCTCGAGCTCCGCCTCCTGCAGGAAAAGAACGACGTCATCTTCCGTCAGCTCGAAGAAGCGATGACGGTCTCGGTCGAACCGCTCGACCGGATGTTCCGCCAGGCCGGTCTGAACCCCGACGACATGATCGCCACCGTGCGCCGCGGCTACTCCGGCACCGGCGGTCCGCTGACCCCCCTGTCCTTCTCGACCCGCGGGTCCGGCTCCGATGCCGACACCGACCGCGCCAACGCCATCCTGAACGGCCTCGACGAGATCAACATCTACCGCATCGCCGCCGAGCGCGCGCCGTTCGACGTGCCGGTCAAGGACAGCTTCCGCTTCACCTCCGGCTTCGGGATGCGGTGGGGCCGGATGCACGAAGGCACCGACTTCGCCGCGCCGATCGGCACGCCGATCTATGCCACCGCCGACGGTGTCGTGACCCACGCCGGCTGGTCCTCGGGCTACGGCCGCCTCACCAAGATCCAGCACGAGTTCGGGATCGAGACGCGCTACGCCCACCAGAACAGAATTCTCGTGAGCGTCGGTGAAAGGGTCTCGCGCGGGGAGCACATCGGTGATATTGGCAATTCCGGACGGTCGACCGGCCCCCACCTGCACTACGAAGTGCGTGTCGGCGGTCGCCCCGTGAACCCCATGACCTACATACGAGCGGGACAAGATGTTTTCTAAGAGCAAAATCAATGAGCCGGGCCACAAGACCGGTGAAAGCTCCACCCCAGAGGCTCCGAAACCGCAGACCAGTGTCGGGAGCGACTACAAGCCCTCCACGCCGAAGACCAAGCCGCCGGCCTCCGTCCTGTCCGCCGATCTCCACGTGACCGGGAATCTCAAGACCTCCGGCGACATCCAGATCGAAGGCCAGGTGGACGGTGATATCCGTGCCCACCTGCTGACCGTCGGCGAAGGGGCCACCGTGAAGGGCGAATGCGTCGCTGACGACGTCGTGGTCAACGGCCGCATCGTGGGCCGTGTCCGTGGCCTGAAAGTGCGCCTGACCTCCACGGCACGGGTCGAGGGTGACATCATCCACAAGACCATCGCCATAGAGAGTGGCGCCCACTTCGAGGGCTCCGTTCAGCGTCAGGACGATCCGCTGAGCTCCAACTCGTCCAAACAGGCCCCGAAACAGCAGCCGGCGAGCAGCGGCCAAGCCTGACATTGGACACGCCCGATCCCATCCAGGGACAGGCCCCGCGAAAGTCGGGGCCTGTTTTCGTTTCCGGCTTCTGCGACCCGGCCAAGCGGCGGTTGATCCTGATCGCCGCTGTGCTTGCGTCGTCCATGGGGTTCATCGACGGCACGGTCGTGTCGATCGCCATCCCCGCGATGCGCACGACCCTCGGCGCGACGCTCGGACAGGCGACCTGGATCAACAACGCCTACATGGTCACGCTGTCGGCCCTGATCCTGACGGGTGGCGCCTTCGGTGACCGCTTCGGGCTGGCGCGTGTCTTCACGCTGGGCATCGGGCTGTTCGTCGTCACCTCCGCGGTCTGCGCCTTCGCGCCTTCGCCCGAAATCCTGATCCTCGCCCGCTTCGCCCAGGGTGTCGGAGCAGCGCTGATGGTGCCGGGCTCGCTCGCCATCCTGTCGCGCGCCTACCCGAGGGAGCTGCGCGGCGCGGCCATCGGCACATGGGCCGCAGCCTCTGCCGTGACGACGGCCGCAGGGCCTGTCATCGGCGGACTGACCCTCGCCCTTGGCGGGGACGACATGTGGCGCTGGATCTTCGCGATCAACCTGCCGCTCGGCGTCGCCGCGATCTGGCTGACCCGCGTCGGCATCAACGAAGACAACTCCCGCCCCGGCGACCCGATCGACATCACCGGCGCGCTGTTGGCGAGCGGCGGGCTCGGTGCGCTGGCCTGGGCCCTGACCCATGCGGAGCACGGTGGCATCGACGCCAAGCTGTTCTGGACCGGCGGCCTCGGCGCCGCCGCCGTCGCGGCCTTCATCCTGCATGAGCACCGCAGCCGCACGCCCATGATGCCGCTCGTGCTGTTCACCTCGCCGGCCTTCTCGGCGGCACAGGTCTCCACCTTCAGCCTTTACTTCGGGTTGTCGGCGATCCTGTTCTTCCTGCCGATGCTCGTCATCGCGGGCTGGGGCATCTCCGCGATCTACGCCACCTTCGCCTTCGCGCCGCTGTCGATCTGCGTGATGCTGTTCTCCCGCTTCTTCGGCCGCATGGCGGAACGGATCGGCCACGGTGTCCCGATCGCGATCGGCTCGGTCCTTGCCGCTGTGGGCTACGCGTGGCTCGCCCGTTCGGTCGAGAGCATGGATTACTGGTTCGGCGTGCTGCCCCCGATGGCGCTGCAGGGACTCGGCATGTCGATGGTCGTAGCGCCGATCTCGTCGGCGATCATGCATTCGGTGGACGATGGACAAACCGGGATCGCATCGGGCGTGAACAACGCCATCAGCCGCATCGCCGGCCTGATCGCGGTCGCCGGCATGTCCGCCGTGGTGGCCCGCGCCTATGCCGCCGCCGACGGCCCGGCGAGCTATGGCATCCGCTCCGACTCTCCCGGCCACGACGCCGCGATGGTGGAGGCGTTTGCCTCTGTTGCGTGGACCGCGTCGGTTCTGTCGGTCATTTCCGCGGTGGTGGCGATGATCGGGATCGGCATCGGCCGTCGGCAGGCCCGCGCCGGGCGCCCGTCAGGCAGCACGTAACCAGTCGAGCGCGCCGCGCAGGTCCTCGCGGAAGCGCGCTGTCTCCTCGTCGCGCAAGCCCCTGTCGGGCAGTCGCAGGATATAGGACGGGTGCACGGTAACGAACATCGGCGTGCCATCGGACAGATGTTCGACCTGCCCACGCCGCTTCAGGATCCCTTTCCGGTCCCCGGTCAGGCTTTCGAGCGCGGTGCCGCCCATGCCGAGGATCAGCTTCGGCTGCACCAGCGTCCGCTCCGCATCAAGCCACCAGCGGCAATGGCTGATCTCCGAACTGTTGGGTGACTGGTGAATCCGCCGCTTGCCGCGCGGTGTGAACTTGAAGTGCTTCACGGCATTGGTGATGAACGCCCGCCGCCGGTCGAGGCCGGCCTGCTCCGCCGCTTCGTCGAACAATTGTCCGGCTGGGCCAACGAAGGGGCGCCCGGCGAGATCCTCCTGATCGCCCGGCTGTTCGCCGACGATCATCAGCTCGGCATCAAGGGGCCCCTCCCCGGGCACCGCCTGTGTCGCGTTTTCCCAGAGGGGACAGCGGCGGCAGCCGGCGAGCTCCCGCAAGTAGCTGTCGCGGTCGTCGACGGGGGGACGCTCGGCGTGATCCATATCGAACCTTTCGGTGATGCGGCCCGCGCGGGCCGGGGCGAGTGTCGGCGCGGCGGCGGCCATCTCTGCGGCGCGGGCCTGAGCGCCCGCGATCAGTTCGGGGATCAGCGCCGCTTCGGGCATGTTCTTCCAGTACTTCTTCGGCATCTCGGCCTGCATCGCCTTCACCTTCAGACGTGCGGGGTTGAAGATGCTGCGGAAGTAGGTCCGCCAAAGCTCCTCCGTCGCGTCTTCCGGCACCGGGGGCTTTGCCACTCCATCGGAGAACCGCACCTTGCCGTCCTCGAACGTGGCAGTGAGGTCGGGCGTCTGGATGATCCAGTCCATGTCGCCGAAGCGCTTGGCGAAGAAGGGCGTGGTCGGTTCCAGCGTGAAGTGGCTCGGCTCGAACCACGCGGCGAAGCTGCGCCGGGCGGCGTCAGGTTGGCCGATGTCGCGGAACCGGACGAAGGCGGTCATCTTGTGCTTGTCGCGGCGGACTTCCTTGGCCATCGACTGCAGCCGGTCGACCAGCGGATCGCCTCGGTCGTCGAGCAGGCGCCGGTTCCTCTGCAGCCGCCACAGGAGCGTGTAAGCCCGCGCGAACCGCTCCGGATCGCGGTGCCAGACGACATCCCGCACAAGCGAAACGAAGCCCTTGGGCACCGTAACCTCCCCGTCCCCGCGCGGCAGCGGTCCGCCACTGCCACCGAACAGGTCGGCTTCTGTCGTGCCGCGATGCCAGGCGATGTCCTCCGGCGGCACGCCGGCGCAGAGCAGCCCCCGCGCCGTATCGCGCCAGGCGTCGAAGGTGCCGATCTCGGGGAGCGTGACGACGTGCATCAGATGAGCTGAAGCTGTTCCGGCGGAGGCGCGAACCGGGCACGCAGGTCGGCAGCGTCGGTCAGGGCGCGCGGCGTCCAGTCCCGCAAGGTGATGAAGGGCTTCGCCTGCTTCAGGTTCGCCCCCATCCGGCGCAGATCGTCGTAGCCGAGGGTCCGGTGCCGGCGCGTCGTCAGCACCCGGTTCACCGTCTTGGAGCCGAGACCGGGCACTCGCAGCAGCATCTCGCGATCCGCCCGGTTCACATCGACCGGGAACAGGTGCCGCATCCGCAGGGCGGCGGCGAGCTTGGGATCGATGCCGAGGTCGAGGTTGCCGCCCTCCATCCCCGCCGCCACATCGTCGAGCCCGAAACCATAGAACCGCAAAAGCCAGTCCGCCTGGTAGAGCCGGTGTTCGCGCATCAGCGGCGGCTTGATGAGCGGCAGCACGGCGGAGCTGTCGGGGATCGGCGAGAAGGCGGAGTAGTAGACCCGCTTCAACCGGTAGGAGGAATAGAGCCGCACGGACGACCCGAGGATCGTGCGGTCATCCGCCCCGTCCGCGCCGACGATCATCTGTGTGCTCTGCCCCGCCGGGGCGAAACGTGGCGGGCGCTTGACGGTGTGGCTCTTCTCCTTGCGGGACTCCTTCATCACGCGCACGTCGGCCATCGCCTTGCGGATGCCATCCGCCGACTTCTGTGGCGCGAGTGAGGAGACAGCGCGGTCGGTCGGCAGTTCGATGTTGATCGACAGGCGGTCGGCGTAGAGGCCCGCCTCCTCGATCAACTCGCGGCTGGCCTCGGGGATCGTCTTGAGGTGGATGTAGCCGCGAAAGCCGTGCTCCTCCCTCAGCGTCCTGGCGATGCGAACCATGTCGGCCATCGTCTGATCGGACGAGCGGAGGATCCCCGACGACAGGAACAGCCCCTCGATATAGTTGCGGCGGTAGAATTCGAGGGTGAGCTGCACCACTTCCTCGACCGAAAAGCGCGCGCGCTCGACGTTGCTGCTGACCCGGTTCACGCAATAGGCGCAGTCGTAGATGCAGAAGTTCGTCATCAGGATCTTGAGCAGGCTGATGCAGCGCCCGTCCGGTGCATAGGCGTGGCAGATGCCGGACCCCGTGACCGAACCAAGGCCCTTGCCATCGCGGCTGTCACGCTTCGCGCCCCCGCTGGAGGAGCAGGAGGCGTCGTATTTGGCGGCATCCGAAAGGATAGCCAGCTTTTCCTGAAGTGAACGTTTTGCCATTCGTTCACTATATGTTCCCATGCGCGTCTCGCGCAACGTCCTGCGACATACTTACGAAAACGTGAGCGGGATCAGGCGCGTCGACGAATTTTGAGGCTCTCAGTCCTCAGCGTTCGCCTCGGCCCGGCTCTTGCCGGAGACGTCCATCGCGAGAGTCGCCGCCATGAAGGCGTCGAGATCACCGTCGAGCACGCCGGACGTGTCCGACGTCTCGTGGCTGGTCCGCAGGTCCTTCACCATCTGATAGGGCTGCAGGACGTAGGACCGGATCTGGTTGCCCCAGCCGGCGGAGCCCTTGTTCTCGTGCGCCTCGTTGATCGCGGCGGTCCGCTTGTCGAGCTCCATCTGGTAGAGCCGCGACTTCAGCGCCTTCATGGCGATATCGCGGTTCTGGTGCTGCGACTTCTCGGAACTCGTCACCACGATCCCGGTCGGTAAGTGCGTGATGCGGACCGCGGAGTCGGTCGTGTTCACGTGCTGACCGCCAGCGCCGGAGGAGCGGTAGGTGTCGATGCGGATCTCGGAGGGGTTCACCTCGATCTCGATGTTGTCGTCGACGACCGGGTAGACCCAGACGGACGCAAAAGAGGTCTCTCGCGTGCCCTTGCCGAAGGGAGAAATGCGGACGAGCCGGTGCACGCCGCTTTCCGATTTGAGCCATCCGTAGGCATTCTGGCCGCTGATCTTGTAGGCGGCGGACTTGATGCCGGCCTCGCCGCCGGGTTCCTCGGACTGAAGCTCGACCTTGAAGCCGCGCTTCTCGGCCCAGCGGACATACATCCGCTGCAGCATCTGCGCCCAGTCGCAGGCCTCGGTCCCGCCGGCGCCGGCGTTGATCTCGAGAAAGGTGTCGTTGCCGTCGGCTTCGCCGTCGAGCAACGCTTCGAGCTCTTTCTGGGCGGCACGCTCGCGCAGGGCGGCAAGCGCGGCCTCGGCCTCCTTGACGACTTCCTCGTCCTCTTCCATCTCACCGAGTTCGATCAGCTCGACATTGTCGTTCAGCTCGCGCTCGATGCCGTTGTAGACGTCCATGGAATCGACCAGCATCTGCCGGTCGCGCATGAGTTTCTGCGCACTGGCGGGATCGTCCCAGAGTGTCGGGTCCTCGACGCGCGCATTGAATTCCTCGAGCCGGTGTTGCGCGGTCTCGCGGTCCATCCGCTGCGCCAGAAGCTGCAGCGATTTCCCGATCGCATCGACGATATTCTGCGTTTCTGCGCGCATTTGCTGCCCTCTCCGGTCGTGCCCGCCCTGATACCGCAGGCCAAGGGCCCCTACAAGGAGCCCCGGCCGTCCCCGGTCGGGCAGTGCGTGGTGTCAGTAAAGGCCGCCGGAGCTGAGCGTGCCGAAGCTCGCCCGCGGACCGACGTTGACGGAGCGACCGGTCGAGGTCGTCACCGTGGTGGAGCTGTTCTGGCCGCTGCGCAGTTCGTCCACCAGCGGCAGGTCGCCACCCATCGCGAAGCCGCCGTCGAACATCACGCCGAAGATCGGCTCCTCGCCCGGGCGGAAACATTCGCGAACAACGTTGCCACCAGAAGCGCCTTCCGGCAGGCGCGCGCCCGAATAGCGGTCGATATTGATGAACTGACAATCGTCGGGCACCGCGAATTCGCCGCCGCCGTACGTCTGGATCGCTTCCTGCATGAACGACTGGAACACCGGCGCGCAGAGCGTGCCACCATAGGCCGAGCGGCCGAGCGACCGGGGCTGGTCGAAGCCCATGTAGCAGCCTGCCGCGATGTTGGAAGAGAAGCCGACGAACCACACGTCCTTGGCATCGTTCGTGGTCCCGGTCTTGCCGGCGATCGGCACCGGCAGGTTGATCGCACCGCGCGCCGTGCCGCGCTCGACCACGCCGCGCATCATCGAGGTGATCTGGTAGGCGGTGATGTTGTTGATGACCCGCTCGCGGCTGGAGGAAATGCGCGGCGCCTCGCCGGCCGGCAGGTTCGGGACCGTGCAGTCGACGCATTCGCGCTGGTCGTGGCGGTAGAGCGTGCGACCGTAGCGGTCCTGCACCCGATCGACGAGCGTCGGCTCGACCCGTTCGCCGCCGTTGGCGAGCATCGCGTAGGCGGCGACGACCTTGAACAGCGTCGTCTCATCCGCGCCGAGCGCGGTGGCGAGGTTGCGGTTCATGTTGTCATAGAGGCCGAACCGCTCCGCGTAGCGTGCGACCGTATCCATCCCGATCTCCTGCGCGAGGCGGATGGTCATGATGTTGCGCGACTGTTCGATCCCGGTGCGCAGCGGCGTCGGGCCGTAGAACTGGTGGCTGGAGTTCTGCGGCCGCCACATGCCCTGGGGCGTGTTGATCTCGATCGGGGCGTCCACGATGATCGTCGCGGGCGTGTAGCCGGAATCGAGCGCGGAGGCATAGACCAGCGGCTTGAAGGCGGAGCCCGGCTGACGCAGCGCCTGCGTCGCCCGGTTGAAGACCGAGTGCTGGTAGCTGAACCCGCCCTGCATGGCGAGCACGCGACCGGTGTTGACGTCCATCGCCATGAACGCGCCCTCGACCTCGGGCACCTGGCGCAGGGTCCAGCGGATCAGCGAGCCGTCGCTGTCGTTGGTCATCTGGCGGACGTGCACGACGTCGCCGACTTCGAACGTGTCGAAGAAGGAGCCGGGGAGCCAGGCGATGTCCTCGCGCGGGACACTCACCGTGCCCTCCACGTCCTCGGCACCGAGCGTCATGGATTGGTCGCCGATCTCGAGCACGACGGCGGGGTGCCAGCGGTTCTCGAGCACGATGTCACGGGCGATGTCGACGTCCGCCAGCGCGGCGCGCCAGCTTTCCTCGGACTCGAGTTCCGCGGGGTCGATCGTCTTGCCCGATCCGTGCCAGCGTCCGATGCTGCGGTCGTAGTTCTCGAGCGCGTGGCGCAGCGCGGTAGCGGCGATGTCCTGCAGGTTGCGGTCGACGGTCGCGCGGATCGACAGGCCGCCGGAGAAGAACTCTTCCTCGCCGAAATCGCGGGAGAGCTGACGGCGGATCTCGTCGCTGAAATAGTCGCGCGGCGGCAGATCGGATCGGAAGCTGTCGTAGTCCCCGCTCTGCACGGTGCGCAGCGGCGCGTCGCGCTCGGCGTTGTACGTCGCCTCGTCGATGTAGCCGTCCTCGAACATCCGGCCGAGCACGTAGTTGCGGCGATCGACGGCGCGGTCGTACTGGCGCACCGGGTGGTAGGTCGACGGCGCCTTGGGCAGGACGGCGAGATAGGCCGCCTCGCCCGGCGTCAGCTCGTCCAGCGACTTGTTGAAATAGGTCTGCGCCGCCGCGGTGACGCCGTAGGAGTTCTGGCCGAGGAAGATCTCGTTCAGATAGAGCTCGAGGATACGATCCTTGCTCATGGATTCTTCCATGCGCGCGGCGAGGATGATCTCCTTCACCTTCCGCTCGGCGGTGACGTCGGAGGACAGCAGGAAGTTCTTCATCACCTGCTGGGTGATCGTCGAGGCCCCGCGCAGGTTCGAGCCGCCGCTGACGACCGCGTCGCGGAACGCGGCGGCCATGCCGGTGACGTCGTAGCCCGAGTGGACGTAAAAATACTGGTCTTCCGCCGCGACGAAGGCGTTCTTCACGAGGTCGGGAATCTCTGCCGCCGGCGTATAGAGACGACGTTCGGACGCGAATTCGTCGATGATGCGCCCCTCGCCCGAATAGATCCGGCTGATCGTCTTCGGCGTGTACTGCGCCAGCACCTCGTAGGACGGCAGATCCTTGCCATACATGTAGAAGACGCCGCCGATCGACAGACCGGCCATCACGAGGCCGAGCGTGATGGTCGCGAAGAGCGCGCCGAATAGGTTCATGATCGGGCGAAGGATCAAGGCTGTCTGTCCCCGGAAATGCAGTCACGGGTTTATACGTGGCGCGGCGGAAATGGTCAAAAGCCGATCGCACCCGGACCGCTGCGTCACGGAGGCAATCCGCTCACATGGTTGCGAGCGGTCTCGGCGAAGGAACGCCTGCGCGCGCGGACGTGACTTGCGGACCTCCGCGCGGACCTAGATCTTCCGCGTCATGTCGCACGAAGAAGTCCTCTCCACTTACGAGCAGGTCGGCCCGGAATGGTCCCGCCTGCGCAGCCGCACCCTTTTCGAACGCCGCTGGCTCGACCGGTTCATCGCCTGTGCCCCCGCCGGCGCGGGCAAGCATCGCCGCGTGCTCGACCTCGGCTGTGGAACGGGGATACCGCTGGCCTCCTACATGGCCGAGCGCGGCTGCCTCATCACCGGCGTCGACGGCGCGGCGAGCATGGTGACGGGCTTTCGAGCGAACCTGCCCAACGCCACGGTGCATCACGCCGACATGCGCGGGCTCGATCTGGGTGAGACGTTCGACGCGATCCTCGCATGGGATTCCTTCTTTCACCTGAACGCTGCCGACCAGCGGGCGATGTTCCCGGTCTTCGCGGCCCATGCCGCCGACCGCGCCGCGCTGATGTTCACCACGGGCGACCATGCGGGAACCGCCATCGGGGACGTCGGCGGCTCGCCGATCTTCCACGAGAGCCTCGACCCCGACGATTACCGGGAGCTTCTCGACGCTGCGGGGTTCGACGTGCTCGACTTCAAGGCGCAGGATCCCGATTGCGGCGGCCACACGATCTGGCTGGCGCGGGCGCGCTAGTCCTCGACGATTTCGCGGATCTTGAAGCTGCCGGTCGCGGTGGCGACGAGGGTCCCCTGCCCGTCCCACATCCGCCCCTCGGTGAAGAAGATTCGCCTCCCGCCGCCTGACCGGCGGCCTTCGGCCATCAGCGCCGGGCCGACGGCCGGGGCCATGAAGTTCAGCGTCATGCTGAGCGTCATCGTGTAGGCCCGCCGCCGCGCGCTGCCGGTATAGGCCCCGCTGTAGCCCATCGAGGTGTCGAGCAGCGCGGCGTAGATCGAGCCGTGCGTGTTGCCGTGCCGGTTCGCGAAGTCGTCCCGGTAGTCGAGCTCGAACCGGGCGTAGCCGTGCCCCCAGCCCGTCTGGCGGAAGCCGAGGAACGTCTGGAACGGGTAGTTCCCCTCCCAAAGCGCGGGATCCATCGGGTGCAGGTTGTCGGGCCAAGCGTTCATTGACGGATCAACGGCGCGAGCGCCGCTTCCTCCGCCGCCCAGTTCTGGATGCCGCGCACCAGCCCGTCCACGATCTTCGCGCGGCCGTCTTCGGAGAGCAGGCGATCCCGGTCGCTGTCGGTCGACAGGAAGCCGGCCTCGATCAACGCCGACGGAAAATCGGCCGCCTGCAGCACCGCGAGCATCGCCGTCCGGCGGGGCCGGCTGTTGAGCGGCACGCCGGAGGAGTCCAACCCCGCTTTCAGGGCCGCGGCGAGACGCTGACCGGACGGGCCCGTCTCGAGCCGGGCGAGGTCCATCAGGATCGTGGCGACCGTGTCGTCCTGCCCGCTGAGGTCGAGCCCGCCAAGCAGATCGCCCCGGTCGTGCCGCTCTGCGAGCCGCTCGCTCGCGTCGTCGCCGGCACCGTCCGATAGCGTGTAGATCGAGGCGCCGGTTGCCCGGCCCTCTTCCAGCGCGTCGGCGTGCAGCGACAGGAACAGGTTGGCACCGGCGGTCCGCGCGATGGTCATTCGGGTCTGAAGGGGCACGAAAGTGTCATCGGTTCGCGTCAGCACCGGGATCATGCCGGCACGGGACACGCCCTCGGCCAGTTCCAGTGCAAGGCGCAGCATCAGATCGGCCTCGGTCACGCCGTCCCGCTGCGCGCCGGGATCGACACCGCCGTGGCCCGGGTCGATGGCGACGACGATCACGTTGCTGTCGGGTTCGGGCACGGCGGGAATCGTCGCGGTGCGCCGGTCCCAGCCTTCGTCCTGCGGAGCGCCGGCCTTTGCCGCGTAGGTCGCCTCGTCGCTGACGGTGAGGCGCACGGTCACCACGGCATTGCCGGTCACGGCGTCGGTGCGCATCCCCGCACGGTCGACAATCAGAGGCGCGCGCAGGTCGAGGACCATCCGGCTCCACCCCGGAGCGAAACGGCCCATGCGCATGTCCTCGACCAGGGCGCTGTCGAGCAGTGTCTCGCCCGAGGCGTCGCCCCAATCCACTTCGCGGAAATCGAGAACGAGACGGCGCGGCTCGTCCAGCGTGAAGACCCGCCAGGGCACCGGCTGGGACAGGTCCAGAGTGATCTCGACCCCCTGCTCGATGTCGCGGATGCCGCTGTCGGCAGGCGCGAAGCGCGCGAGCGCGGTGAAGTCCTGTGCACTGGCCGCGAACGGCGCGAGCGCGAGGAGGAGCGCGAGGGCGAGACGGATCATTCCGCCGCCTCCCGCTTGCGGTCGTCCATGAATTTGGTCAGCCGGCGCAGCCCCTCGCGGATCGCGTCGGTCGACTGGGCGTAGGAGAAGCGCAGCCACTGCCGACCCCGCTCGGGATCGAAGTCGATCCCCGGCGTCACGGCGACGCCCGCGACCTCCAGGATCTCGTGGCTGAAGGCGAGCGCGTCATCGGTGAAGTCGCTGACATCGGCGTAGATGTAGAAAGCGCCGTCGGGCGGTGCGAGATCGCGGAAGCCCGCCTTCGGCAGCTCCTCCAGCATCAGGCGGCGGTTCTCGGCATAGACGGCGACGTTGGCGTCGAGCTCCTCGCGGCAGTCGAAGGCATGAAGCGCGAGACGCTGGCTGGCGTGCGGCGGACAGATGAACAGGTTCTGGGCCAGACGTTCCACGATGCGGACGTGATCGGGCGGCACGACCATCCAGCCGACACGCCAACCGGTCATGGAGAAATACTTGGAGAAGGAATTGATGACATAGACCTCGTCCGTCACCTCGAGCGCCGAGGTCGCGCGCGCGCCGTAGGTCAGGCCGTGGTAGATTTCGTCGGATATCAGGCTGGTGTCCGTCTCGAGACAGGCGTCCGACAGCGCAGTGAGCTCTGCATGGCCGAGCATCGTCCCCGTGGGATTGGCGGGTGATGCGACGAGCAGCCCGTCGAGCGCGTGTCCGCTAACGTCACGCGCGACCGGTTGCATACGAGTGTCCAGCGTCGTGGGGATGCCGACCGGCACGAGGTCCAGCGCCTTGAGGATCTGGCGGTAGGACGGATAGCAGGGTTCGCCCAGCCCGACGCGGGCCCCGGTGTCGAACAGCGCCGAGAAGGCCAGGATGAAGGCGCCGGACGCCCCGGCGGTAATCACCACCCGCGCCGGGTCGAGGTCGACGTCGTACTCCGTGCCGTAGTGGTGGGCGATGCGGCGGCGCAGCTCGGGAATGCCGAGCGCGACGGAATAGCCGAGCGGCCCGTCGCTCATGTCCCGCGACAGCCCGTCGAGCGCGCCGCGCGGCGCGCCGGTCCCGGGTTGACCGATCTCCATGTGGATCACCGGACGGCCTTCTGCCTCGGCCTCCGCGGCGGCCTGCGCGATGTCCATCACAATGAAGGGATCGACTTGTCCCCGGCTTGATGTCTTCATGGCCTGCCCCCTATCGTTGCCCCGATTTGCCAAGCCGCGACCGGTCCCGTCAATGCACCTGATAGAGAGGCGCTTCGCCGCACTTTCCCCGGGACACATGATATGCGACGTCGGGGCGACATTTCTGCTGGAGCGACCACGATGATGAAAACCCTCACCGCAGCCGTCGCCTTCGCGGCCGTGCTTGCCGGCCCCGCCGCCGCGTTCGACCCCGAGAACATGACCGACGCCGAGCGCTCCGCGTTCCGCGCGGAAGTGCGCGCCTACCTGATGGATAACCCGGAAGTGCTGATGGAAGCCATCGGCGTTCTCGAACAGCGTGAGGCGGAGACGCAGGCCCAGGCCGACCAGAACCTCGTGTCGAGCAACATGGACGCGCTTGTCGACGACGGCTTCTCCTGGGTCGGGGGCAACCCGGACGGTGACATCACCATCGTCGAATTCATGGATTACCGGTGCGGCTACTGCCGCCGCGCCTACCCCGAGGTCGAGGAGCTGATCGAAGCGGACGGCAATATCCGCCTGATCGTGAAGGAATTTCCGATCCTTGGCGAAGGCTCCACCCTCAGCTCGCAATTCGCGATCGCGGTCCGTCAGCTTCACGGCGACGACGAGTACGAAGCGGTCCACGAGGCGCTCATCAACATGCGCGGCGACGCCACCGAAGAGAGCCTGTCACGGATGGCAGAGACGTTCGGCTACGATGCCGACGCGATCCTCGAGCAAATGAATTCCGACGAGGTCGCCGCCGAGATCGCCGAGACGCGCGCGCTGGCGCAGCGGCTGCAGATCACCGGCACGCCGACCTTCGTGATGGCCGACCAGATGATCCGCGGCTACCTGCCGCTGGAGCAGATGGAAGGGATCGTCGACTCCGTGCGCGCCGATCGGGGCTGACCTGGCGCTGGCAGGGTATCTGGCGGCCAGGCGCTTTTAAGAGCGCTTGGCCGCAAGGCAATCACTCGGCGGCGGTCTGGGACGCGTCTGCTTCGGCTGCGCGCTCCTGTTCCAGCTGGTCCGCTTTCTTCTCGACCTGTTCGACGATGTGATCGATCATCTCGTCGTTGCTCATCCGGTGGCTCTGTTTGCCGGCAAGGTAGACCATGCCGTTGCCGTTGCCGCCGCCGGTGAAGCCGACATCCGTCATCAGCGCTTCGCCCGGCCCATTCACCACGCAACCGATGATCGACAGCGACATCGGCGTCTTGATGTGGGCGAGCCGATCCTCGAGCTTCTCGACCGTCTTGATGACGTCGAAGCCCTGGCGGGCGCAGCTCGGGCAGGAGATGATGTTCACCCCACGGTGGCGCAGGCCGAGCGACTTCAGGATCTCGTAGCCGACTTTGACCTCTTCCACCGGATCGGCCGAGAGCGAGACGCGGACCGTGTCACCGATCCCCATCCACAGCAGGTTGCCGAGGCCGATCGCGCTTTTGATCGTGCCCGACATCAGGCCGCCGGCTTCGGTGATGCCGAGGTGGATCGGCGCGTCCGTGGCCTCCGCGATGCCCTGGTAGGCAGCGGCGGCGAGAAAGACGTCGGATGCCTTCACCGAGATCTTGAACTCGAAGAAGTCGTTGTCCTCGAGAATGCGGATATGCTCCATCGCGCTCTCGACCATCGCGTCGGGGCAAGGCTCGCCGTATTTCTCGAGCAGGTGCCGCTCAAGCGAGCCGGCGTTGACGCCGATCCGCATGGAACAGCCGTGGTCGCGGGCGGCAGCGATCACTTCGCGGACGCGCTTCTCGTCCCCGATGTTGCCGGGGTTGATGCGCAGGCAGGCGGCACCCGCCTCGGCGCTTTCGATGCCGCGCTTGTAGTGGAAGTGGATGTCCGCGACGATTGGGACCGGGCTTTCCTTGACGATCTCCTTCAACGCCTTGGACGAGGCTTCGTCCGGCACGGAGACGCGCACGATGTCGGCACCGGCTTCGGCGGCGGCCTGCACCTGTTCGACCGTTGCCTTGACGTCGGTCGTCAAAGTGTTGGTCATCGTCTGGACGGAGATCGGCGCATCGCCACCGACGGCGACGTTGCCAACCATGATCTTGCGGCTTTCGCGGCGGTAGATGTTGCGCCAGGGGCGGACGTGGTTCAGCGACATGGGGGGCGCCCTTTCAGAGCGGTTCCGGAGGGAGGATCACCTCTGTTCGAGTCGAGGGGAACCTATGCGCGACGGAGCCGGTGGACAACCGGCACGCGTCACTCCGTCTCGGGGGGGATCTCGACCGGGACCCGGTTCTCCGCCACGCGGACAATGTCGTCGAGGTCGGCGTCAGCCGAAATGTCGGCGACCTGGTAGCGGTCGGTCAGCGCCGAGGCGGAGAGCGCGACGTTGCTGGTCACCGCACCGCGCTGGCCGACGGGGCCGTAATGTTCGCCGTTCACCGCGAAGTAGACTGCACCGCTTTCGCCGATGCGCAGGGTCGCGGGTTCTTCGGTCTGGGGCACCGCGAAGGTGTCGCCGTGCCGCATGGTCGCTTCGTAGATCACGGTGCCGTCCGGCGCGGTCACCCGCACCCAGGCCTCGCGCGCGGCGACGAGCTGCACGGCGGGGATCGGCTCTTCGGTGACCTGGACACCGGACGTCGGCACGGTCAGCTCTGCCTCGTCGCCAGCACCATTGGCGGCGTCGGTCGGGCGTGCGCCACGGCCGAGTGCGGAGGCGAGCGCGATGTCGACGGCATTCTCGTCGACAGCGATGTCGCCGTCGCCTGCGGCGCGCGACGCCATGGCGGTCGCGGGCATCCCGACGTTGCCGATATTGGCCTCTGCGGTCAGGGCCCCCATCGATTGCGGGTTCAGCGTCGAAATCGGCGCATCACGCGCGACCATCACCGGCACATCGAGCGCTTCGGGCCGGTAAAGACGGTCATAGGCGCCCGTCGACGGCGGGCGCAGGCCAGCGGTCATCGTTGCGCTTTCGGCGGCGGACGTCTCGGGCTCGGAGGCGACGGCCCCGCCACCGGCAAGCGGATCGACATCGGCCATCACGGTGGGTGCCTGCTCGACGGGTGCGAACTGGACCTTCTGGACTTCGTTAAGCACGGTCCAGCCGCCGTAGCCGAGGCCACCGACGAGGGCGAGCAGCACGATGACGGACCCGATCGCGCCGGGCTCGACCCGGGCGAGGAACGCGTCACCGGTGGGAATGAAGGGCGTGCGGGGGGACGAGAACATGTCGTCCCCGCCCTTCGGCTGCTTCCGCTCTTCGCGGCTCGGCTTCACGGTCGAGGCAGCGGCCGACATGCCGTGCGCGGTCTCGAACCCGCTCTCCCGGCAGAACGTGTTGAACGCCCACTCGGGGTCCATGTTCAGGTAACGGGCGTAGGAGCGCACGTAGCCGGCGATGAAACCGGGGGTCTCGAAAGCGGTGGGATCGGCATTCTCGATCGCGGCGATATAGGCAGCCTTGATCTTGAGCTCGCGCTGGACGTCGAGGAGGCTCTTGCCGAGCGTCGCGCGCTCACCCCGGAGCAGATCCCCGAGACGCAACTCGAAGTCGTCGAAGCCCGAAGGCTTCTCTGCCATATCGGTTATATCGCGCTTCGGTCCGCGACCCATCCTGCCAGCCCGTGCCTTAGTCTGCCCCAAGTTATCCACAACCTGTCGATTCGATCCAGTCGTGGCCTAAAGAGTCGTTAGCACAGGCCCCCGGAGGGTGCACCCGCAGAAAAGGTCAGCCCGCCAGTTCTTGGCGATTTAACGCGCAATGCGACCAGAGCCCGTCGAGCCCTTTGACCAGCGCATCAATTTCGTGCGGTCCGTGAACCGGGGACGGTGTGAAGCGCAGACGCTCGGTCCCGCGGGGCACCGTCGGGAAGTTGATCGGCTGGACGTAAATCCCGTGCCTTTCCAAGAGCATATCGGATATTTTCTTGGTGTGGATCGGGTCGCCTACGATCAGCGGGACGATGTGGCTGCCGTGGTCGATCAGCGGCAATCCGAGCGCCTTCAGACGGGTCTTGAGGATCGCGGCCTGGGTCTGATGCTGCTCCCGCAGAGCGGCGTCGGACTTGAGATGGCGGACACTTGCCGCGGCACCGGCAGCAATTGCCGGGGGCAGCGATGTGGTAAAAATGAAGCCCGGCGCATAGGATCTGACCGCGTCGCACATGCGGCTGGACGCGGCGATATAGCCGCCCATCACGCCATAGGCCTTGCCGAGCGTGCCGTTGATGATGTCGATCCGGTGGGCTAGTCCGTCCCGCTCGGAGACGCCGCCGCCATGTGCGCCGTACATGCCCACGGCGTGCACTTCGTCCAGATAGGTGAGCGCGCCGAACTCGTCGGCGATGTCGCAGATCTCGCGGATCGGGCCGAAGTCGCCGTCCATCGAATAAACGGATTCGAAGGCGATCAGCTTGGGCGCGTCGGGGTCGTCGGCGGCCAGCAGTTCGCGCAGATGGGCGACATCGTTGTGCCGGAACACGCGCTTCGCGCCGCCATTGCGGCGAATGCCTTCGATCATCGAGGCATGGTTGAGCGCGTCGGAATAGATGATGAGGCCCGGAAACAGCTTTGGCAGGGTCGACAGCGTCGCATCGTTGGCGATGTAGGCGGAGGTGAAGAGCAGCGCCTGCTCCTTGCCGTGCAGACCGGCAAGTTCCGCCTCGAGCCGCTTGTGGTAGACCGTCGTGCCCGAGATGTTGCGCGTGCCGCCGGAGCCCGCACCAGCCGTCTCGACGGCCTCGTGCATCGCTTCCAGCACGACCGGGTGCTGCCCCATGCCGAGGTAGTCGTTGCCGCACCAGACCGTGATCGGCTGTTCCGTGCCATCGGCGCGGGTCCAGGTCGCGTGCGGAAAGTTGCCGCGCTTGCGCTCGATATCAATGAAGGTCCGGTAACGGCCTTCGTCGTGAAGCCGTTCGATGGCCTGGTCGAGCGCTGCGTCGTAGTCGGTCACCCGTCAATCCTCTCGTCGTGTGCCATGGTCATATAAGCGCCGCCCGCGCCGGGCAACATCGCCCCCATGGTCCTCATGTCGCACCTTGCCCTTCAAGTGGGCAATTTTGCGGACCGGTGTTTCCTATCGTGGACCCTGCCCGCCCGGTCCTCCTACCGTGCCCGGCGGAGAAAAGATTTGATCAGGATCATGCTTTTCGCCGGATTCGGTGCGCTGGACACCGGTCGGCCCTCTGATACGGTCCGCGCAACCTTTCCCTTCATATACGGAGTCCCCATGTCGCTCGACCAGGTTCTCGCCCGCATCGACGCCGATCTCGACCAGAGTCTCGACCGGCTGTTCGCGCTGCTTCGGATCCCTTCGATCTCCACCGATCCCGCCTACAAGGACGATTGCCGGACGGCGGCGGACTGGCTGGTGGAAGATCTCGCCTCCATGGGGTTCGAGGCCGGCGCGCGCGAGACGCCCGGTCACCCGATGGTGATCGGACATGGTGGCGAGGGCGGCAAGCACCTGCTGTTCTACGGCCATTACGACGTGCAGCCGGTCGATCCGCTGAACCTGTGGAAGCGCGAGCCGTTCGACCCCGCGCTCGAGGAGACGCCGACCGGCAAGGTGATCCGGGCGCGCGGCGCCTGCGACGACAAGGGCCAGTTGATGACCTTCGTCGAGGCTTGCCGGGCATGGGTCGCGGTCAACGGCAAGCTGCCGGGCCGCATCACCATGTTCTTCGAAGGGGAAGAGGAATCGGGCTCTCCGTCGCTGGTGCCCTTCATGAAGGAGAACGCCGACGAGCTGAGCGCGGCCGACGTCGCGCTGATCTGCGATACCTCGATGTACGATCCCGAGACGCCCGCGATCACGACCCAGCTGCGCGGGCTGCTCGGCGAGGAGCTGACGATCACCGGCCCGGACAAGGACCTCCATTCCGGCAGCTACGGCGGCGCCGCGATGAACCCGATCCGCGTGCTGTCGCGCATCATCGCCAGCCTGCATGACGAGGACGGTCGAGTGACGGTGCCCGGCTTCTACGACGGCGTCGAGGAGCTGACGGACGAGCTGCGTGCCCAATGGGACGCGCTCGGCTTCGACGCCGACTCGTTCCTTGGGGAAGTCGGCCTGTCGGTTCCGGCCGGCGAATCCGGACGCAGCGCGCTCGAGATGCTGTGGGCGCGTCCCACCTGCGAGGTGAACGGCATCACCGGCGGCTACACCGGCGACGGTTTCAAGACGGTCCTGCCCTCGAAGGCGAGCGCGAAGATCAGCTTCCGCCTTGTCGGGCAGCAGGATCCGCTCGCGATCCGCGAGAGCTTCCGCAAGATGGTCGAGGACATGCTGCCCGCCGATTGTTCTGTCGAGTGGCACGGCCACGGCGCCTCGCCCGCCTCGGTCATGTCGACGGACGACCCGGCCTACGAGGCCGCGCGGCAGGCCCTGTCGGACGAATGGCCGAACGAGGCTGCCTTCATCGGGGCCGGCGGGTCGATCCCGATCGCGGGCTATTTCAAGTCGATCCTCGGGCTCGATTCGATGCTGATCGGCTTCGGGCGGGACGACGACGCGATCCACTCGCCCAACGAGAAGTATCACCTTGCCAGCTTCCACAAGGGGATCCGGAGCTGGGCGCGCATCCTCGCCGCTCTCGACACCTGATCCAGCGGTGCGCGCTTGCGCGCGCGCTGCCTTGAGGCCGGCCTTCGGGCCGGCCGGATCAGGGGGCTGTCTGCCCCCTCTGGGCCTGCGGCCCATTCACCCCCGAGAAATATTTGAAGCCCAAAGAAGGCCGGATGCGGCGCGTTAAGGTTAACGCGTGCCTTCGGTGACGAGGGGGCGACAGCGTCGTGGCTTGCACCGTAGCGGGACGTTCGTCCGTCCCGTGAAAACGTTCGACTTGGGGAAAGTGGCGCGGTTGACGGGGCTCGAACCCGCGACCCCCGGCGTGACAGGCCGGTACTCTAACCAACTGAGCTACAACCGCGCGTGAGGGGCCGTCTAGGCGATGCCGCGGGGGGCGTCAACGGCGAAATTCGCTTCAATCGACGCGATGTCGGCCGGTCGCGTCGATCGGGCATGCGGCGGGTCGTGCGGGCCCTGTGTGACCGGCGCTTCAGGCCGTCACGAGGCGGCGCGAGAAGTGGGCGCGCAGCGCGATGGCGATCCCGGCGGCAAGCACCAGCGCCATGCCGATTGCGCTGACCGGATCCGGCAGGTGGCCGAAGACGATCCAACCGAGTCCCCCCGCCCAGACGAGGTGCAGGTAATTCACCGGCGCGACGAGCGACGCCGGGGCCTCCCGGTAGGCGGCGGTGAACAGGAAGTGGCCCAGCGTCGCCAGCACGCCGAGGATCGACATCAGGCCGAGGTCGCTCCACCCCGGCAGCGGCCCGCCGAGCGACGGGATGGCGAGGACACCGAACACGACAGACCCGACGAGCGTCACGATGTAGAGCATCGCCAGCGTTGTCTCGGTCCGCGACAAGAGGCGCGACAGCAGGTGGTAGGCCGTCGCGCACCCTGCGTTGGCGAGCGCGAACATCACGCCGACCGGATCCAGCCCGCCGCCGGGCCGCAGGATCAGCAGGACACCGGCAAAGCCGACCCCGGCCGCGATCCAGCCCGATAGCGCCACCCGCTCTCCGAGCAGCGGAATCGCCAGCAGCATGATCGCGAAGGGCGAGAGGTAGATGATTGCCACCGTCTCTCCCACCGGCATCAGGCGCAGAGCCAGACCCATGGTCAGGGTCGCCGTCGCCAGCACGAAACCGCGGAAGATGACGAGCCCGGTCCGCTGCGTGCGCCAGAGCGCCCTACCCTGTCTTGGCCAGAGCAGCACCGTCAGCAGAATCAGACTGACGACGTAGCGGGCGGTGCCGACCACCGGCACCGGGTAGCGCATGGCGAGCGTCTTCATCAGCACGTCGCTCGAGGCGAAGCAGAAGACCGCCATCGCGACGAGGGCGACGCCGAGAAGCGGCCGCCCCTCGTCCTGCATCTGCGTGCTGTCTTTCATGACGTGATCCTTTCTGCGGGCAATGCGCGCCGGCAGCCCGTATCCTGCAGTCCGAGCCGACGAGGACCGACATCATGCCGCCTGCCCCGAGCCCTACCGTGACTCTGCGCGATGTCGCGGAGGCGGACGCGGCGATTCACGCCGCCTACCCGCCCGAACCGGAGATCGTCCGGATGTACGGTGGCGATCCCGCAAATCTGCCCGAGCGGAGCTTCGCGGCCTCTCGCGACTGGGTCGCGTGGATGCAGGCGCAGCCCTATGCGCGGATCATCGAGCGTGACGGCACGGCGGTGGGGCATCTGCGGCTGCACAGCCTGTCGGTAGTAGACGGACGCGCGCGGCTCGGCATCGGGCTGTTCTCGAGCGCTTTCCTCGGCCAGGGCATCGGGCGGCGCGCGATCGTGCTGGCGCTCGACGATGCGTTCGGCCCGCTCGGGCTGCACCGGGTCGATCTGCGCGTGCTGGCCACGAATACGCGGGCGATCCGCTGCTACGAGTCCTGCGGCTTCGTTCACGAATGCACCGAACGGGACGCTGCGTGCGTTGAAGGGTCATGGGTCGACGACTGGATCATGTCGATCCTCGCGCGGGAGCACGAAGCCCGTCGACAGGACGGCGATCGCCACTCGGGATAAGATAAGGGCCCCCGAATGGAGGCCCTGTCACCGTTCAGAGTGGCGCGGTTGACGGGGCTCGAACCCGCGACCCCCGGCGTGACAGGCCGGTACTCTAACCATCTGAGCTACAACCGCCCTCTGAACGTGGCGCGGTTTCTAGGCCCGGCTCCCGGCAGGGTCAAGCAGGAAAGATCACGGTTTGCGTGACGTTCCTGCCGCGGCCCGTCCGTCAATTCATGCAGCGTGCGCGAATCAAGTTGCCCGGTGGCGATTCGCGGGCGCTTTCTTGTCACGCCTGACTGCCTGATGTCCTGGGGGGACATTCCATTGAACCTTATCGATCGCCGGACATTTCTGTCCTCGGCGGCAAGCGCTCTCGCCTTGTCTGCCATTCCCGAGTATGCCGCCGCGCAGGGGATCATCGCCTTGCCTGACGACATCGTTCACAACGAAGCCGCAACCGTCACGGCGGTGCGCACGCAACAGCCGACGGTCGCGATGACCTTCGACGACGGGCCGCACCCGACGCTGACGCCGCAGCTCCTGAACATCCTGCGCCAGCGCAATATCAAGGCGACCTTCTTCCTGATCGGCAACCGGGTCGTGCGCTGGCCCGAAATCGTCCGCCGCATCGCTGCCGAAGGCCACGAGATCGGCAACCATTCATGGTCGCACCCGTTCCTCGACCGGCGCTCGGACCAGAACGTGATGGCCGAGATCGACGCCACGACCAACGCGATCTACCAGATCACCGGCCGCCCGCCCGTCACCTTCCGCCCGCCCTACGGCGCCTTCTCGCGGCGGCAGCGGTCGATGCTGCACGAATCCCGACGCCTGCCGACCGTACTCTGGTCGGTCGATCCGCAGGACTGGCGGCGGCCGGGCGCGAATGTCGTTGCCAACCGTATCGTCTCGGGCTGCCGTCCGGGCGCCATCATCCTGAGCCACGACATCCACGCCGGAACGATCGCCGCGATGCCGGCCACGCTCGACGCACTGCGCCAGCGGGGCATGCGGTTCATGACGGTGAGCCAGATGCTTGGCTGGCCGACATGGCAAAGCCGGCATTTCCGGCGACTGAGCTGACGGGAATGGTGGGTGGTGAGGGGCTCGAACCCCTTTTCAAGCTTGCGGACCGCGTCCGAGGCTCGGATCTAGAGTCTCCTGTACCAGCCTGACGTGGATATGTCTGGCGAGACATTCCAAGGCTACACATCTCAACGAATTGCCGCGCCTCGATGATCGTGGCGTCGTGTGCGGGATCGAATTTATCTATTGCACTGCAGGGGCGCGACGCGCCTCTGAAGCATGGTCCTAGCAGGACACTCCAAAACGGTCAGTGCCGGCAGTGAGGAAGCGACATGCCATGCCGCTGCCCGGATCGGAGCTGCGGCACGTCATTTGAAAGTTATGGCGCGGCCTCAACTGTTGGCCAGTGCACCGCGCTACGTGGGCGGACAACCCGCAAATGAGCACTCGCGTCCGGATGTCCGGGCACCGCTAGGCGTGAGACGCACAAGGTCACCGACGAGGGTTGCCCAGCGGCTCGTGAAAGTCTTTTCGAGCATCTCGCTTGCGCGATAGGAAGATGCCTCTCCGCTGACTGACAAGCTTGAGATCGCATCGCGCCAAGCCACGACTGAATTCGCACCAACCGGGATTGCCCCGAGTTCGAGGTGGTCGATGAGGCCGTCGACCCGGTTGACCAAAAGGGGGCGCCGGGCTGCCAGCGCCTCGATCGCGACGATGCCGTAGGCCTCCCAGCGGGACGGCATCACGACGGCGTCGATGTCGGCCATCGCGGCGGCCGGGTCAGCGGCGAACCCCATGAAGCGGATGCGAGGATCGCCCGCCGCCAGGTCACGAAGGGCCCCGAGCTCAGGGCCTTCTCCGATGATCCGCAGCTCGAGCGAGGCGTCGTCGACCTGGCGAAAGGCCTCGATCAGCAGATCGAAGCCCTTCTGCCGGTCGAGGCGGCCGATCGCTCCGATCACCCCTACCCTGCCCGCCGGCTGCGCCAGCTGCCGGAACCGGGTGAGGTCCACGCAGGAGCGGATGACCGCGAGGCGGCCCGCACTGACGAGACGTCGCGTTGTCAGCCAGCGGCCTTGGGCCTCGCTCACCGCGACGACCCGGTCGAACAGGGCAAACGCCGTCCGCAGCAGCAGGTGGAAGCGGCGGGAACTGGGGACGTTCTCCGCAACGAAAGCCTCGGTGTAGCTGTGTTCCACGTGGACGAGGGGCGTTCGCGGATGCCGCGCGCGCAGCAGCGCGAGCGCCGGGAGGGAGCGCCAGCTGACCGCCAGGTGCGAGACGATCACGTCGGCCCCGAGACGCTCCCACCGAAGTGCGCCGCGCGTGACACTCAGCACGTCATGTCGGGCGGACCGGGCGAGGTCGGGCGAGGTGCGGATGTGCTCGATCACCCGCATCACGCCGCCGGCCGTCGTATCGTCGACGAGGTGCAGGACCCGCGGCAGGCTCATCGGGCGCCCGCCAGCGAAAGCGCGGCGCGCATGCTCCCGGCCCCGATCAGACGGAGCACACCGGCGGCCGCGAGGGTCACCAGCGTCTTGCCCGTATCCTCGAGAAGCGGCAGCGCGGAACTCGCCAGGGATGCCCGGCAGAGCCGGAGAGCGCGGGCCCCATCCATGTCGCTGACTGCACGGCGCGCGAGGTAGCGCAGCTGGTAGGCGCGGGCGGCGGGGGTGTTCACTTCGAAGAACGACGGGTTCAGCGGCTCCAGCTTTTCCACCATCCGCTCCCACGCGGCAAGCTGACGATCGGTCGCTGCGGAGAGGCCGCCGCTGTTGATGCGGTAGCGCGTCAGCGCCCCGGCGATGCCCTCGAACCGCCACTCGGTCGAGAGCGCGATGCGCAGCCAGCACTCGATATCCTCCGACTGGCGGAAGCTTTCGTCGAACCAGCAGGTGCGAGCAGGCTCGGACGCCGGGCGGAACGCGATCTCGTCCAGCACCGCGCGGCGCAGCATCACGGCGGATCCGTTGCCGATCGGGTTGCGCTTGAAGATCAGGCTGGGGTCGATGCCGGTCAGGCGCGGTGTCTGCGCCATGCCGGTGAGGCGGCCCGCATCGTCCATCAGCGCGGAGCCGGAATAGCTGACGCCGACCTCCGGCGCGCGCTCGAAGTGGGCGACGTGGCGGGCCAGCTTTTCGGGCAGCCAGTGATCGTCGGCATCGCAGAAGCCGATGATCTCGCCCCGGGCGGCGGCGATACCGGTGTTGCGCGCGCCGGCAAGGCCCCGGTTCGGCTGGTGGATGACCCGCACCTTGGGGTTGCGGGCGAAGCGCGTGGCGATCTCTGGCGTGTCATCGCGCGAGCCATCGTCGACGACGATGATCTCGTATTCCGGGTGAGTCTGGGCAAGCAGCGAGGCCAGGGTCTCTTCGATGGTGGAAGCGACGTTGTAGGCGGGAACGATGATCGAAGCGAAGGTCATGACAGGTCCTTTCAGCAGAACAGGGCGCGGCGCAGCGACCGCGGAAGCAGGGAAGCGATGGTCGAGGCGGCGAGCGTCAGCGCGCCGCGACGGACGGGAGAGAAGAAGCCGGAGGGGCTCCGGACGAGCCCGGCGATCGCATGACCGAGCGCCGTGCGCCCCGGTGCGCCGAGGCGAAGGGCGCGACGCGCAAGGTAGCGATGATGGATCGCGTGGCTGCGGCCCGACGGCGTGACGCCGAAGCGAACCGCCGTCCGGAGCGCCCTCGCCCTGCCCTCGCGCATCGCGGCGAGGTCGGTCGACAGGCCGCCCAGGCTGGTGCGATACCACGTCTGAAGCAGTGGAAGGCCACGGACCCTCGCGCCGGTACCGACAAGGCGGATCAGCCACTCCAGATCCTCGTTGTGGACCATGGTGCGGTCGAAGCCGCCGCTGGCGCGGAAGACGTCGCGCCGCAGGGTGATATTGGACATCGTGCAGACCGGGTTCTCGCCCAGCAGCATGTCGATGGTCAGCGCTCCCTCCGGCACGGTCGAGAAGACCGTCGCATCGGCGGGCGTGTCCCGGAAGAACCCGATCCGGCCGTAGACGGCATCGGTGGCGGGGTCGTGGAACGCGTCACGCACTTCGGCCAGCTTTCCGGCACGCCAGAGGTCGTCGGCATCGCAGAAGGCGATGAGCTGCCCCTCGGCGAGTCGCATCGCGCCGAAGTTACGGGCGTCGCTCGGCCCCTTCCCCGGGTTGCGGACGATGCGAACCCTCGGGTCGACTTCGGCGGCGTGTCGCAACAGGACTTCGGTTCCGTCCGTCGAGCCGTCGTCGACGAAGATCGCCTCCCAGTCGGTCACGGTCTGGCGCTTCAGGCTCTCGAGCGTGTCGAGCACGGTCGCCTCGGCATTGTAGCAGGGAATGATGATGGAGATGTCGGGCATTGGATCAGACCTCGGCGAGCGGGCGGCCAAAGGCCGCGTTCAGGGCGGGAATGGACGCGCCGACCATGACGATCGTCGCGACGAGGGCGTAGCCGGTGGCGACCGCCTGCAGGCCGAGCGGCGCGAGCAGCGCGGTGTTGGCCATGAGGGCGAGCGTCAGAAGCGTCGTGGCGGCGAACTCGGCGCGGGCATTGCCGCTGGCCCGCAGCCAGCCGGCGGCAGCAGACCAGAGCGTCGTCGGGATCGCGACGAGGCAGAGGATCGAAACCACTCGATGCAGGTCCCCGTACCCGTCTCCGAACAGGATCGGCACGTAGACCGGGGCCAGCAGCGCCTGGGCCACGACGGCCGGGGAGATCAGTCCGATCGCCAGCAGGATGCTCTGCCGCAGCGCCTGGTTGCGGTCCTCGCTGGCACAGAGATGCGGGAACAGAACGGTCGAGAAAGCGATGGAGAATGATCCGGCGAGGCTGAGACCGGCGTTGAACGCCATGAAGTACAGTCCGAGCGCCTCGGCCCCCATGAGCGTCCCGACGATCACCTTGTCGGCCTGCAGACGCAGCGCCTTCACGACTTCGACGCCGAGGACCGCCCAGCCGAAGCTGAAGAACGGCTTCAGCGGCGCGCGCGGCGCGGCTGCGTCAGGGCTCCACCGGTGCAGGCGGCGCATCGCGATCAGCCAGCCCGGGGCGGTCAGCAGGCGCGGCAGCACCAGCGCCAGCGGCGAGGCCCAGGCGAGGGCAAGGGCCGCGGACATCAGGTTCGCAGCGACATTCTGGCCTCCCGCGATCGCGGCGGTCTGGCGCAGCTTGCCCGCCCGCATCGCCAGCGCCGCCTGCACGAGGCCCGCCGGCATGAACAGGTATTCGCCGGCCAGAAGCAGGACCAGCATCAACAGCATCAGGCTCCCGCCGAGCGCGAACAGCACCAGCCCGATGATCGACTGGATCACGAACAGCCCGATGCACCACGCCCAGAAGATGCGGTGCGCGGTCGCGCAGGTCGCGGCGAGATCGCGTTCGGGCGCGGCGATGATGCGCTGGCCGACCCCGTTCTCGGTCTGGGACTTCAGGATGTCGCCGGCGGCGATGGCCGCTGCGGCGATCCCGATCTGCGCCGGCTCGAGCGAGCGCGCGACCGAGACGACGACCAGAAGCCGGGTCGCCTTGGCGGCGACTTCGGATGCGCCGTAGGCCAGCAGGTTGCGGCCGATACGGGATGTCTGGCGTTGGGCGGTCATGTTTGCAGATCCGGTTAGGGTTAACGAAATCTGTTTTAACGCCGGACCCTTGCGCGGTCCTGGCCACCCCCGGACAGGTTCGTGCCGCAACCGAGTTGCATCATATCCGAACGGATAGGATGCACCGGCCCTACGCTCCCTCGACCGGAGGGCGAGTTGCCCCTATCAATGGGCAAAAGAGCAGATTGGGACAAAAGCCCAGATGTTGCAGGCACTTCGTCATTCCACGGCCGTCATCGCGGCCCTGTCGCTGGTCGGCTGCGCTGCCATCGACCCGCCCGACAACCTCGAACCGGTCGATTCCGGCGGCGGTTACCAGGCGCAGTACCGCACTCCGCATGTCACGCGTGCGGAGGCGGAATTCTTGCGCTCGCCCGCTCTGAACGCAGAGAAATGCACGGCTCCGCCACGGGGCGGCGAGGACGGCAAGGGCAGTGGCCTCGCCGCCGTGTCGCTTCGCGGCGAGCGGATCACCCGCAACGACCTGATCGACATTCGCGTCGGCGAGGACGAGACCTTCAGCGGCGACTACGTCGTCTCGCGCGATGGCACGATCAAGCTGCCGTTCCTGTCACCGATCGCCGCGCAGGGACGCTCGACCGGCGAGATCGAATCCGAGATCGCCAACCGACTCCTGGCCGGGGACTTCTACAGCGACATGCCGCGGATCTCCGTCCGGGTGGCTGACTTCGCGTCGGTCACCGTCGGCGTCGCCGGCGCGGTGTTCGAGCCGCGCGCGGTCGAGATCGGCGGCGTGCCCGGCGACCAGATCGACGACCGCCGGCAGGCTGCGATGGGTGCATCGACCGAGGGGCGCAACCTCTCGGCGGCGCTGCGCGCGGCGGGCGGCGTCCGACCCGATGCCGACATATCTGCCGTCGAGGTGCGCCGGGGCGGAACGCTCTACACGCTCGACATGCGTGGCGTCTTCGACGGGCAGAACGCCGTCGACATCATGCTGATCACCGGCGACGAGGTACACGTGCCGAGCCGTGGTTGCTTCCAGGAAGACCTGATGCGACCGAGCCCGATCAGCCCGCCCGGCGTGTCGCTGTTCCTGTCGAACCTGACACAGCCCGCGACCGGCAACGCCCCCTCAGCCATCGGCCGGGACGTGCGCGAAGTGCCCTACGGGACCCGCTACCTTCAGGCGGTCATCGACACGAACTGCGTTGGCGGCGCCCGCGCGACCAGTGCGAACCGCTCCTCCGTCCTGTTCTCGCGCAACCCGATCACGGGGGTGTCGGTGGTCATCGAACGCGACATCGAGGACTTGCTGCGCCGCGCCGACAGGGACGACTACGACCCGTTCCTGCTGCCGGGCGACTCCATCGCCTGCTACGACAGCACAGTCACCAACGTGGGCGAAGTCGGGCGCATTCTCGGCGTGCTGAGGTTCTGACCCCGCCGCCACCTCAGCCCGAGACGTCCTCGCGCTCGCTTGCGCGGCGTTCGGTGGCGAGGGCGTTGCGCGTGAGCTCCCACATCGCGGGAAGCAGGGCGATCTTGTCGTTGAGCAGCTCCCGGTCGCCTTCGCGGGCGACGGATTCGATCTCGATCAACAACTCCCGAAGGCCAACCGCCCCAAAGGTCGCGGCGCTGCCGGCGACCCGGTGGGCCCGCTGCGCGATCTCATCCGCCTCGGGTTTCGGGTCGACCGTGAGTTCCCCGATGACCCTCTCGACTTCCAGCGTGAAGCGCGCCAGCAGCCGAGTCAGCGCCTCGACCCCGAGTGTCTCGCGCAGGTCGTCCAGGTAGGAGTTCGCCACCACCGGACTGACGTGATCGTCCTCGTCCGGCATCGCCTGCCCGACATGCTCCGCCAGCACGCGAGACAGGGCCGCACGGCTCAGCGGCTTGGTGAGGATGTCGTTCATGCCATCGGTGAGGAAATCCTCCTGCTCTTCGGCCATCGCGTTCGCGGTCAGAGCCACGATCGGCGCCCGCGCGGAGGGTCCGTCACCGGTGCGGATTGCCCGTGTGGCCCCGCGCCCGTCGAGCACGGGCATACTGATGTCCATCAGGATCAGGTCGAACGACTCGCGTCCGGCTTTGTCCACGGCCATCTGGCCGTCGTGAGCTTCTTCCACCGTGTGTCCACCGGCGATCAGCATCTCTCGGGCGACGACGCGGTTGATCTCGTTATCCTCGACCAGCAGGATCTTCGCCGCCCGCGCCCTGCGCTCCGGTTTGCGGGCCGACCATTCCGCGGTCGGATCAGCCACCGGCTCCACGGGGAAGCGGATGCGGAAGGTGCTGCCGGTGCCCGGCTCGCTTTCGACCTCGATCAGCCCGCCAAGCGCCTTGATGAAGCGCTGTGCGATGGCGAGGCCGAGGCCCGTCCCGCCGACATCCCGATCGTAGGAACTGTCGCCGGTGACGAAGTCGTCGAAGATGCGGGCACGCAAATCTTCCGACATGCCGATACCGTCGTCACTCACCGTGATCTGCAATTCCGGTCGGGCGGAGTCGGGGTCCTCGACCTCCGCCTCGACGATCACGCGACCGTCGTGCGTGAACTTCACCGCGTTGCCGATGATATTCATCAGCACATGCTGCAGCCGGTCCCGGTCGGCGCGGATCCATTCGACCGGCGGGCCGATCCAGCGCCAGTCGAGCGTCGTGCGGTGCGCCGCTGCCGCGCCGCCCTGGTTGTCGACGATGTCCTGGATCAGGCGGCTGACGTTCATCTCCACCGGGCGCAGGCGGAGCTTTCCGGCATCGTACTTGGTGATGTCCAGAACGTCCGAGATGTGGCTCATCAAGAGTTTGCCGGACGTTTCCATGTTGCGCATGTAGCGCTCCTGCCCGGGGCTGAGCTCGGTGTCCCGCATCAGTGACAGATTGCCGAGCAGGCCGTTCAGCGGCGTGCGGATCTCGTGGCTCATCGTGGCGAGGAAATCGGTCTTCGCCTTCTCGCCGGCAAGCGCGCGGTCGCGGGCGGCGACGAGCTCTCTCTCGGCCTCGACCCGGTGCGAGATGTCGCGGAGGAAGGCGATCAGGATCAGGCCGTCATCGGTCTCGGCGCTCTGTATCGCGAATTCGACCGGAAAGACTTCGCCCGAGGCCCGCTTCGCCTCCAGCTTGACGCGCCCCTTGCCGACCACCCGGCGCTCTCCGCCGTCACGCATACGCTGCATTCCGGCCTGGTGCGCGTCGAGGTGATGGTCCGGCACGATCAGGTCGCCCAGGTTGCGGCCGATGGCCTCCTCGGCAGTATAGCCGAAGATCTGCTCGGCGGCGGCATTGTAGTCGAGCACCCTGCCCTCGGTGTCGCTGACGATCACCGCATCGAGGGCGGTGGACGTCACGACGTTCATCCGGCGTCCGGCCTCGATCGCCTCGGCCCGGCGGCGGCTGTTCTGGGCGTTCAGCCGGGCCAGGTAGATGGCGAAGAACAGCAGCAGCAGGATGAGGAACGTCGTCCCGGCAGCAAGCTGGGTCAGCGTGACTGCGATCCTGTTGCGCCCGACGTCGGAGGCCGTGGCGAAGAAGTTCAGCCCTGAGTTCGCCAGCATCCGCACATCGGGCCGCACCTCCTCGGTCCGGTCCGAGAGTTCGGGCAAGGCGTCGCGCAGCGCGGGGTCGGCGGCGTCGATCAGGGGCACGGTGCGGGACAGGAAGGTCTCCACGATCCGCAGATGTCGTGCGAAGGCGTCTTCCTCGCGTAGTTCGGCGTAGATCGACGATTGCCTGAGCGTTGTCACCCGGCTGTAGAAGATGTCGTACTTCTGCCGGAGATCGGCGAGGTCGACATCGTCCTGCGGGCCCTCCAGCTGAAGTTCGAATTCCAGGAATTCGACCTCGGCCTGCGACAAGCTCCATTGGACGTTGTCCGAACTCGCCGAGTTCAGCAGCCGCAGATCGCGCGCGACATTGACCGACAGGAACAGGATCGCGACGAGCGCGACGGTCCCGAGGGCGAGCGACAGCAGCAGCCGCACTCGTCCGAGCGTTTCCGTACCGAGCTTCATCGCGATCTCCTCCACCGGTCGCCGCGCCCGGTCGGGCCCATGACCTCTGGGGATGAGGCTAGTCGACAGCCTCGATCCGGTCGAGTTGCCAGATGCTGCGCGAGTAGATGACCTCGGTGCGGAAGTCGGCGTCGGCATCAAAGGGATAGACCACCCAGAGCGGCCCCTTGTCCCGAACCGACATCGGCGCGCCGTTCAGGCTGTAGGCGACGAGCGCACCGCCCTCGACCGCGTCGGAGAGCGGGATTTCGACCGTGTAGTCGTTGATTGCGGTCGCCCGCAGCATTTCGCCCTCGATGCCGAGCGCCTCGACCAGCGCATGAAGCGGCACGCCCTCGAACGTCTGAACGCCTTCGGTCCAGATCGTTTCGGTCTCTATGGTCTCGCGGCCGATCTCTTCGAGCATGGCGAGGTCGAGCTCGGCCATGTCGCCCGCATTGGTGGCGGAAACCTGGCCCGAGACGGTGAGGATCACCGGCCCTTCGGGAGCCGCAAGGTCCTGGGCGGCGACGGACAGGGTGCCCGCGATCAGGACCGCAGCGGAGAGTCTGAGGGTAGACAGCATGGGGTACGCTCCAGTTTGACGGGACCATCTTGCCATGAAAGGCACCCCGGTCCCAAAGGGTCAGGCGGATAGCGACCTATCCGTTCGGATAGGTCGCCTGGGTCAGTAGGCACCGCGGCCGCCGAGCACCGCACCGAAGGTCCGCAGGATCAGGGACAGGTCGACCAGCAGCGTCCGGGAGACGGCGTAGGAGATGTCCATCTCCACCATCTTGTCGAAGCCGATCGAGGCGCGGCCGGACACTTGCCAGAGGCCGGTGATCCCCGGTTTGACCGCCAGCCGCCCGAGCGCGCGCTTCGGGTAGGCGGCGACTTCGCTCGGCAGGGCCGGACGGGGGCCGACGATAGCCATCTCGCCCGTGAGCACGTTGAAGATTTGCGGCAGTTCGTCGATCGAAAGCCGTCGGATGATGCGGCCGACGCGGGTGACGCGCGGATCGGATTTCGATTTGAAGCAGATGCCATCGCGGTCGGATGAGGCGAGCAGCTCGTCGCGCCGGGCCTCGGCATCCACGGACATCGACCGGAATTTCAGCATCGTGAACTCCTTGCCGTCCTGGCCGACGCGGACCTGCCGGAAGAAGACCGGACCAGCCGTGTCGAGCCGGATGGCGAGCGCCGTCAGTAAGAGGATCGGCGAAAGCAGGATCAGCGCCATCGTCGACACGGTGAGGTCGAGCAGCCGCCGCTTCGCGTCGTCGGCGCTCGCCGGACCATAGGCTCGGAGCGCGGCATGGAACAGGAAGCTGACGTTCCCCGCGAGGTAGCGCTTCGCAAGGCGGCGCGGCTCCTGAACGAGGCGCCAGACCCATTCCATCCGCAGCTTCCGGACAATCTCGGGCGCGCGGCTGACGGTCCCGGCGAGAAAGTCGAACAGCGCCCCGACGGCCAGCGCGAGGTCGGGCGTGAGGTCATGAGTGTGCCGATGCAGCCAGAGTTCCTGCATCGGCACACCAAGCGCGACGAGGAGGATGTCCGCGCCCGAGTTGTTGATGTCGGCGACGGCTGCCTGCGGGTCCGCCGCGCCGTCGTATCCGTCACGTGTGCCGGCAATGCGCAGGCCGGGGATGTCCCGGCTCAGCCGTTGGGCAGCAGCCTCGGCGATACCGGGACGGCCGCCGAACAGGTAGACGGACTTGCCCTGCCCCGCTGCCTTCGCCAGCAGCGCGGGAACGAGGTCGGTGCCGTTCAGGTTCGCTGCCAGCCGGTCGCCGGTCATGCGTCCGGCCAGCTCGACACCGATGCCATCGGGCAAGCGCAGGTCGGCGCCGGCGACGGCCTCGCGGTAGGCGCGGTCGCGGCGGTGGATGTTGCAGCAATGCGCATTCATGAAGACCACCCGGCGACGCCCGGGCGAGAGCAGGACGTCGATGGTCCGCTCCGCCGGCGCGTCGACGAGATCGAGGTCGAGCGCGGGCAGGTTTTTTGTGGCGAGCGCCGCACCGGGAATGGCGGACGCGGGGGTGAGATCGAGGTCGAAGGTCGCGTGTTTCATCGGGCAAATCCTTTGCATGACAGGAGGTTGCCCAAAGGGTGACGAGAGCCGCGCCGCCGCTCAACGGAGCGCCCGGCGAGGTCGGCGGCGCTTTGGTTAACGAAATCTCACCAGCGGCTGGCCCGCCTATCCGAAGGGGGTGGTTACCCCGCCGAAAGTGCCGTCGCGGCCGTCCCGGCTTTGCTCGACTTCTGACGCACAATGGGCAAGGTTTCCGCCTAGGTCTGCTACGATTGAATGGAGAGTGACCGATGCGCGTTCTGATTGCCGACGACCACGACCTGCTGCGGGATACTCTGGTGATGTACCTGGAGGCGCAGGGCGACATCCAAGCCGTCACCGTGCCCGACCTTCCCGCCGCGCACCGCACGATCGAAGCCGACGACTTGCCCTTCGACCTGGTTCTGCTGGATCTCAACATGCCGGGGATGAACGGGCTCGACGGGCTCAGCCGCACGCTCGCCCTCAAGGGCGGTCAACGTGTCGCGCTGCTGTCGGGCGAAGCCACCCGCAACGTCGCCGAACAGGCGCTCGAGGCCGGAGCGGCCGGCTTCGTGCCCAAGACCCTGCCGGCGAAGTCGATGATCAACGCGGTCAAGTTCATGGCGATGGGCGAGCAGTACGCCCCGATCGATTTCATGACCGCGGTGGAGGAGACCACCACGCATCCGCTCGCCGAGAAGCTGACACCGCGCGAGCTGCAGGTGCTGCGGGGCCTGACCGAGGGCAAGTCCAACAAGGAGATCGCCCGCGATCTCGACATCACCGAGCCGACGATCAAGCTCCACATGAAGACGCTCTACCGCAAGGTCGGCGCCTCGAACCGTACGCAGGCGGCGCTGATCGCACGCGAGGCCGGGCTGTTCTGACCTATCCCTTCGGGTAGGCGCCGGGCGCCGTTTGTCCCCATCGGCTCACCGGGCGCGCAGCGGCGCGGAACGTGACCGTCCATTAAGGTTACCGGGCAAAGGAGACGCCCGATGACCATGCAGGATACCCTCGGCTCAGCCGACCGCCCCCGGAAGAAACGCCGCATCGACGGCCGCCGCATTCTGCTTGGCGGACGGATCGGCGACCTCGGACGGTTCCCGCGCTATCTGGCCTTCGCGCTGCTCGGCGGCGCGATGATCTGGGCGCCGATCACCGGGTACGTCCGCACGGCGCCGGTGACCTTCAAATCGACCGCCTCGCTGATCCTGCCAGGCTCCGGTGCGTCGGCCTCGATGAACCTGAACGGGATCGGTCAGGCGTCGTCCTATGCCAACTCCGCCTTTTCCTCCAACGCCGTTGGCCCGACCGAGACCTACAAGCGCCTGATCGGTGCGGACCGGATCCTCGAAGCCGCAGCCCGCGACATGGACATGCCGCGCGAGGCGTTCGGCCGGCCCCGGATCAGCCTTGTCGACCAGACCAGCCTGATCCATCTCGAGATGACCGGCGGCAGCCCCGAGAACGCGCGTGACCGGGCCGACGCCCTCCTGAGCGCCTTCTTCCGCGAGATCGACGCCCTGCGCCGGGACGAGCTGGTGACGCGCGAGGACAGCGGCCTTGCCGCGATCTCCGAATACCGCACCTCCGTCGCCGCGACGCGAGAGGACATCGCCACCCTGCAGGACGAAACCGGACTGGTCTCCAGCGACCAGTACGACGCGATGGTCGAAGAGACGCGCCAGCTTCAGGCCCGCGTTCGCGACCTCGCCGCGGAACTCGACGAAGCCCACGAAAGCGTCGCGACGCTGGAAGCGACGCTGGGCGTGCCGGCAAGCTCTGCCGCCGCAACGCTGAAGCTCTTCGCGGATGCCGAGTTCATGGCTCTGACCGCCGAAGTCGCCACCCACGCCGCCGCACTGGCCGAGGCCCGCTCGATGTTCGGGGAAAGCCACCCCCGCTTGCAGGACGCGCGCTCTGCCCACCAATCGGCTTCGACCGCGACGCTGACGCGGGCAGCTGCCGTAACCGGAATGAACGCCGATGCCCTCGCCGCGCTCGACCTCGCGCCGGACGGAGCACGGGCCGAACTCCTCGCCCAGCTCGTCCGGATGGAGGCCGATCGCGCCGGCATCGCCCGCCAGTATGAAACACTGAATGCCCGGCTGGCCGATGAACTGGCCGAGCAACGTGCGCTCGCCGCCCCCGCCGCGCGTCTCCAGGATCTGCAGCGCGACTTTTCGGTCGCCGAGGCGGTCTTTGCCAGCGCTATCGCCCGGACCCAGTCGACCAAGTCCGATGTCTATGCCTCCTACCCGCTGGTGCAGGTGCTGGAGAACCCGTCGCTTCCCGATGCGCCGTCTTCGCCGAACAAGAAGCTCGCCATCGCGGCCGGCGGTGCGGCGACGATGATGATGCTCCTCGGACTGATGCTCGGCTGGATGCGCTCCGCGCTGATCGGTCGGCTGCTGTCCAAGCCAGAGATTGCCTGATGACCCCCGCCAACCCCGCCGAGCGCATGGTCCTGAAGGCCATGACCCTGACATGGCCATTCTACGCGGTCGGCGCGCTCTATGTCGTCGGCCCGGTGCTGGCCTGGGTGCTCGGCGGGTTGGCCGTGCTGTCGCTCTACCTCGGCCCCGCGATCCGCGAGGATCTGCGGGCGACCGGCCCGGTGCCGCCGCTCGTCTGGGCGTGGTTCGCGGGCATGGCCGTGATGCTCATCGCGCTCTGGGCCGGACATCTCGACTGGGGGCTCGGTCTGAAGCAGACGATCAAGAGTTCGATCGGCTGGGCCAAGGGCTGGGCCCTGCTGGCGCTGTTCCCGCTGGTCGGGGCGGTGCTTCCGATCCGTCGCGCGATCCTGATCCGCGGGCAATGCGTCATCGGGGCATGGACGCTGGCCTTGGCACCGCTGCTGCTGGTCGCGCCCTACATCGGCCTGCCCGAGCGGATCTTCACGTCACCCCTCAAGGCGGTCGGCGGGCCGGGACCGGAGTATTTCAGTGTCTTCCTCTTCACCTACGATCCGGCCAGCTGGACCCCGCGCTGGCAGTTCTATGCGCCCTGGTCGCCCTTTGCGGCCCTGCTCGGCGTCATCATGGTGCTGTTCGCGCTGGAAGACCGCGACCGCAGGTGGATGGCCGCAGGTGTCGCCGCAGGCGTGCTGATGATCCTCGCCTCGAAGTCGCGCATGGGGCTCGTCGGCCTTGTCGCCTGCACCATCGGCCCCCGGATGCTGCCGCTGATCCTGAAGGGCTGGGCCTGGCAGATGACGGCGGCGCTGACGGCGTCGCTTGCCGTGGTCGGCACGGCACTGGTCGCGCTGGCACAGGACGCCGTCTCGGCCTTCAAGGGTGCCCGCGCCGACAGCACCCGCGTGCGCGAGACGCTGCAGCGCATCGCCCGCGAACGCTGGGAGAACGAGGCCGTCTGGTTCGGCCACGGCACGGTTCACCCCGGGTCGCACGCGGTGGAATACATGCCGATCGGCAGTCATCACACCTGGTTCGGGCTGCTCTTCGTGAAGGGCCTTGTCGGCTTCGCCGCCCTGCTCCTGCCGATGGTCTGGCACACACTGACCGCCATGACCGATGCCGCCCGCCACCCGCGCGGCCGCCTGCCGCTCGGCATCCTGATGACGATCACGCTTCTGTCCTTCGGCGAGAACCTCGAGATCGAGGCCTACATGCTCTGGCCCGGACTGGTCCTGCTGGGGGTGCATCTGCGAGAGATGAGCGTCGAGGAACGATGACATACCCAGCGGCTTTGATGAACCTTCCGCCTTCGGAAGGTGACCTAGAGAGGCAAAGCGTGGAGGAGCGTCATGCCCTCGATCTTCGACTGTCGAGGGGCGGCGGCGCCCTACCGCTGAAGACCTGTGCCAAGCATGAGCACTTGGTCGGCTCGGTAAGAGTTACGGATTTCACAAGATATTCAGGCGGCAACGCGCACCGATCCGGCTGCGATTGTTTCAGTGAACCGGGCCGGATCTTGAGAAATCGACCTTGGACTCTGATTTTATTGGTGGGTGGTGAGGGGCTCGAACCCCCGACATTCTCGGTGTAAACGAGACGCTCTACCAACTGAGCTAACCACCCGGTGCGGCGTGATCTACCTTGCGGGATCGCGGCCTGCAAGCCTCAGGGCGCGAGCGTGTCGTGGCGTCCGTCGCGGATACGGTGGATTACCCCCTGCCCGCCCGGCACCTCGTCGAGCTCCGCCAGGGTCAGGCCGAGCGCGCGGGTCCGCAGGACGCGCGACGTGATGCCGTGCGTGAAGATAACCGTTGGCCCGTCCAGGCTGTCCAGTACCTCGCCCACGCGTTTCCAGAGCGCATCGAAGCGCTCGCCGTTCGGAGCGCGGGCGTAGCGGTCGAGGAAATGCTCATCCTCCGGGCCAGGCCAGCCGGCCTCGATCTCGACAGCGGAAAGGCCGGTCCAATCGCCGACCCCGATCTCGCGCAGGGCGTCATGCGTTGTCGCCGACGCACCGATGATGGCGAGCGCAAGGTCGGAGGTCCGGCGGGACCGGGGCTGCGGACTGGTCAGGAACCGGTGCGAGGTCGCCGAGACGCCGAGCCCGAGCAGGATGCCGCCGACATCGCGCGCCTGCCCCTCGCCCTTCTCCGTCAGCGGCGAGTCGAGCGCCCCCTGCCAGCGATGCTCGCGGTTCCACTCGGTTTCACCGTGGCGAATGACAAGGAGTTCGGGAAGGCTCATATCGCGGGGTTAACCGAGCACCGTGAGGCGGGCAAGCGGGTGGATAACGGCAATAGAAGTATGATGGCGCAGCCTATGGGATTCGAACCAATGGCCTCTGCCTTCGGGGGGTAGTGCAGGGCGTGATGTTCGTTTTGTGGTCGGCTTCAACCCACACAAAGAGGCCTGAGAGCGGTCAATGCGAACCGAAACCAAACCGACGAGCACGGTTCAGCGCCATCTTCGTCCGGCAAACTGGTGATACCGTACTCAGTTCCCAAGAGCTCTCATATGGCTGCACCCCATTCGCCAAGAGCAGGCCCCTACCGGGACCGAAGCCCCGCCGCGAGATCATACTCTAAGTAGGACTATGAGCTCGCTGCATCGTTCACGCGTAAAGACCGCATCCCGTCATGCGACCGCCTCGAGCTTCTCAACCTTCGCCAGCGGTACGAGAAGATGGAAGGTGGTTCCGACTCCGAGTTTGCTCCGGTAGTAGATCTGACCACCCATCTCTTCGATCATCAGCTTGGCTATGGTCATACCCAGGCCGGTTCCCTCTTGAGCTCGCGTCGATGAACTATCGATCTGCGCAAAGCGGCCGAACACGTTTTCCTCGGAGCCTTCAGCTATTCCCACACCGGTATCCGTGATCAGGACCTCAACGAAGTCGTCAGCTTTAACAGCTTCGATCCGGACCACACCGCCATCCGCCGAGAATTTCACGGCGTTGGAGACGACGTTTGAAATCACCTGCTGCAACCTGGTGAAGTCGGCGCGGATCCACGCCTGGCTTCCCTTGTTGAACACCAGTCGAACGTTCCGTTGGAGCGCATAGCTCTCGAGGTCCTCGATGGCCGCCTCAAGAATGTGCGTGACCTCCAGATCATCGAGATGGAACTCGAATTGCCCTGCCTCGAGCTTGTGAAGGTTCAACAGATCATCGATGAGCCGACCGAGCCGCCTGCTGTTACGCCGCGCTATACCGATCCCCCGTTGTGCAGGTATTGGCAACTCACCAAACTTGCCGACTTCGAGTAGATCAAGCGTACCGCGGATCGACGTAAGCGGCGTTCGCAACTCGTGGCTGATGACGGAGACAAGCTCGGATTGCAGGCGGACGATCTCTTCGGCGCGCTCGTTCGCAGCCATGAGGCGCTGTGCCGTCTCTTCCTCTTCGGTCACATCCACCATGTTGATCGTCCATCCCAAGAACGGCCGGTCGGGATGCACCGGGTTTTCGACGAAGAGTACGCTCGGGCGATACGCCCGTCCGTCAATGACGTCATGATGATGCGGATCGATCTTCTCGCCAGCGATCAGCGTTGCGACCATCCTGTCGACCGTCTCTCGCATTTGCTCACCGCCTGGCCCGTCGATCAGCGCTTTGGCGAAGGGGTTCATGGAGACGAGCTTGCCCGCTCTCTCGACGATGACCTTTGGATGGTCGGCATATTGATAAAGATAACGCTCGCCGACGACCTCAACACTCAGAAGGCGGCTGTTCACCAGTATCCATCCGTAAGCAACGAGCGAGATTACAAAACCATAGGGAGTTGGATCGACACCGGCGATCGTAAAACCGAAAAGAAGGTAGGCCGTGTTCGTCACCACGGGCACCAAGGTCATGATCAGCAAGTTGCCGAACAGGAGCCGGAAGGACGGACCCGCCTGCTGCAAGCCCCTCAAAGATACGATGGCCGCAAAGGTCACCCAGCCATAGTTGTAGGCCAGCATTCCATAGAACGCTCTTCCCCACTGCGGCGTGATCGATGGTCTTTCGTCCAAGAAGGTGAGTTGGGTGGCACTGGTCACCAAGGACTCGTGCCAGCCATTTGTCGCGGCGAGTAAGGCCAGCGCCAGCGTCGATACTGCAAGAGCAGGATAGCCCCAACGCCTCACGCCTCTAAGTTGCAGCGGCCCAAATTCGATCAAGAACAGGGACCAACTCATCGTGCTGAACGTCAGCGCGGGTAAGGTCAGGGTGTACCAGAAGACTTTGCACGATGCCGTTGGTGAGGCCACTTGGAGGATCGACAATCCAAGCCAAGTCATTAGCCCGACGTGCGTAAGTAGAAAGAAGTCGTTTCCCTGTCCGACGGGGCGACGCCAAGTCCATAGCGTCAATCCGGCGATCAGACAGATGATGGCGATGCCGACCTCGAAGGTTCCGTCGATCACGAGGCTTTCGAAACAGTTCAACGAGGGTCTCCGGAGTCATCCATATCATGCGGCTCAGCCACGCGTGATGAGTCCAGCTACTGTCTGACCTTCGACCAATCATTCATGACATTTGCATGACAAGAGAGCGTTGTGTTTCGGACACTTCGTCGGCGCTGAAATGCGTTCTATGACCTACGGCTGAAGGAGGAGGCATCGCGATGTCAGAATGACCTTGCGTACTGCCGTGGGCTACTGCCCGTGACGCGTTTGAACGCGGTTCGAAACGCGCTTTCCGAGTCATAGCCGAGGGCATGCGCAATGGGGCCGATGGGCTCGCCATGTTCCAGTCTGCGTCCGGCGAGGAGCATACGCCACTTCGTAAGATATTCTATCGGGGCTTCGCCAACCAACTTTCGAAAGTGCGCCGCGAAGCCGGACCGCGACATGCCGGCCTCCATGGCGAGAGTCTCCACTGTCCAGCGCTGCGCCGGGTCCCGGTGGATGGCCCGAATGGCGGCTCCGATCCTCTGGTCTGACAGTGCGAACAGCCAGCCGATGCGCTTGCTCTCACTGAGGTAGAGGCGGAGCGCTTGGATGAAGATCATGCACGCAAGTTGCTGTGCGACAAGGATAGCGCCCGGCTTCAGAGCGATGAGTTCCTGCCGCATCAGCCCGAAGGTCCAGCGCAGCGTTTCACTCTCCGGTCCGTCGCGCAGATGGACGATGGGTGGCAGCACACCAAGCAAGACCTCGGCCTGCGGCCCGGCGAGCGCGAAGTGGCCGCCGAGCACCGTCACCCCCCTACCCTCGTTCAGCTTCACCAGCGCGCCCTCCTCGGCGCCGAGAAAATAGTGCCGCCAATCGTCGGGGGGCAGGTTCAGGTCACTGGCGATTTGAAAGGGCTGGCCCCGCGGCAGCATGAAGCAGTCCCCCGATTGCAGGAAAACGGGCTCGTCCGCGCCGTCCACGGCGATCCAGCAGGCACCATCAGCGACGGTGTAGCATTTGACGGCATCATGCGCGTCGAAACCGACCGACCAATTCCCTCCGGCCTCGAAGCCGCCGACAAGGTAGCTGCGAAGGCGGAGAAAGGAGATGACGTCGGATAGTGGGTCCATATTGGATGATCTCCAATAAAGATTGGACCGTTGCGCATAGTTCGTCCGGAGTCGACGGCTTATGTCTCGGATCAGGCGATGACTTCATCAACGGAGACGGCCTGTGACCTTCCATATACTGGCGCTCGTCATGACAGCGGCGTGCATTGCTCTCGGTACCCGCTTCATGTTCTTCGGCGGAGGCCTGCTGAAAGAGTGGGGGCTTGAGAGCACGACTGGCGCTCTCATCCTGTTTCGTCGGATGGGGCTGATGTACCTCGGCCTCGCGCTGGTGTTTTTCTTCGGGCGAACGGCCGGCCCCTCGGACATCCGCTCGGCGGTCTGCCTCGTCTTGGGCGGAACGGCCATCTTGCTGGCAGGCCTCGGACTCTACGAGTTCCTCGCTCGACGTGTCAGCGCAGGCATCTTTCGCTCGGTCGCCGCCGAGGCGGTACTTGGTGCGGCTTTTGCTTGGACTTGGTGGATTGGCTGATGAACGCGGCACGTTTCCGACTGCTGGTCGCTCTCGAAGCCAAGCGAAACCAGAAGGTCCTGTCATGCAGGTGCGTGACCGTGACCAGGAACGATACTCGAGCCAACCGGCAATGACACCTCGTTCGCCCTCTCCCACAGCCGTTGCGACATCCAACGGTCTCAATCGACGCGGATCATATCAGCGTCTGAAGATCGTGATACGCTCGGTCCAGGCGTTCCGTCAGACCCGGCTCGCTCTTGTCCAGCCACGCCGCCGTGACGTGTGCAAAGACGGCCATTCCGATCTGCGCGGCAAAAGCGGCTCGATCATCAGAGACGCCGCGGGCGCTTAAGGCCTGCGCAAGCGCAGCGGCGAGAGCGGCCGTCTTTGCCAGTTCGCGCTCTTGAAGCGACGGCGTTGCGGCGATCACCGCCTGCCGGGGCTCGGAGAACGGGCGATTTGCAATTAGAAGTGGGCAAACCGATTGGAAGGCCCGAAACAGGGTGTCGAGCGGCGGGGCATCGCGAGGGATGTCGTCGATCGCGGCAAGGAGCGCCTCCAGAAGCACCGCCTGCCCGTCGAACAGAACTTCGCGCTTGTCGGCAAAATGCCGGAAGAAGGTGCGCTCCGTGACGCCAGCACGGGCAGCGATCTCAGCAGCCGTGGTGCTGTCGAACCCCCGTTCACGGAACAGTTCCACCGCCGCCTGCTGCAGCCGACTCCTCGCAGTATCTGCCAATACTTACTCCCTTGTCAGTCACTGACATCAGATCTATGTCAGTGACTGACAGAGATCATAGGATCTCCGCCACCATGCGCAAGGAGATTGATCATGCGTGTTTTTCTGACAGGGGCCAGCGGCTGGATCGGCTCGACGATTGCCCGGGACCTTCTCGCCGCGGGTCATTCGGTCACGGGTCTGACGAGTGCGTCAGGCAAAGCAGAGGCGTTGAGCGCCGAAGGTGTAACACCGCTCGTCGGTTCACTCGAAGACATCGACGTCCTGCGTCAGGGTGCTGAAGATGCGGATGGGATCATCCACACGGCTTTCGGGCTCGACATCTCCAGAATTGCGGAACTCGCTGCGGAGGACAGGACCGCGATCGAGACCTTCGGCGACGTGGTCGCGGGATCTAACCGGCCGATCATCGTGACCAGCGGTTTTCTGAATGTGACCGGCGGCAAAACCTGCGAGGACGAGCGCCCGGAGGTTCTGCCGGACTTCCCGCGGGCTTCGGAACAGGCGGCCTTTGGGCTCGCCGACCGCGGCCTGCACGCGAATGTCGTCCGTAACCCGCGGTCGGTGCACGGCAAGGGCGAGAAACACGGCTTCGTTCCAATGCTGGCCGCAGTCGCGAAGGGAAAGGGCGTCTCCGCCTATATCGGAGACGGGCAGCAGATGTGGCCCGCTGTCCACCGACTGGACGCCGCGCGCGTCTATCGGCTGGCGCTGGAACGCGGAGCTCAGGGCGAAGCGTATCACGCTGTTGCGGAGGAAGGTGTCCCATTCCGGGACATCGCCGAGGCGATCGGACGCCAACTCGGCCTGCCGGCTGTGTCGCTAACGCCCGCAGAGGCTGAGGCGCACTTCGGGCCACTGGCGGTCTGGGTCGGAAACGACGGTCCCGCCTCGAACGTCTGGACGAGAAGAACGCTCGGCTGGCATCCCGAACAACCCGGGATCGTCGACGATATTGAGCAGCCCGATTATCAAGGCTGAAGCTCGTTAGGATCGCGCCGGACTGCCGTCTGCCCGTGAACAAGGTCGGCAAGGGCGAGACTGCCGCTTACCGGAGAGCTGGGCAAAAGCCGGACACGGCGGGGCAAGGCCTCGCCGTGTCCGACCCATATTGTGTTGAGGTTCTTGACTGAGCGAAACGCTGCAGGACAGCACTTGCCCAAGCTATGCCCGCTGTCGCTTCCGACGCGCTGCGGCAATTCGAGCCTGGGGGGCAAGACTTCTGCCAGCGCTTCCAAGACTTTCAGCCATTCGACGAGCGTGCGATCCTGAGCCGGGCTCGCCTCCTATGCAGAAGTAACCCGCGCCAACGCAGATGCGGGGCCATCCAGCGTGTCGGTGGCCGTCCGCCACGCCGCCTCTTCAAGTCCGAGCGCGTCGCGCAGCCAGGCGAGCGTCAGGCGCTTGGTGGCTTCGAGGACGTCGGGGACCTCGGCCTCGGTTTCCTTTGCGTCGAGCGAGGCAATGCCGCCCAGCCCGTGACCGACACCATGCATCGTCAACAGCGCCTCGGCGCCGGGGCCGTCGTGGAAGGAATCTGCAAACCAGTCAGGCCCACGGGTGGTGAAGTGCGGTTGATCGGCATCGCCACAGACCACGAGCGCCCGCGTTGTCAGGGTCGAGAAATCAACCTCGAAGAAGGGAAAACGCTCGGCGCTTTCGGGGGTGAGCTCGCTGCCGCCACGGCCGGGCGCGGTCAACAGGATGCCCGCAGAGATACGCGGATCGCGGAAGTCCTCTCCCTTCACGTTGGTGCCCAGCAAGAGGCTGGTCGTGTAGCCGCCAAGCGAATGGCCCACGGCCGCGACCCGAGCCGGATCCAGGCGCCCCGAGATTGCCGGTGCCTGCTGCATGATCTCGTCCAGGCGGTCGAGAATGGTCTTCATCTCGGTCACCCGCTCGCGCCAGAAGAAAGGCGCTCCCTCAGCGTCCGAGGGCAGTCCGGCAACATGGGAGCTGGCATGGGTGGGTTGGATCACCGCAAAGCCGCGCTCGGCCCAGAACTGCGCCAGATGGGCGTACCCATCCTTCGACGCGATGTAGTTCGACGGTCCGTGCCCATGCGACAGCAGGACAATCGGAATGGCGGTGCCCTGCACCGGCGCCGTGATGCGGAGCTCTAGCGGTTGGCGCCCCTCCATCGGCAGGGTGATGGGAGTATAGGCCACGGTCGGCGCCGCATCGGGCGCAGGAATATGGCGGGATAGGTCGATCAGTTTGTTCATGGGAAACAGGCTCCTGGTCATGAAGGGATGGCGCCGCGCCCCGGTGCGGGATCACGGTGTCTGAACTTCGGCAGTTCACACGATGAGGAGATGGACGGCCTGCCCCGGACTTTCTATAATAGATAATCCTGAAATGATTAGCGTATGTCCGAAGTCATGAGCGATCCTCTCACAGTTGTCGTCAGCCTGCTCAAACCCGTCCCGTCTATATCCAAGCGAGTGACGGCGGGCGGAGACTGGAGGGTGGAACGCACGGAAATGGGCAACCCCTTCTATTGCGCTATGGTTGCGGGCGGGTGCCTGCTGACCCCATCTGGACGTGATCCGATCCGGCTGGAGGCCGGTGATTTCGTGCTGGTACCCGAGATCTTCGATTTCGAGATAACCGGCCTCGTGCCGCCGGGGCGGCAGGTAACGACCCGATGGCAGGAGGTCAGCCCCGGCGTCATACGGCAAGGTGATCCCGAGGCGCCCACTGACGTGATCATGCTGGTCGGTCACTGCTCCTTTGCCTCGCGCGATCGGCCGCTACTCGTGTCGCTGTTGCCCGATATCGTGCATGTCCGGGGCCAGGACCGGCTGATGCAGCTCGTGCAGATGATCGATGACGAGACGCGCAGTGGCCGCATGGCCCGCGACATGGTCCTGGGGCGCCTGTTGGAGCTGCTGCTGATCGAGGCGCTTCGCTCGAACGCCGACACCATCGCGTCTCCCGGATTGCTGCGTGGACTGGCCGACCCTCAGCTTTCGGTCGCCTTGCGTGAGATCCATGCGAATCCCGGGCGGTCGCATTCGGTCGCCGCCCTGGCAAAGTCCGCTGCGATGTCGCGATCGACGTTCTACGAGAGGTTTCACCGCGACATCGGCACGGCCCCTATGGAATATGTCACCAGTTGGCGCATGGCGTTGGCCAAGGACATGCTGATGAAGAAGACAGCCCCGATCGCCGAGATCGCGCGCGAAGTCGGCTATGGGTCAGCGAGTGCGTTCAGCGTGGCATTCGTTCGTCATACAGGCAGCCCACCAGGAGCCTTCGCCAACGCCCAAGGGTGACCCACCAAATCGCATCGCAGGGCGACCCACTTCGGTCACCTTTTTCCCCAGACGGCAGATCTGAGCCGTCCATGTTTAAGGATGCGGCGTCATGAGTTTTCTCAAGATGCTTTCATTCTGCGCATCTCTGCCTTTCGTCCTGTGTGCAGTGAAAGGCGGCTCTTCACCCATCTCCGACGACACACATGGTAAAGCGAGCTGTCGAAGAACGGGCTTGCTGCGATTTCCGAGAGCAGGCCCTCTCGATATTTTTGCATTGAGACTTTCGGATCGCGCTTTGAGACGTCCGTGAACTATCCGTCGATCGGAAGGTGCGACAGGCTCTCCTCAGAAAAATAAGGCCCGTGCAGAGCGGGCAGCCAACTCAACAGTGAGAGGACCTACACGTATGGCCGACTGCAAGAGACGTCTCGGACTATTCCTGGCGGGCGCGACGCTCGCCGTAGCCTCGTCGCCGGCAATGGCGCAGAGCTTCGCTCCAACGCCACTGGACGACGACATGGTCGGAAGCGGGCCGCGCCTCGTTTACCTGCACCATGAGTACCCCGCGACGCTGGATCCGCAGAATACTTCCGCCTTCATGGGCCAGCTGTCTATGGAGTTCTTCGACACGCTCGTGACCTACGCCATCGATCCGGAGACCGGGATTGCCGACCAGACCGACATCGTGCCGCGACTGGCCGACAGCTGGGAGATCTCGGATGACAACACCACACTGACCTTCCACCTGAACCCGGACGCGACCTTCTGGGACGGCTCACCGGTCACGGCCGAGGACGTGTACTGGTCGATCGAACGGGCGCTCGTCGGGCGGATGGGCTGGGGCACGACCCAGATCGAGACCGGCGGCATCTTCGATGTCGACCAGATGGAGGTCGTGGACGACCAGACGATCGTCTTCACCTATCCCGACGGCCTTGGCCGCTACAGCCTGCGAAACTTCGCCTCCATGTCGCTGACCGTGATGTCGAAGGCCGCGTGCGAGGCCGGCCGCGAAGACGGTGACGAGTGGTGCGTGGACTGGATTCGCAGTAACGCTATGGGCTCCGGCCCCTATATGCTCGGCGACAGCCAGTCAGGCGAATACCTGATCGCGACGGCCAACACGGACTACTGGGGTGAGGCGAAGCCCTACTACGCCGAAGTCATGTTCCGCGTGGTGCCCGACCCGCAGACGCGAATGCTGCTGATGGACAGCGGCGAAGCCAGCTTCGCCAGCCTGACGCCGAACGAATATTCGGTTCTCGAGGACTCGGAGAACGTGAAGGTCTTCTCCGTTCCGTCGCAACAGGATGTCGCCGTACTCCGCTGGGACCCGGAGTACCCGCCGTTCGACGACCCGGCGATCCGCGAGGCTGTCATCAAGGCGATCCCCTACGACCGGATTGTCACCGAAGTTTGCGCCGGTTTCTGTACGCCGGTCCAGAACCTCGTCGGCGTGAACACGCCCGGCTACGAACCGAACGAGCTGTTCAGCCGCGATATCGAGGCCGCGCAGGCGCTGGTCGCAGAAAGCAGCTACGGCGAGGACGTCCCGAGCTTCGAGGTGCCGGTCGTCAACGGCTCCACCCACATGGCCGCTGCGGTCATCATCCAGGACGCGTTGCGCGAGATCGGGATGGAGATGGAGATCCGGCCCCTCACCCAGAACGCCTTCGACGAGATCGCGTGGGGCCAGCGTGACCTCGACGTCTCGATCCACTCCATGGGACCGTGGTGGAACGACTTCATGTACTGGGCCTACTGGATGTATCGCACCGACAGCGCGACCAACCACATCCAGTATTCCAACGCGACGCTGGACGAAGACGTATTGCAAGCCCTGCTGATCCCGCAGGAGGACGAAGCTGCCTACATGGAGCTGCAGAACGAGGTGCTCGACATCCTTGTCGGGGACCGGCTTGCCGCGCCGCTCTACCAGGTGAACTGGTCGATCGCCGCATCGAGCAGCGTGTGCAACGTCAACAAGTTCCCCTGGGGCAGCATCGCCTTCTCATGGCTGCGGCCCTGCGAGTGAGCTGCCCCCGCCGGGGCGGGCTGCGATGCCTGCCCCGGCACCCCCAAAAGTCCATGTCCGACGACATCTTTCGAGGCCGCCGTTCCATGACCATCCCGCCCCTCGCCCTTTACGCGGCCCGGCGCCTTGCCATCAGCATCCTCGTGCTGATCGGCGTCAGCGCCATCGCCTTCTCGATGGCCTACCTGCTGCCCTCCGACCCGGTGACGAGCAAGTATCCCGACATCACCGATGAACAGCGGGCCGAGATGCGTCGCCAGATGGGTCTCGATCAACCTCTCGTGGTGCAGTACGCGCGCTACCTCGCGTCAGTCTTCCAAGGCGATTTCGGCACCTCTTTTGGTACTGGCAACTCCGTCGCTGCGGACCTCGCAATCCGCATCCCGGCAACGCTCGAGCTCTCGGTCTACGGGCTGGTCTTCGGCGTGGCGGTCGGGCTGCCGCTCGGCATCATCGGGGCTATCTGGTACGGTCGTCGCATCGACGACGGCGTGCGCGTCCTGAACCTTCTGGCGCAGTCCATCCCTGCCTTCTGGCTCGGCGTCGTACTGATCTACTACCTCTATTTCCAGTTGCGCGCGGTGCCGACCCCGGTCGGCCGGCTGTCGCCAATGCAGATCCCGCCGCCCACCGTCACCGGCTTCCTGACGGTCGACGCACTGCTCGCCGGGCGATGGGAAACAGCCGGCGCTGCCTTCCGCCAGCTCATGTTGCCGGCCTTCGTACTGGGACTCGGCGTGGTCTCTCCGATCGCGCGGGTCACCCGGTCGGCGATGAGCGAGGCGCTGCGCGAGGATTACGTCACCTTCGGCCGGGCGCTCGGCCTCTCGGCCCGGCAGGTGATGCTCGGGGACGCGTTCCGAGGAGCTCTCGTTCCGATCGTGACCACCTTCGGCTTCATTGTCGGCAACGTGCTGGCCGGCGCCGCTATCGTGGAAACTGTTTTCGCCTGGCCGGGGCTTGGCCGTTACGTGGTGACCGCGATCACCACGTCGGACATGGCCCCCGTCTCCACCTGTATCCTGCTGATCGCGTCCGCCGTGGCGCTGACCAACCTGCTTGTCGACCTCTGCTATGTCCTTATCGATCCCCGGATCCAGCACTGAAATGGCGCTGGACACGACCCCCAACGACGCGCGCCGCAAGCCGCTTGCCACCCGTCTCTACCGCGACGTGTTCGGCGGCGACTGGCTTGGCCTTGCAGGCACGATCCTGCTGGCGCTACTGCTCCTGCTGTCCCTGGTCGGGCCGTGGCTCGTCACACACGACCCGCTGCTGACCACACCGGACACTCTGCAGGCGCCGTCGGCCGCTCATTGGCTTGGCACCGACCACTTCGGGCGCGATGTCTTCTCGCGGACCATTACCTCGCTCCGGATCGACTTCATCGTGGCAGGCGTCGGAGTGGCCGGAGCAGTCGTCATCGGTTCGTTCATCGGGCTGATCTGCGGCTACCTCGGCGGCTGGATCGACGAGGTGGTGATGCGGCTGGTCGACATTGTCCAGTCGTTCCCGCTGCTGCTGGTGGCGATGGTGCTGGTCCTCGTGCTGGGACCGGGCGTGTTTTCCATCGTCGTCGTCACGGTCATCATCAACATCCCCACCTACGCCCGGGTCATCCGGGGCGAGGCGCTGCGCAAGAAGACGCTGGAATACATTGACGCCGCCCGCTGCTCCGGCGCGACGGAGGCGTCGATCATCTTCCGCCACCTGATGCCCAACACGCTGGGGCCGATCATCGTCCATGCCTCGCTGAACCTCGCGGCCGCTGTCGGCAATGTCGCCGTACTGTCGTTCCTCGGTATCGGGATACGACCGCCCACTCCGGACCTCGGCGTGATGGTCGCGGAGGGCACCAACTACCTGGCGCAGGGGGCGTGGTGGATGAGCGTGGCGCCTGGTCTCGTCCTCGTCGCGGCGATCTTCAGCCTGAACCTCTTGGGTGACTGCCTCGAAGGGCGGCTCGACCCCCGCCGGATGGAGCGTTGAAATGACCGACGCGATCTTCTCCATCGAGAACCTGTCTATCGACTCCACCCGCGGCGGCGAGCGGACCCGCATTGTCGACGGCCTTTCGCTTTCGGTCAGACCGGGCGAGGTCTATGGCCTCGTCGGCGAGAGCGGCTCGGGCAAGTCGATCTCCATGATGACGGCCGTCGGACTTGCCGCGCCGGGTCTGGACGTCGTGTCGGGGGAAGTGACCTTCGACGGCACCCGCCGCGATGCAAGGGACCAGCGGGCGCTGCGGCGTCCCCTATCACACGGCGCGGCGCTGCTGTTCCAGAATGCCAAGGGCGCGCTGACCCCGTTCCTGACCGCCGGTCGGCAGGTTGAGCGCACGCTGCGCAAGGCCGGCCATCGCCGCAATCTGCGCAGCGAAGTGACCGAGCTGTTCCGCGTGGTCGGGCTGAACCATGCCGACCACGGTCACAAGTATCCCCACCAGATCAGCGGCGGACAGGCGCAGCGCGTGGCGATGGCCTGTGCGCTGGCGACGAACCCGCGCCTGCTGATCGCGGACGAGCCGACAACCGCGCTGGATGTCACGACCGAGGGCGAGCTCTTGCGCTTCCTCACCGGGCTTTGCCGAGAGCGGGACCTCGCGATCGTGCTGATCGCGCACAATCTGTCGCTGGTGTCCGAACATTGCGCGCGGTTGTCGATCATGCACGCCGGCCAGCTCGTTGAGACGGGCGAGCGCGACCGGATCTTCGCGACACCCCTGCATCCCTATACCAACGGCCTGATCGAGGCGGTCCCTGACCTCGACGCCCCGCGCGAACTGGTTCCGCTGAAAGGCACCGTCTGGGGCGGACCGCCGGGGCATGAGCGCTGCCGCTTCTCGCACCGCTGCCCCCACGCGAAGGCGGCCTGCGACGCCGGACGTCCCCCGGAAGTCACGCGCCCCGGCCAGACCGTTCACTGCATCCTGCACGCGGAGGAGCCGGCATGAGCGACCTGCCCGTCCTGTCTATCCGTGGTGTCAGCCGCCTGTTCACCAATCCCGCCGACCCGGAAGCGATGAGCGTCGGCGTCCGCGGCGTCTCGTTCGAGATGAAGCGCGGCGAAACCCTCGGGCTGATCGGCGAAAGCGGCTGCGGCAAGAGCACCCTCGGCCGCTGCATCGTGGGCCTTGACCAGCCTGACGAAGGCGACATTCGCGTGAACGATACGGTAATGAACCGGCTGTCAGGCGATGCGCTGCGCCGGTTCCGCCGCGCCGTTCAGATTGTATTCCAGCGGCCCGAGACGTGCCTCAACCCGCGCATGACGGTGCGCGCTTTCGTCTCGCAGGCCTTGCGCAACTTCAAGGTGGTGCCACGGGCGGAGGAAGCCGATCGTCTCCGCCATCTCACGACGCTGGTCGGACTAGACGCTCAGGCGCTCGATCGCCATCCGCACCAGTTGTCGGGTGGCGAGCGGCAGAGGGTGGCGATCATGCGGGCGCTCGCCTGCGACCCCGACCTCATCGTCCTGGACGAGCCGACTTCGGCGCTGGACGTCTCGGTGCAGGCGCAGGTCCTTCGGACCCTGCGCGACCTGAAAAGCGAGGTCGGCACGAGCTTCCTGTTCATCAGCCACGACATGGCTGTCGTGCGCTACATGTGCGAGCGGGTCATGGTCATGTACATGGGCCGGATCGTAGAGGAAGGCCCGACCGAGACCGTATTGTCGCGTCCCGCCCATCCTTACACACGCGCGCTCTTTGACGCCGCACCTCGAATACACCCCCGCCCCCAGCCTCCGGTCGCCCTCAAGGGCGAACTGTCGCTGCGCGACGTGAAGGCCGGCGAATGCGCCCTACGCAGCCGGTGCCCCTTCGCAGTAGACCGCTGCCGCGCCCAGCCTCCGATCGCCCGACTTGAGGGCGGCCACCGTGTCGCCTGCTGGCGCGCCGAAGAGGTCGCAGCCGGCCTTGTCCCCGAAACATCCGACGCCAAGAGGAAAGTACCCACCCCATGATCTCCGAGACGTTCTACAACAGGTCGATGGACCTGCCTTCCGAACTGCTGGTCGGCGCCATCGACAGCCACGTCCATGCCGGCCCGGTGCTGCGGTCCAATCCCGGCCACCAGGATCCGTTCGAAGCCGCCATCGAGGCGCGCGAGGCCGGGATGCGGGCGATCGTCTTCTACGACGTGTTCGGCTGGGCGTCGGGCACGGCATGGATGGTCAATCGTCACGTTCCGGGCATCCAGACCTTCGGCGGGTACCTGATGAATTCCTGTCACGGCGGCATCAACCCGCGCTCGGTCCGCACCGCCCTCTACATGGAAGGCGGCTGTTGCTTCATCAGTTTCGGCTCGCACTGCACGCACTTTCAGGCCAGCCGGGAATCCGCGCTCATCGACGGAGAACTGGTACCGCTGAAGGACGCCTACCCTAAGTTCGCCGAAGAGGAGATGCCCCGCGCCGTAAAGATCCCGACCGAGGGGCCGATCTCCGACGACCTCGCCGAGATCTTCCAGATGGTCGCCGATCATCCGGACGTCTACCTCAATACGGGCCATGTCTCGGGGCCGGAGGTGCTGCGCATCCTTGACCTCGCCGAGGAATTCAAGGTGCAGAAAGTGCTTATCGCCCACCCTGCCCGTCAGCAGTTGTCGGTCGAAGAACAGAAAGCCGCCGCGCGCCGTGGCGCATTCCTCGAGGGGTGTCTTGTCGACTGGCTCTACCCCCACGCGCCGCGCACGCACTACTACGTGGAGCGCGAATACATGGACCGCTCGGGCGACCTGCCTCGGATGCGGCCTTCGGCGGCACAGTGGATGGCTGACATCCGAGAGGTCGGACCCGAGCATTTCGTGCTCGGCACCGACTACGGCATCCGCGCGGCAAGCTCCGCCGTGCAAGGGATGCGCACGCTCATCACCACCCTGCTCGACTACGAGTTCACGCCTGAGGAGATCCGAACCATGACCGCTCACAACCCGGCCCGGCTGCTCGGCCTGGAAGCGGCGTGAGGGGCAGCGACATGGCAACTTACGAACCTTTCTACAACCGGACGATGGAACTGCCAGAGGAGCTGCTGATCGGCGCCATTGACAGCCACGTCCATGCGGGCCCGGTCCTGCGCTCGAACCCCGGGCACTTCGACCCGATTCAGGTGGCGGAGATGGCCCGCGACGCGGGACTTCGTACCGTACTCTACTACGACGTCTTCGGCTGGGCCTCCGGCACCGCGTGGATGGTGAACCGTTTTGTAAGAGATTTCCGCACGTTCGGCGGCTACCTGATGAACTCTTGCCATGACGGGATGAACCCCCGCGCTGTGAAGACGGCACTGAACCTCGGCGACGGCTGCCGGATGATCTCCTTCGGTTCGCACTGTACCTATCATTCGGCGCTGACCGAGTCCGCGCTCGTCGATGGCAAACTCGTGCCTTTCAAGGACGCTGTGCCCGGCTTCTCGGAAAAGGAGCTGGCAAGGGCGATCCGAATTCCGCTCGAAGGCGAGCCGCCGGACGCGCTGAAGGAAATCCTCGACATGGTGGCGGAGCGGCCCGAGGTGTATCTCAACACCGGGCATGTCTCGGGTGAAGAAGCGTTGCGCATTGTCGAACTCGCGCAGGCCGCCGGTGTCGCGAAGATCCTCGTCGCCCACCCCGCCCGAGCGCTCTTGTCCATCGAAGATCAGAAATCCCTTGCCGCGAAGGGTGTGTTCCTCGAAGCCTGCGCCGTCGACTTCGGCGGCCCCGCAATGCCGCACACCCATTACTACGTGGAGCGGGAGCTGATGGACATGCACTCTGTCGTCCACGGCAAGGCGATGCGCTGGATGCAGGGTATTCGCGACGTGGGGCCCGAGCAGTTTGTTCTGGCGACGGACTATGGCGTGCGGGTGCTGCCGTCGCCAGTCGAAGGCATGAGGATGATGATTTCGATGTTGCTCTACTTCGGATTCTCGGTCGAGGAGATCCGCACGATGACCGCCACGAACCCGGCGCGCCTCATCGGTCTGGACGACTGAGCATGTCTGCGACTTACTTTCGCAACGCTCGCGTGGTGACGGAAGATGCCGACTTCCTGGGCGGCGTTGTCGTGGCGGGCGGTGTTGTGACAGAGGTCGTCGAAGGCACGCCGGACCGGCCGGGTGACGTCGTCGAGGTCGGGGGGCGCGTGCTGCTCTCCGGCCTCGTTGATCCGCATGTCCACTTTTCCGAGCCCGGACGTGACTGGGAAGGCTGGCTGACCGGCAGCCGGTCAGCCGCGGCTGGTGGCATCACGTCTGTCGCCGAGATGCCGCTGAACGCGATACCCCCGACCACGGACGTTTCCGCGCTTCGCCTGAAGCTGGAGTCGGCGCGGACCTCGGTCGTGGATTATACCCTGTGGGGCGGCGTCGTGCCCGGAAACGAGCATGAGATCGGACCCCTCGCGCGGGAAGGCGTCACCGGGTTCAAAGCATTCATGTGCCGAGGATCGGACGAGTTTCCCCATGTCTCCATTGATGACCTCCATATCGGGGCGAGAAGGATACGACAGGCGGGATCCTTTCTCGCCGTTCACGCCGAAGACGAGGCACTGACCTCTCGGCTGACCCGCACCCTGATCGCGGATGGTCGGCGTGATCCGAAGGCTTGGGGCGAAGCCCGCCCGGTGGAGGCAGAGGTCAGGGCGATCGCGTCGGCAATCGCGCTGGCCGCCGGTGTGGGTTGCCGGCTCCACATCGTCCATGTCTCGACGGCCGAAGGTATCGACCTCGTCACCGCCGCGCGGGAGGCCAGGCAAGATGTCACGAACGAAACCTGTCCTCACTACCTGTTCTTTACCGAGGATGATCTCCATACCGTCGGCCCCTTCGCGAAGTGCGCCCCGCCCCTTCGGTCCGCCGAAATCCGCGAGGAATTGTGGGCACGCGTGCTGAGCGGAGACGTCGATATCATCGCATCGGACCACTCCCCGTGCCCGCTCGCTGACAAGGAGGCAGGCACCGACGACATCTTCAAGGCATGGGGTGGCATTTCGGGCATCCAATCCGGGCTTAACGCGATCCTGACAGAGGGCGTCCACCGACGGGGCCTGCCGCTAAGTGCCGTCGCACGGATGATGTCGGCGAACCCGGCTCGCCTGCTCGGCCAGTACCCCAGGAAGGGAACCATCGCGCCCGGTTCCGATGCGGATCTGGTCATCGTCGACCTGGACAAGGCATTCACGCTGAAGGCGTCGGATCTCGCCTATCGGCACCCTCACAGTGCCTATGCCGGGCAGACTTTCAGGGGCACTGTCGACGCAACCTTCCTGCGTGGTAAAATGATCCACGGGGAAGGTCTTGGTGCGGCGCCTGTCGGTGGTGGAAGGTTCCTGAATGCGGTCGCGGATGTTCCTGCAACGGCACTGACTGATTGAGATAAAGGCGGACACGGACGTGGGAATGCTAGTGACGAACGGAGCGGTCGAGCCAGGAACTGGCGCCCCCCGTCCGATGTACCGCGATGACGAGGAAGGTCTCTACGCGTCCCGGCTCAACCGGTTGCGCAACTTGTCGATCAACAGCATCGAGATCGGGGAACTGCGACGGCGGCTCGTGCGTGGACTGAAGATCGCCGGAGCGCAATGGGGTGCCATCATCCTCGGTCATGAGGCGGACGCGATGCTGATCGTCGAAGGCCAGGTCCCCGCGCCGCTCCATCGCATGATGTCGGGCCTGAAGGGTCAGCTCGGATCCTGCGATCCGGGTCCGATCGCCACACAGAGTGTCGCCCATGGGTGCCGGCTCGCGACATCGCGGCTGGACACGCCGGACGGGCGGGTCGGGACCGTACTCATGGGGCTGCCGCGCCGGTCCTCCGACACGACGGATGCCTCGGCTCTGGTCGACCTGATCGCCGATGAAATGGCAGGCCGGATCGACAGCTTTTCCCAAAGGCAGCAGATTGACCATATCCGGGGCCACCTGTCGCTCATCCACAAGCTCGGCCAGCGGCTGACGACCACCCACGACCAAGCGGCGTTGTTCGAAGAAATCTGCCGGCTGCTGCGACAGTCGCTCGGCTACGACCATATCCAGATCCTGCTGACGAACGCGCCGGAGGGCACCGTGCGTCTCAGCCATGCTGACAGCCCCCACGCCGAGCAGATGGCGAAATCGAGCCCCAGTGTTCGCGTTGGCCAGGGCATTATCGGACGCGTGGCCGAAACCGGACAACTGTGGAATTCGCCCGACGTGTCCCGCGACCCTCATTTCGTCGCCAACAGGGCGCTTCCCGCGACGGCCTCGGAGCTCGCGCTGCCTTTGCGCATCGGACAGCGGGTCATTGGCGTTCTCGATATCCAGAGTGAGGAACACGCGGCCTTTCCGAGGCAGGACGTCATCCTGTTGCAGACAGTCGCCGACCAGATTGCGCCGGTGATCGAACAGCAGAGGCTCTTCGCCGCCGAACGCGCGGAGCGGCAGCTTTCATCGACGCTGGCGGAGGTGTCGCGCATCATCTCCTCCCAACTCGAACCGCGATATGTCCTCGACGCCGTGCTGCGGGAGTTGCGACGGGTCGTGCCCTATTGCGGAAGTCGCGTGACCCTCAGGTCGGACGACGGACGGATGCGCGTAGTCGCGGCGGTCGGGTTTCCCGACAACGACCTTGTGCTGAGCCATTCCTTCGACGTCGGTGAGACGCCACTGGCAAAGCCGGTCGTCGAAAATCATGAAACACTCCGCCTTGCCGACGTGCGGGAACACGAGTTCTGGACTTGGCAGCCGGGGACGGAGCAGATCGTTTCCTGGCTGGCGGCTCCCTTGGTCCACGGTACGGATTGTATCGGCTGGCTCTGCGTCGACTGGCCGGAGCCCGGCTTCTTCAGCGCCGACCATGAGCGGATCGTCCGGGCCTTCGCGGAGCAGGCTGTCGTCGCGATCGAGAATGCTCGGCTCTACGACGCTGCCCGCCACCTCAGCTCTGCGCTGGAGCTGAAAGTGACCGAGCGGACCCGGCAGCTCGAGCAGGCTCATCAGGATATCAGCGAAAAGGCTGAAGCTCTGCGAGCTTTGTGGCGGCGGCTCGTCGATATCCAGGAGACCGAGCGCAAGCGGATCGCCCATGACCTGCACGACAGCGCCGCACAGTCGATCCTTGCCGCGACTTACCAGCTTCAGAGTATCCGGCGGCGCGTCTCCGACCAGCCCGACCTCGAGCGGCGAACGACCGAATGCCAGCGCACGCTCGACGCGACGCTCAACGAGATGAAGCAGATAATTTACGCGCTCCGGCCCACGCTGCTCGACGAGATGGGCCTTGTAGCAGCCCTCGAAAATCACGCGGGCGGGCTTCGGCGGATCACTAACCTCAAAGTCGACATGCAGGTGATCGGAACACCACGCCCGCTGACCGCTGACATCGAACTGGCGATCTACCGGATCATCCAGGAGGCTTGCCAGAACTGCGTCCGCCATGCGGATGCTCGCAAGCTGGCTCTCGTCGTTGCCTTCGACAGCGACATAGTCACGGTTTCAATCGAAGATGACGGGCGCGGATTTTCGGAAGATGCGGCGCAAGGCGGTCTCGGCCTTATCGGTATGCGCGAGAGAAGCCACGCGATCGGTGCCGAGCTCGTCCTCTCCGCCATCCCGGGGACAGGCACACGTCTCGAACTCAGACTTCCACGGCAACAGGCTGCATAATGACAATCCGGGTGATGATCGTCGACGATCATGAGATCTTCCGGCAAGGCGTCCGAAGTGTTCTCGAGGACGAAGAAGACATCACTGTGGTGTCCGAAGCCGGAAACGCCAGGGACGCAAGAGACTTGGCCCGCTCGAGCGCGCCTGATGTGATTACCGTCGACATCCGGCTCGGCGCGACCGACGGCATCGAACTGGTCCGCAAGCTCAAGTCCGTCGATAACCCGCCCGCCTGCGTGATCCTGTCGACCTACGAAGATCGGGAGTACCTCGTGGGCGCACTCGCGGCGCAAGCGGACGCCTACCTGCTGAAGTCCAATTCCTACGAGACGCTGGCCGACGCGATCCGGACTGTCCATCGCAACGGTCGGACTCTGTCGGAGGAGCTGATCTCGACTATGATGGAAGAATACAGCCGTTTCGCGGATCAGCAGGTCAGGCAGGACAGCGGACTGAACCCGAAGGACGTCGAAATGCTTCGCATCCTCGCCGAGGGAGGCCGGACGTCGGACATCGCCGACCAGCTCCACATGACGGAAGTGACGGTCAAGCGCAGGATTCAGGACGTATGCATGAAGCTTCACGCGAATAACCGCGTTCAAGCTGTCGCTGAAGCAATACGACGAGGGCTGATCTGAAGCGGTCTTGAGGACTTTTCCGTAATTGCCCCACAAGGCTACATCCTGCCGGGAGGCAGCAAGCGGGTCTGCCTCTCAGCGGATCAGCAAGACCACATCTCATCAGTTTCAGAAGACGCTCAGCAGATGAGGGAAGAACGAATCCAAGACGACTAAAGCGGCGACATCGGAACCGAAACCGAACCGATGTCAGATCGAAAGTTGCTAAGCCGTTGATTTAATGGCGCACCCGATAGGATTCGAACCTATGGCCTCTGCCTTCGGAGGGCAGCGCTCTATCCAGCTGAGCTACGGGTGCCTGCGGGCGGTCTATAGCGGCACGGGGATCCCGGCGCAACGGGTTATCCGGCGGCGTGAGGAGAAGTTTGCCGTCAGGCGAACAGGTCGTGGCAGAGCTCCAGAGCAGAGACCAGCGTGTCGACCTCCTCGGTGGTGTTGTACATGCCGAAGCTCGCCCGGCAGGTGGCCGTCACGCCGAGGTGATCCATAAGCGGACCCGCGCAATGGTGGCCGGCGCGCACCGCGACGCCGCGCTTGTCGAGCACTGTCGAGATGTCGTGCGCGTGCGCCGCGCCGTCCAGCGTGAAGGAGAAAATCGCCGCCTTGCCCGGCGCATTGCCCTGCAGCTTAAGCCAGTTCAGCCCGGCGAACCGCTCCTGTGCATAGGTTGCCAAGGTCGCCTCGTGGGCAGCGATCCGGTCCATGCCGATCGTCATCAGGTATTCGAGCGCGACGCCAAGGCCGATGGTCTGGACGATGCCGGGTGTCCCGGCCTCGAACTTCATCGGTGGGTCGGCGTAGGTCACCTCGTCCTTGCTGACGTCGCGGATCATGTCGCCGCCACCGAGGAACGGGCGCATCTCGGCCATCCGCTCCTTCTTGATCCAGATCGCGCCGGACCCGGACGGACCGTAGAGCTTGTGACCGGTGATCGCGTAGAAATCGACGTCGAGGTCGGTGAGGTCGACGGGCGCATGAACCGCGCCCTGACTGCCGTCGACGAGAACGGGAACGCCCTGCGCATGGGCGCCGGCGGCGATCGCCTTCACATCGACACGCGTGCCGAGCACGTTCGACAATTGCGTCACGGCAATCAGCTTCGTGCGCGGCGTGATCGCGTCGAGCACCGCCTGCGGATCGAGCGAGCCGTCGGGTGCCGTGTCGACCCACACCAGCTTCACCCCTTGCCGTTCGCGCAGGAAATGCCAGGGCACGATGTTGGCGTGATGCTCCATCACCGACAGGATGATCTCATCCCCGGCTTCCATGCGCGGCATGGCCCAGCCGTAGGCGACGAGGTTGATGCCCTCCGTCGTGCCGGAATTCAGCACGATCTCGTCCTCGGACGGTGCGTTCAGGAACCGGGCGACAGTGCCACGGACCGCCTCGTACTTCTCGGTGGCGAGGTTGGACAGGAAGTGCAGGCCGCGATGGACGTTGGCATACTCCTGCGAATAGGCCCGGGTGATCGCGTCGATCACGACCTGCGGCTTCTGGGCGGAGGCCCCGTTGTCGAGGTAGGTCAACGGCTTGCCGTTCACCTCCCGCGACAGGATGGGGAAGTCGGCGCGGATGGCAGCGACATCATACATCAGAATACTCCTCTGCCGGCGATGGCGGAGATGAGGCTCAGCAACATCGTCGAGCCGACAATCACGCCGATCACCGACACGACGATCGTCATGAAGGCGCGGCCGAGCGAATTAAACTTGTGCGCTTCGTTGATGAAATGGACGAGCACCCAAAGCGACACGACAAGCGTCGCTGTGAGGAACACGACCGACAGGAACGGTGCGGCGAGGGTCAGCACGATCTGGATCGCCTGGGCGACGACCTGAATGGCGGTGACCCAGATGACGGTTAGCAGTGAATCCTCGAACCGGCCGTGCCCGCCGAGCATCTGTGCCGCCCCGTTCAGCGCGAAGACCGAGATGGTCAGCAATCCGGCGAGGATCAGCGTGTAGGACATCGGCGTCAGCATGATCGTCGACTCGGTCCGCGGCACCGGTGGCAGAACGATGCTGGCGAGGGCGACCAGCAGAACCGACAGGATCACCACCAGCGCCAGCGCCGGCCACAAAACGGAGCGCGGCAGGCCCAAGCCGAACATGCCGCGCGCCACTTGCGGCGGGTCCTGCACGGTCGCCACCATGAGGCGAAGCATCTGCCCGGCCTCCGTCATCAGCGGGCGGCTTCCGCTTCGGTCAGGCAGAACAGCCAGATCACGACGAAGGCGATGGTCCAGATGAAGCCCACGAGGGCCGCCTGGATGCCGACACCGATGAAGCCCCGCACCAGCCCGTAGAGCAATGCGGCCGGCGTGCTCGCCAGCAGCGCCCAGAACAGGGCGAGACGGGCGCCGAACCAGCTCCCCTGCCCGCCCAGCGGTCGGGCGACAAGGTGGCTGAGCCCGGCAAGCCCGTAGAACACGAGCGGCAACACGAACATCGAGCCGAAGAATGCGTAGGCGACGAGCGCCGTGAACTCCGGCGTTTCGCCGCCCGGCAGTTCCTCGAACCCGGCGACGATGCGGCTGAGGCGCGGCAACTGGGCGATGAACAGCAGGAAACAGGCGGTCATCAGGAAGATGAGCGCCCGGTCCTCCCGCTGGCCCTGGTCGAGAAACCGCCGCATGACGGTCCTCGGCCTGCGCCAGGAGGCCACGATGTCCGTGGTGACGGGCATCAGCCGTAGCGACGCGAGAGCCAGCCTTCGAGCCGCTCTTGCAGGGCTTCGGCGAAGACGGGGTTCTCGATCTCCGCCAGCGCTTCGGCGACGAAGGCGATCGTCAGCAGGTTGGTCGCCTGCCGTTCCCCGACACCGCGCGAGCGCAGGTAGAACATCGCCTCGCGGTCGATCGCGCCGGAGGTGGAGCCGTGCGAACAGGCCACGTCGTCGGCGTAGATCTCGAGCTCCGGCTTGGCCAGGAACGTCGCGTTCTCATCCAGCAGGAGCGACTGGCTGATCTGATAGCCGTCGGTCTTCTGGGCACCGGGCTGGACGAGGATCTTGCCCTGGAAGACGCCCGTCGCGCCGTTGCGCAGAACCTTCTTGAAGACCTGCCGGCTTTCGCAATTCACCGCGTCGTGGGTGATGAAGACAGTGTCGTCGTGATGGAAGTCCTTGCCATCGCCAAGGCATGTGCCCGCGATATGCGCCGTTGCATCGTCGCCGTTGATCTCGACGACCGCCTCGTTGCGGGTCAGCACGCCATTGACCGTCATGGTGAAGGTCTTGAACGTCGACTCGCGGCCAAGACGCGCGAACGTGCCGGTCACCGCGCGACGTTCATGATCGCGTCCCTGCGACCGGACGAGGTGAAAGGCCCCTTCGTCGGCGATGTCGATTTCCATCCCGGAGGAGAAGCGCGCGGCGCCCGGTCCGCTTTCGAGGATGCTGAGCTCCGCCCCCTTCTCGACCTTCACGCAGTGGTGGAGGAACGCATCGGAAGTTTCTGATTTATGGAGGTAAACCAGACGCACCGGCTTGCTCGGCTTGCCGGTGACGCGGATCACGACACCGTCGGTGGCGAAGGCCGTGTTCAGCGCCGCGAGCGGACGGTCCGTCCGGCCATGGCTTTTCGCCTCGAGCACACCGTAAAGGTCCTTCGCCCAGTGGATGTCGGTTCCGGCCGCGTTGGCGAGCCGGTCGATCTCGATCCCCTCGAGCGACAGATCGTCGGAGGCGTCTGCATCGAAGACACCATCGACGAAGACGATCTTGAGGCTCTCGATACCGTCGAAGATCTCCGCCTCGTCGTCCTCGAGGACGGCGGCGGCGGGCACTTCGCTGTCGGTCAGCGTGCGCGGGTTGGTGAATTTCCAGTATTCGTCGCGCGGATGCGGCAGGCCCATGTCGGTAACCCGGGCCAGCGCGGCGTTGCGCGCGTCACGCAGCCAGCCGGCGCTGTCCGGCAGGGTCATTCCCGCCAGCCGCGCCTCTGTCGCGTCGCGCTTCTGCTCCTTCAGTTTGGCGCGTGGCATCATATCAGGCCACCTCGCCGAGGATATTGCCGTAGCCGCTTTCCTCGACCTCGAGCGCCAGCTCGGGGCCACCGGTCTTCACGATCCGGCCGTCGGACATGATGTGCACGACGTCTGGCTGGATGTGGTTCAGAAGGCGCTGGTAGTGCGTGATGACGAGGAAGCCGCGGCCCTCGTCGCGCAGCGCGTTCACGCCGTCGGAGACGAGCTTCATCGCGTCGACGTCGAGGCCGGAGTCTGTCTCGTCGAGGATGCACATCTTCGGCTCGAGCATCGCCATCTGCAGGATTTCGTTGCGCTTCTTCTCACCGCCGGAGAAGCCGACGTTGACTGGACGCTTCAGCATCTCGGGGTCGATCTTCAGCGACTTAGCCTTGTCGCGGATCATCGCGAGGAAATCCTTGGAGCTGACCTCCTCCTGACCACGGGCCTTGCGCTGCGCGTTCACGGCGGTGCGCAAGAAGGTCATGTTGCCGACGCCGGGGATCTCGACCGGGTACTGGAACGCCAGGAACAGGCCGATCGCGGCGCGCTCTTCCGGGTCCATGTCGAGCAGGTCTTCACCGTCGAGTGTCGCAGTCCCGCCCGTCACCTCGTAGCCGTCGCGGCCGGAGAGGACGTAGGACAGCGTCGACTTGCCAGAGCCGTTCGGCCCCATGATCGCATGGACCTTGCCCGCCTCGACAGTCAGGTCGACGCCTCTGAGGATCTGCTTGTCCTCTTCTTCAAGTTTGACTTCCAGACCTTTGATCTCAAGCATATTTTCTCCTTCCAGCGAGCGGTTCGACCCGCCGCCTTTTCAGCGTTTCTTTTGCATCAGCCCGATCACCTCGAGCAGCTCGTCATTCTGTATGGCGCGCGGTGTAATCTCGAACCGCGCCATGCGGCCCACGGTCTCCACCTTCTGCGCGTATGTCTCCACCACGTGATATTCGGGGCGATTGTCGTAATCGTCGAACAGCACGGTCAACGGCGCCTTGCTGCGAAACAGGCAGGCCAGCAGGCAGCCTACCCGAAAGCGGCCGTCAATAAGAACGAGGTCCGGCTGCATAAAACCGTCCATGTCCCAGACCGCCAGCGGATAGCGCGCGAACCGGGCTTGCGCGGCATTGTTCACCGGCATGCCCCAGTTCTTCACCTTGCCCACGTCGCCGTGGACCAGGACCGGCCGCGAGGCGACCTCGTTGGCGTCGAACCAGACGTTCATCATGTCGATCCAGTCCGCATCGCTTTCGACCGACCAGATCGTCTTTTCCGGCATCTCTGACGCCACGACGGTGGAGCCGCCGGCGCCGTACTCGAGGATGACGGACGCCTCCGCATAGCGCTCTTGCAGAAGCGCGGACTCCGCCTCCGGCAAAGTCAGCTTCGGACGCTGAATCGGGTCCAAGACAGGTCCCGGTGACTCCGTCATCTGCGCCACCATCAGTGCGCGCCCCGCGTGGTCAGGGGCTTTTCCGCCGGCTTCAGCAGGAAATTCTGGTTCACGCGGCTTTGCCCGAAGGCCTGCACCACCTCGTAGGACCAGTCTTCCATCAGCGCCTCGAAGGCATCGCGGTTCTTGTTGTCGACCTCGATGAACAGGACCGGGCGGCAGGACGAGATGGTCTTCTCGAGCCCGCGCAGCGCCGCGATCTCCATCCCCTCGACGTCCATCTTGATGAAGTCCACCGCGCGACCGTCGAGCAGGCTGTCGCCGGTTCGCACCGGGACGTCCCCGCTACCGTCGAGATCGACCCGCGCCCAGCCGAGGTTCTTGTGCGGAGAACTGACCGCGGCGTTGTCAGTCACCCGATCGCCAAGCCCGTAGCCAAGGGTATCGAGTTCCACCATGTCCTGAAGGCCGTTCAGGAAGATGTTGGAGAGGTAAAGGTCGATCGCATCAGGGTTCATCTCGAACGGAATGACCTTCGACGCCCCGCCGAACATCAGCATGTAGAGCGAGTGGTTGCCTACGTTCGCGCCGACATCGGCGAACACGCCGCCCTCGGGGAAGTGGTCCCGGATCACGGGAAGCTGGGACTGCTCGTAGAACAGCCCCTTCATGTGCGTGGCGTGGATCCGGTCCTTCCGGTTGTTCACCGTGAAATAGACCGGCCGCTCATGCGAACGAGAGATGACAACGCGCGACCGGCGCGGCGTGAGATAGCTCGCGCCGGTGCCGATCCGCTGTTCGACGGCAGGATGAAGGTCCCTCGACGGGCCTTGCGTCTCCATCGCGTTACTCCCGGTTCCGATCGCCAGCCGGTCGGCTCAGCCGACCGATCCCTCCAGCGAGATTGCGACCAGTTGCTGCGCTTCCATCGCGAACTCCATCGGCAGTGCCTGAAGCACTTCCTTGGCGAAGCCGTTGACGATCAGGGCGACCGCCTCTTCCTCGTCCATGCCGCGCTGGCGGCAGTAGAACATCTGGTCGTCGTCGACCTTCGACGTCGTGGCCTCGTGTTCCACCCGGGACGAGTTGTTCTTCACCTCGATGTAGGGAACCGTGTGGGCTCCGCACTTGTCCCCGATCAGCAGGGAGTCGCACTGGGTGTAGTTCCGGCTCTCGTCCGCCTTCGGGTGGATCGAGACGAGACCCCGGTAAGTGTTCTGCGCCTGTCCGGCCGAGATCCCCTTGGAGACGATGCGCGACCGCGTCCGCTTGCCGAGGTGGGTCATCTTGGTGCCCGTGTCGGCCTGCTGCCAGTTGTTGGTGATCGCGATCGAGTAGAACTCGCCCTGGCTGTCGTCGCCGCGCAGGATGCAGGACGGATATTTCCAGGTGACGGCGGAGCCCGTCTCGACCTGGGTCCACATCACTTTCGCCCGGTCGCCGCGGCAGTCCGCGCGCTTGGTGACGAAGTTGTAGATGCCGCCCTTGCCCTCTTCGTTGCCGGGGTACCAGTTCTGCACAGTGGAGTACTTCACCTCGGCGTCTTCCTCGACGACGATCTCGACGACCGCAGCGTGCAGCTGCGCGGTATCACGCTGCGGCGCGGTGCAGCCCTCGAGGTAGGACACGTAGGAGCCCTTGTCGGCGATGATGAGCGTGCGCTCGAACTGGCCGGTATTCTCGGCGTTGATGCGGAAGTAGGTCGACAGCTCCATCGGGCAGCGCACCCCCGGCGGCACATAGACGAACGAGCCGTCCGAGAAGACGGCCGAGTTCAGCGCCGCGTAGAAATTGTCACCCTGCGGCACGACGGAGCCGAGGTATTTCTTCACCAGCTCGGGGTGATTGCGGATCGCCTCCGAGATCGAGCAGAAGATGACACCGGCCTTCTCGAGCTCCTTCTGGAAGGTCGTGCCGACCGAAACGGAATCGAACACCGCGTCCACGGCGACCTTGCGCTCGGAATTGTCCTCGGGCGTGTCAATCTGGTCGGCACCCTCGACCCCTGCGAGGATCATCTGTTCCTTCAGCGGGATGCCGAGCTTCTGGTAGGTCTCGAGCAGCTTGGGATCGACCTCGTCCAGCGACTTGGGCTTGGTCTCCATGCTTTTCGGACGGGCGTAGTAATACTGGTCCTGGAAGTCGATCTCGGGATATTCGACCATCGCCCAGTCGGGCTCTTCCATGGCGAGCCAGCGCTTGTACGCCTGCATCCGCCACTCGGTCATCCATTCCGGCTCGTCGTTCTTGGACGAGATCAGGCCGACGATGTCGGCGGACAGGCCCTTGGGGGCGTAGTCCATCTCGATGTCGGTTTCCCAGCCGTACTTGTAATTGCCGGAAAGCTTGCGGACGGCCTCGACCGTATCCTCGTCGACACCTTCCTTCACGTCGGTGACGGGGGGATTGTCCAGTGCGCTCATGTTCTCGTCCTTCCTCACGCCGCTCGGGCGCGGTGTCGTCTCAGTTTGGCGGTCCAGGCCTCTGCGAACCGCAGGACCTCGTCTTCCGTCGTCGTCGGTCCCAGAGAGACCCGGATGGCGCTGCCGGCGGTATCGGCGTCGTATCCCATGGCCCGCAGCACCCGGCTTTCCTTCACCTTGCCGCTGGAACAGGCGCTGCCCGCACTGATCGCGAAACCGGCGAGGTCCATCGTCATGACCTGCGTCTCGCCCTTCCAGCCGGGCGTGACGAAACAGCTCGTATTCGGCAGCCGGTCGGCAGCTTTCCCGACAAAAATAGTCTCATCGCTGCCAGCCGCAATGGCATTTTCTAGAATATTTCTAAGTTGGGCCACTCGATCCCAGACGCCGTCGGCAAGGTCCCGCTGCGCCGCGGTCGCCGCGGCGGCCATCCCGGCGATGCCGGCGAGGTTCTCCGTTCCCGAGCGTCGGCCCATCTCCTGCCCGCCCCCTCTGATCTGCGCGGCAAGGTCGGTCCCTTGCGGAAAGACCAGCGCGCCGACGCCCTTCGGACCGCCGAACTTGTGTGCGGACAGGAAGACCATGCCGACGCCGGACCACGAGAACGCGAACGGCACCCGGCCGAAACCCTGAGTGATGTCCGACACAGCAAGCCCCTGCGGCAGGGCCTGCAGGACCCCCGTCTCGGAATTGGCGAACTGCAAGGTCGCGCCGTCGGGCTCGGCTACGCTCACAAGCCCGTCGGCATCGACCGGCAGCGCCTCACCCGCCCAGGACCAGACGGCATCATGTTCGATCGGCGCGGCGGCCAGGGCCCGACCGGCCAGCGCCAGCGCCGCCGCCTCGGTCGAGCCGGAGGTGAAGACGACGTCGGCGTTCGAAGCACCGACGGCCTCGGCCACGGCTGCACGGCTCGACTCGAGCAGCCCCTTGGCCGCCCGGCCCTCGGAGTGCACCGAGGACGGATTGCCGACCAGGTCGAATGCGGCAACCATCGCGTCCCGCGCTTCGGCGCGCAGCGGCGATGTCGCGTTGAAATCGAGGTAGGTTCTGGTCACGGCGCCCTGCCCTTCGTTGGGCTGCAAATTGCTTGGGTCTTCATGGGCCAGTCAGACCCTGTCGGCGCAGGCATTGCCCCGTTCAAGCCTTCAGGGCCCGGCCACGGCCAATCAGCCCGGCTCATCGACCACCTCGAACAGGTTCGGCACGGCCGGACAGGGGGCGAGGTCGTTGGCGACCACGTCCGAAAGTCGCGTCTGGTGCAGGAAGACGTAGACCTGTGCCGACAGCCCTTCCCAGACCCGGTTCGTCAGCGACTGCGCCCGCGAGCCGGACAGCCCGCCGGAGGCCCCGGCGCCCTTGTGCATCGCGCTCACCGTCTCGTCCACGGCGCCGAGGATGTCGGACACCCGGATCTCCGCGGCGGGCCGCGCGAGGCGGTAGCCGCCGCCGGGACCGCGCACGCTCTCGACCAGTCCGGCCCGGCGCAGCTTGACGAAAAGCTGCTCGAGATAGGGCAGCGATACGTCCTGCCGGCGCGAGATCTCGCCCAGAGTCGTCAGCCCGTCCCCCGGCTGCAAGGCAAGGTCGGTGAGCGCGACCATCGCGTATCGCCCTTTGGTGCTGAGTTTCATCGCTTCACTCCATCCGGATTCGGCTGCCATTGACGGCGCCTGCAGCCCTGTTTACTTCCGCTATACCTCCGGACGGAGGAAATTAGAACACTTCTAAAGCAAGCCGAGTAAAAGAGTCAAGTTTTACCGGAAGCCGACGAAAGGCGAACAATGCCCGAGGTTATCTTCCCCGGCCCCGAGGGTCGGCTCGAAGGACGTTACCATCCCCAGAAGGACAGGGACGCGCCGATCGCGATCATCCTGCACCCCCACCCGCAGTTCGGGGGCACGATGAACAACCGCGTCGTCTATAACCTGCACTATGCCTTCCACAACATCGGCTTCACGGTGCTGCGCTTCAACTTCCGGGGCGTCGGCCGCAGCCAGGGCGAGTACGACCAGGGCGTCGGCGAACTGTCCGACGCGGCCTCCGCGCTCGATTACCTGCAGTCGATGAACCCGAACGCGAAACACTGCTGGGTCGCCGGCTTCTCGTTCGGCGCCTGGATCGGCATGCAGCTACTGATGCGCCGCCCCGAGATCACCGGCTTCGTCTCGGTCTCGCCGCCGGCGAACATGTACGACTTCTCGTTCCTCGCCCCCTGCCCCTCCTCCGGCCTCATCATCAACGGCTCGGGCGACCGGGTCGCGCCGCCGCAGGACACCAACACGCTGGTTGGCAAGCTGCACGAGCAGAAGGGCATCACCATCACCCACGAGCAGGTCGAGGGTGCGGGACACTTCTTTGAGGATCCGCACATGGAGACGATGATCGGCAGCGTGTCCGATTACGTCCGCCGCCGCCTGACCGAGAACACGCGCTGAGGAGCCAGGGGATGTCGTTCTCCGAAGAGGTCGCCAACCGGCTCGCCGAAGACGTGATTCAGGTGATGGAGAAGCTGGGCGAGCCGCGCCTCCACGAGGAGATCGCGAAGTCGCTCGGCGCTTCCTCCCAGACCACGGAGGAAGCGTTCCGCACCGCGATCCGCGTTCTGCTTGCCGAACGCCGTGCCCGCGACCTGCTGCGCGAGATCGAGCAGAAGGGCGGGCTCGAGGAATGAGCGCGCCCGAAGAGGCCGATATCTTCACCATTCCGCTGCTCGACGGCGGTCACGCGATCGGACAGGTGTCGCGCGTCGAACCCGGCAACGAGGTCTGTCTGCTGCTGTCGCTGCGTCGTGACGATCGTGTCGCCGGCCTCGCCGCGTCCGAGGTGATCGCCGAGATCCCGACCGACGCCGACCCCTTCATGAAGGGCGAGTGGACGGTGATCGGCTACGACGGCCTTCCCGACTACGTCCGCACCCGCAGCCGACTCCTCAGCCTGCCGACCCCCAAGCAGGAACCGGCCGTGATCGAGGCGTTCCTGAACGCTGTGCACGGTCTCTATCCGTGGGATGGTTTCCCCGACGCGAGCTTCTTCGACAAGCTCCTGAAGGATGGCGTCGCGCGTCCGCCCGGCAGCCGCATGAAGTCGCAGTTCTCGGCAGGGTGACTTCCTTTCCGGTGCGGATCGGGTCTATTCAGAACGCGATTACCGGAGCACCCCCATGACCGACCGCCTTGCCGAACAGCTCGCCTTTCTCGTGGAGGTGGACCGGCTGAAGCGCGTCGATCGTCCCAACGTGCTGATGGACGGCTCCCGGTTCGAGAATGCCGCCGAACATTCCTGGCACCTCGCGCTCTGGGCGATGATCTTCGCCGACGCCGCGCCCGAGGACACCGACCTCGATCGCGCGCTGATGATGTGCCTGCTGCACGACTTGGTCGAGATTGACGGCACCGAGCAGAGCCCGGACGAGGCCACGTCGGTCGAACGGCTGTTCGCGCTGCTGCCCGCCGATCAGGGGGCGAGCTTCCACGCCGTCTGGACCGAGTTCGCAGAGGGCAAGTCGCCCGAAGCCCGCTACGTGCGGATGCTCGATACGCTGCAGCCGGCGTTCCAGGAGCTGTTCAATCCGGACCAGACCGAACGGGACCGCGAGATCCTGCGCCACCTGCTGACCATCGGACGTGCCGCGCTGATGCGCGACGACTGGCCAGAGGCGCACGACTACGCCATGTCCCTGCTCGACCGCAAAGGCGTCAGCCCGCCCCAGCCGTTCGGGGCGCGCCTGCGCTTCCTCGCCGAGGCCGACCGGCTGAAGACGGTGCTGCGCGGCACGACGATCTTCGACGGATCGCGGCGCGAGAACTCGGCGGAGCATTCGTGGCACCTCGCCCTCTATGCCATCGTGCTCGGAGAACATTCCGTCACCGATTCCGACCCGGCACGGGCCCTCAAAATGCTGATCCTGCACGACCTCGTCGAGATCGACGCCGGCGATGCGCCGGTCCACGGCAATCACGACCCCGCCCTTCAGGAGGCCAAGGAACAGGCGGCCGCCGACCGTCTCTTCGGGATGCTACCCGAGGATCAGGGTACGAACCTTCGTGCCCTCTGGGACGAGTTCGAGGCGGCTGCGAGCGACGACGCGATCTTCGCCAAGTCGGTGGACCGCGTTCAGCCGGTCATGGCCAACCTCGAATGCGGCGGCGGCTCCTGGATCGAGTACGATGTGACAATCGACCGGCTTGAGGCGCGGGTGGCCTCGAAGATACGCCTCGGTCTGCCGGCAGTGTGGGAGGCGCTCCGGCCCGCCGTCGAAGACTGGTTCAGCCCCGAAGGGAAGGCTCCCGCAGAATGATCGCCCGACTCCTCCGTCTCTCCATGCTGGTCGAAGCCGTGACGCTCGTCCTGCTGTTTTTCGTCGCCATGCCGCTGAAATACTGGGCGGACATCCCGGGCCCGACCTCCGTGGTTGGCATGATGCACGGTATCGCCTTCCTCGCGTTCGTCGCGGTGCTGGTCCTCTCGCTCCTTGCGCGGGTCGTCGGAGTACGCTGGGGCGCGCTTCTGTTCGTCGGCGCCTTCGTGCCCGTGCTCGGTTTCCTGAACGATCACTGGTTGCGGCGGCGCGCCGTGCTCTGACCGTCCGTATACCTTCGTATACAGCACTTCCCGAAGGCCGCCCGATGCGCTATGGCGCCCGCAAGACATATTTCGTCCAAACCCGGAGGACCGCATGACCAAGATCAAGGTAGAGAACCCCGTCGTCGAGCTCGACGGCGACGAGATGACCCGGATCATCTGGGACTTCATCAAGCAGAAGCTGATCCTGCCCTATCTCGACATCGACCTGCTCTACTACGACCTCGGCATCGAGGCCCGCGACGACACGGACGACCAGATCACGGTCGATGCCGCCGAGAAGATCAAGGAAATCGGCGTCGGCGTGAAATGCGCCACGATCACGCCGGACGAGCAGCGCGTCGAGGAATTCGGCCTCAAGCGCATGTACCGCTCGCCCAACGGCACGATCCGCAACATCCTCGGCGGCGTCATCTTCCGCCAGCCGATCATCTGCAAGAACGTTCCCCGCCTCGTCCCCGGCTGGACCAAGCCGATCGTCGTCGGCCGCCACGCCTTCGGTGACCAGTACCGTGCGACCGACTTCAAATTCCCCGGCGCCGGCAAGCTGACGATGAAGTTCGAAGGCGCGGACGGCACCGTCATCGAGAAAGAGGTCTTCGACGCGCCCGACGCCGGCATCGCCATGGGCATGTACAACCTCGACGCCTCGATCTACGACTTCGCCCGCGCGTC